>JAVXVI010000395.1:0-13970 GCA_032230005.1 Actinomycetota bacterium | reverse complement strand
GGAGCTGAGTGCCGACGTCTCCGTCGTACGCCTGCCCATGCGTGAGTCCTTCCGCGGCATCCTCGAACGCGAGGCACTGCTGCTCCACGGGCCGGTTGGCTGGGGTGAGTTCTCTCCCTTCCTCGAGTACGACGACGAGGAGTCGTCCCGCTGGCTGGCAGCCGGGGTGGAGGCGGCATGGAGCGGATGGCCCGATCCGGTGCGCGACGCCGTCCCCGTCAACGCCACGGTTCCTGCGGTGCCCGCGGACCGGGTGCCCGAGGTCCTGGCCCGCTTCCCGGGCTGCACGACCGCGAAGGTCAAGGTGGCGCAGGCCGGCCAGTCCCTGGGCGACGACCTCGACCGGGTAGCTGCTGTCCGCTCTGCACTCGGCACGGCTGGCCGCGTCCGCGTCGACGCCAACGGTGCCTGGACCGTCGACGACGCCGTACGCGCCACGACCGCGCTCGCGCCCTATGAGCTGGAGTACGTCGAGCAGCCGTGCGCGTCGGTCGAGGAGCTCAGCGCTCTTCGGCTGGCGTTGGCCCGGGCCGGCGTCGACGTCCTCATCGCAGCGGACGAGAGCGTGCGCAAGGCCGAGGACCCGCTGCTGGTGGCGCGTGCCGGTGCGGCGGACGTCCTGGTGCTCAAGGTCGCGCCGCTGGCCGGCGTTGCCACCGCGCTCGCCATCGCCGCGGACTGCGGGCTTCCCATCGTCGTGTCGAGTGCGCTCGACACCGCGGTCGGCATCAGCGCCGGGGTGGCGCTGGCTGCGTCGCTGCCGGACCTGCCCTTCGCCTGCGGCCTGGCCACGACCGGCCTGCTGACCGCCGACGTCATGCACGACAGGCCGTTTCCGGTCGCCGGAGTGCTGCCCGTCCGGGCCGCGATCCCCGACGACGACCTGCTCGCCCAGTGGGCGGCGCCACCCGATCGGCACGCCTGGTGGGTCGAGCGCCTGCGGAGGTGCCACCGGCTGCTCGCGCAGGGTGAGGCAGCATTCGGGCGGTGAACCCCTCGACGGCGCTCGCGCAGGTGCTGGTCGACGAGCTCGTCCGCGGCGGCGTCCGCGAGGCGGTGCTCTCGCCGGGCTCGCGCTCCGGGCCGCTGGCCTTCGCTCTGCACGACGCGGATCGGCGCGGCCGGCTGCGGCTGCACGTGCGCATCGACGAGCGGACTGCGGCCTTCCTCGCCCTCGGGCTCGCCAAGAGGTCAGGAGTGCCGGTGCCCGTCGTGACGACGTCCGGCACCGCCGCCGCCAACCTGCACCCGGCAGTGCTGGAGGCTTCGGAGGCCGGCGTGCCTCTGCTCGTGCTCACTGCGGACCGGCCACCGGAGCTGCGCGACACGGGTGCCAACCAGACCGTCGACCAGATCAAGCTGTACGGCGGAGCCGTGCGCTTCTTCACGGAGGTCGGTGCCCCGGAGTCGCGCCCGGGCCAGAACGCCTACTGGCGGGCTCTGACCTGCCGCGCCCTCGTCGCCGCCTCCGGTGAGCTCGACAGCCGGCCTGGGCCCGTGCACCTCAACGTCGCGCTCCGCGAGCCGCTGGTCCCTGACACGCGGGCCGCCTGGCCCGAGCCACTCGACGGCCGGGCGGGCGGCGAGCCCTGGACCCGACTCGGGCCAGCCGCGCAGAGGCAGCCGGCTCTCGACGACCTGCCGGCGCGGACCGTCGTCGTCGTGGGCGACGGCCGCTGCGACCACGCAGCTGCCGCCGTGCGACTCGCGAACGCCCGGGGCTGGCCCGTGATCGCCGAGCCGAGTGCCGGCGTCCGTGACAGTGCCAACCGCATCGCAGCTGGCGAGCTGCTGCTCGGCGTGCCCCAGTTCGTCGAGGCGCACCGACCCGAGCGCGTCCTCGTCATCGGCCACGTCACCCTCAGTCGAGCCGTCGGGCGCTTCGTCGCCGGACACACCTGCGACGTCGTGGGTGGGCACGGTGGGTGGCCCGACGCGGGTCGCGAGGCCGAGCGGGTGCTCCCCGCCGTACCTCTCGCCGGCGACGGTGCCGTCATCGATCCGGACTGGCTGCAGGCATGGCAGCAGGCCGACGAGCTCGCCGTACGAGCCGTGTCAGAGGTCATCGAGGCACTGCCCGGCCTGGCCGAGCCGGCGGTGGCGGCTGAGGTCATCGCGGCCGCAGCGGAGGGCTCGCTGCTCGTCGTGGGCTCGTCGAAGCCGGTACGCGACCTCTGGCTGTCGGCTGCGCGCCCGGCCACGACGGTGCTGGCCAACCGGGGTGCAGCAGGGATCGACGGGGTGGTGTCCACGGCGGTGGGCTCCGCACTTGCCCACCAGAGCGCCGGCGGTGGGCACGCCTACGCGCTGGTCGGCGACCTGACGTTCCTGCACGACACCACAGCGCTGGTGATCGGACCGGACGAACCACGGCCCGATCTCACCGTCGTCGTCGTCAACAACGACGGCGGTGCCATCTTCGGGCTGCTCGAGCAGGGCGCGAACGAGTACCAGGACGCGTTCGAGCGCGTCTTCGGCACGCCCCACGGCGTGGACATCGCATTGCTGTGCGCAGCGACCGGCACCGCGCACCGAACCGTCACGACACGGTCGGAGCTTCGCGAGGCCCTTGCCCCCGGTCCCGGGTTGCGGGTCATCGAGGTGGTGAGCGACCGCACGGCGGCCATGTCTGTCGACAGGTCGGTGCGGGCCGCCGTCGCTGCGGCTGTCTCGGGCTAGCTGCCCAGCGCCGTGCGCATGGGCAGCAGCTTGGCGTTGCTCTCGGCAAGCTCGTCCTGAGGCTGGGAGCCGGCGACGATGCCGCAGCCGGCAAAGAGCCGCAGTCGGTGCGGGTCGGTGGGGTGCTGCTGCGCGCACCGCAGCGCGATGCCCCACTCGCCTTCGCCGCGGGCGTCCATCCAGCCGACCGGTCCGGCATAGCGACCCCGGTCGAGCCCTTCGATCTCGCGGATCACGTCGAGCGCGACCTGCCGCGGCGTGCCGCACACGGCCGCCGATGGGTGCAGCGAGGCCAGCAGGTCCAGCGACGACGAGCCGTCGATCACGCGACCGGTGACATCCGTGGCCAGGTGCATGACGTTCGGCAGCTGAAGGACGAACGGCGCCGGGGGCACCTCGAGTCGGTCGCAGTGCTTCGCCAGGGCATCGGCGACGGAGGTCACGCCGTGACCGTGCTCCTCGACATCCTTGATCGAGCGCGGGAAGGCCTCCCCGCGCCGCTCGTCCTGAGCCGCCTCACCGCTGCGGCGCAGCGTGCCGGCGAGCACGCGCGACGTCGCGGTCTGTCCTTCCAGCCGCACGAGCATCTCGGGGGTTGCGCCGAGCAACCCGTCGATGCAGAACGTCCAGCACTGCGGGTAGCCCTCGGCAAGGCGCTGCAGGGGCCAGCGGACGTCGAGCGGCTGCTCGGTGCGCGCCTCGACGTCGCGTGCGAGCACGACCTTGGCCACGTCTCCGGCCTCGATGCGCCGAACGGCGTCGGCCACGACCTGGACCCAGTCCGACGCGGAGCGCGACCCGTCGTCGTAGTTCACGACCCCGGGTGAGCGCGGAGCCGTCGCCGGCCGCAGGTCGTGGCTGCCCGACGCGCCCTGGACGGTCATCCACCAACGACCGGCGCTGTGTCCGAGCACGACCTCGGGGACGACGAGGACCGAGGGCTGGGACTCGTCGAAGGAGAACGAGCCGAAGACCACGGGACCGGAACCGAACACCGCGACCTCGTCGAGGACGTCCGCGCCGTCGACGAGCTCGCGCCACCAGGCCTCGGCCTGCGCGAACCGGTTCGGGCCGGTGACCTCGAGGCGGGCGGCACAGCCCCATCCGACCAAGCCCTCGCCCGCCTGCACCCAGGCGAGCGGAGCGTCCGGGGGAAGCATCTCGAGCAGCCCGCGACCCGGCGCGACGGGCGCGCTCCGCACCGTCCCGAGAGCCTGCGCCGACGCCAAGGTCACGCCACAGCATAGGAACAGACGCAGAACGGGCGGCCA
Organism: Actinomycetota bacterium; assembly: GCA_032230005.1. Taxonomy (GTDB): domain Bacteria; phylum Actinomycetota; class Actinomycetes; order Mycobacteriales; family SCTD01; genus RYN-124. The sequence goes on along the minus strand of JAVXVI010000395.1, from coordinate 10,020 downwards.
GTGGCTCAGGACGCTGCGGGGCGACCGCCTGCGCCGGTGGGCTGGCCGCCGCACGGCGAGCCGAACTCAGGCGTGACGCCCTGCTTGGCCCGGAACGCGTCGATGAACCGCTGCAGCCGCGGGTCGGACGCGGTGTCCACCTTGAGCTGCCGCCCCCATGCCGTGATGACGATCGGCGAGGGCAGGTCCTCGTTCGCCCACGGCGTCAGGTCCATGTAGCGCCAGAGGTTGCCGTTGGCATCCGGCACCTTGGTCTGCTTCAGGGCCAGCGCCTTCAGCGCGGCGCGCTCGCTACCGGCGAGCGAGGGGCGGTAGGTGATCCAGATGGCGCCGTGCTCCAGGTCGTGCACTGCCCGCTCGTTCGGGACCGGCTTCGTATAGACGCCGCAGTTCATCCAGACTGCGTTGTGCGGGCCGCCGACCGGCGGGGTGACCTTGTAGTGCACGGTGCTCAGGACGTGACTGTTCTCGAGGGCGCCCGGCGGGTTGCTCGCTCCGATGTGCGCCGCGTAGGCGACGACGCCTGGGATGCCGGAGGTGTCGGCAATCGTCACCACCGCCGCCTGCGTCGTCGGCGCGCCGAGGTTGGCGACAGAGGACGGGACAACTTCGCTGCCGCCGGCCGTGCTCTTCGAGCTGCCGCCCTTGCCGATGGCGAACGCGAGGACCGCCGCCAGCGCGAGGACGCCGACCGCCCCCGCAGCCATGAGCAGCAGCCGGCTCCGCCGCTGGCGGGCGAGCTCCGCCCGCCGCAGCTCGGCGGCCTTGGCCTGTCGCGCCGCCGTACGGCTGTCCGCCTTCTTGCCGGTCACATCAGCAATCTATGCGGCCGACGATCAGACGACCCCGGACGTGGTGACGCCGTCCGCCTCGGCCCGAAGGCCCGCGACCGTGCACTGGTCCTTCGCCCGGTGTGCGAACGGGTCGTAGTTGAACCAGCGCATGGCGTTGAGGTGCGTCATCTTGTTGATGTCGGAGTCGCTGACGGTGTCGTCGAAGTGCTTCGCGAGCATCTCCGGGGACTGCGGCCAGCTGGAGTCGGAGTGGGGGTAGTCGCACTCCCAGGTGATGTTGTCGATGCCGATGACGTCGCGGTTGCTCACCCCGGACTTGTCATCGATGAATCAGAACAGGAAGTTCTCCCGCGACTTCTGGCTGGGCAGCATGTCCCCGAACTGCTGGTGGGTCCAGAAGCGGTGCCGCTCGTAGACGTAGTCGATGCGCTCGAGGAAGTACGGCAGCCAGCCGATGCCGCCCTCCGACAGAGCGAACTTGATGTCGGGGAACCGCTTCAGGACGGGCGACCAGATGAGGTTGGCCGCCGTCTGGAACAGGTTCATCGGCGTCAGCGTGATCATCACGTCGATCGGGGCGTCCGTGAGCATCGGGATCGAGGAGGACGACCCGATGTGCAGGCAGATGATGGTGCCGGTGTCGACGCAGGCCTTGTAGAACGGGTCCCAGTGCTCGTCGTGCAGGCTCGGCCAGCCGAGCTTGCTCGGGTCCTCGCTGAAGGTGACGGCGTGGCAGCCCTTGGCCGACATCCGGCGCACCTCCTGCGCCATGAGATTGGGGTCCCAGATCGGCGGCAGCGCCAGCGGGATGAACCGGCCGGGTGCGCTGCCGCACCACTCGTCGACGTGCCAGTCGTTGTAGGCCTGCAGCATCACGTGACCCAGCTCCTTGTCCTCGGCACGCGAGAACAGCTGACCGCAGAACTGCGGGAAGGACGGGAAGCACATGGAGCCCAGGACGCCATTGACGTTCATGTCGCGGACGCGCTCGGTGATGTCGTAGGTGGCCTTGCGGATCTGGTCGTACGACGTCACGTCCATGTTGTAGTCCTCGGGCGGACGGCCCGCGACCGCGTTGAGCCCGATGTTGGGGATCTCGTTGCCCTCGAAGACCCAGACGTCGTTGCCCTCGGGCTTGCGGATGTTGCGCGGCGCCCGGTCCCGCCACTTCGCCGGGACATGCCGGTCGAACATGTCCCGCGGCTCGACCACGTGGTCGTCCACGCTCACCAGGATCATGTCTTCGACGCGCATCGAGAGCTCCTCAGCAGTGACAGCGGCCGGTCCTGTCGGTCCGGTGCTCCGGACGATAGAACCACTGCCCGGGCTGGCTGGAAAGCCCCCTCTCACAGTCGACCATCGTGCATCTCTCCTACGCTCAACCCCCCTGGTGGTAATCCCCCAACCCACCCATACTGGCCAGAGCACGGACGGTCGTACCCAGCGGCGCGTGCGATCCGGAGGTCACATGCGTCTGCGTCCAGTGCGGTTCGGCCTGCACGTCGGCGCTGCAGTGGTGCTGGCGAGCTCCGGCGTCCTGCTCACCGGCGCGCCCGGCAACGCAGACACCGCGACGCGTCCGGACAGCTTCGGCGGTGACGCGACCGCGAGCGCCTTCCACTACCTGGCTGACCGCAACCCGCAACCGACGCCGGTGTCGGACGCGTTCCACGCCGAGGTGCCCTACGCGACCACGTCGATGGACTCCTCGGGGAGCATCAGCGCGTTGGCCTCCTCGCTGTACCCGGGCGCCGGCTTCCTCGGCGCGCCGGCACTGCTCTGCCAGTTCAGCGCGGACCTGTGCAAGGTCATCTCGAACGTCCCCCGGTACCCCGTGATCGCGACGGCGTCGTACCCGACCAAGCCCGAGGACAGCGCCGACCTCCCGCCGGCCGGCGCAGCGCTGCAGCAGGGACCGTTGACGGTCGCCCCCGGGGTCACGACGGCCAAGGCGACCGCGGACCAGGTCGAGGCGACCACCGTAGCCGGCAGGACCGGGCTGGAAGGCGTGGTCCGCGCCGGCAGCTCGACGAGCCACAGCAAGCAGCTCTTCGAGGGCAGCACGCTTGTCGTCACGGCCGAGTCTGCCGTCAACGGGCTCGACATCGGGGGCGGTCAGCTGCACATCGACCACGTGCGGTCCGTCGCCTCTGCCCGCGTCGACGGCGCCAAGGTGCTGGCGGCGTCCGCCGTCACGACGGTGAGCGGTGCGACCGCGGGCGGGGTCCCCGTCGTCATCGACTCCACCGGCGTGCACGTCGCCGGCAACGGTGACGGCGGCGCGCTGCAGGGCGGGGTCAACACCGCCCTTGCTGCGCTGGATGCCAGTGGCATCAAGGTGCGCCTGACCACGCCGAGCAAGCTCACCAAGGACGGTACGGCGGCGGCCTCGACGGGTGGCCTCCTCATCACCTTCGCCGGGACGGTCGCGCTACCCAACCCGCCGCCGAACCCGTTGCCCGCGCCGCCGAGCGCCAACGGTGACTACGTGGGCTCGGTGACGCTTGCGGGCGCCGGCGTCAGCGCGTTCGCCGCGCCGACCGACCTGGTCAGCGTCCCCGGCTTCGTTCCCGCCGTCCCGCCGGTGTCCCTCGGCGGCGCGCCGCAGCAGGCCGGCCAGTCGCCGCCGCTGTCGGTCGGACAGGCTCCCGCACCTCAGACAGCGGCTCCGGGTGGACCGGCGCCGGCCGCGGCGGCGCCGCAGACCCAGCCGGCTGCCGCCCTGGGCGTCGACCTGAGCGGCAAGCGCCTGCGCGTGCTGGCCCTGCTGCTGCTCGGCTACCCACTGATCGTGTTGCTGTCAGCCCCGCTGCGAGCGCCGTCGCGCCTGCCGCGCGGGCTCTGAGAAGCAGAGGACGGAAGGAACTCCCATGGCGCGTCGCAGCATCGACAGCCCGGCTGCCGAGGATCAGCCGGACGCCGCAGCGTTCTGGCGATGGGTCTGGGCCTCGGTCCGGCCCGTCCTCGGCTACCTGCTCGTCGCTCTCGGCCTGGTCCTGCTCCTGACGTCGTACCTGGGCGTCTCGCGGGAAGTCCTGGTCGCGAAGCAGATCCCCTACCTCGTCTCCGGTGGCTTGTTCGGTCTGGCCTTCGTCACGCTGGGCAGCCGGTTGCTCCTCATCGAGGACCTGCGCCGCGACTCCGGCCGGCTCGACAAGCTGGAGCGGGCCGTGGCCGACCTGCATGCCGCCCTGCTCAGCCGACCGGATGCGCCGCGGCCCGAGCAGACCGGCCTGGAGCGGACGGCGAGCACAGCGGGCGCCAACGGCCACGACACCGCTGAGCGGCTGCTCGCCCTCACGGGGGGCGACAGCTTTCACCGGCAGGACTGCCCGATCGTCGAGGGCAAGAGCACGGCGCGCCCGTTGACGGCGACCGCTGCCCAGCGCAAGGGCCTGCACGCGTGTCCGATGTGCCAGCCGCTGGTCGCCGGCGTCTGACGTGGTCTACCTCCAGCTGGCACTCGCGGGCGTCGCCAGCGGGTCGATCGCGGCCCTGTCAGGACTCGGGCTCGTCCTGACCTACCGGGCAACCGGCGTCTTCAACTTCGCGCACGGTGCGGTCGCCATGTTCGTCGCGTACCTGCTCTGGCAGACCAACATCGCCTGGGGCTGGCCGCTCGTCGTCGCCGCTCCGCTGGTGCTGCTCGTCGGGGGACCGGGTATCGGGCTGATCCTGGAGCGGTTCGTCTTCCGGCCCCTGGAGACCAAGGGCGCGAGCACCTCGGAGAAGCTCGTCGCGACCCTCGGCGTCTTCGTGGTGCTGGTCGGGCTGGCGCAGACCATCTGGGGACCGGTCCACAAGAGCGACTCCCCCAACCTGTTCCCGCAGACCTCGATCCACCTGACGCCGGACCTGCGCATCGGGGCCAACCAGCTCGCGCAGCTGGTCATCGTCCTGGTCTCCGCCGGTGCGCTGCTGGCGGTCTTCCGCTTCACCCACCTGGGCACGCAGTTCCGCGCGGTCGTCGACCGGCGCCAGCTCGCCGACCTCACCGCCGTCAACGCCAACCGGGTCGCATCGCTCGCCTGGGCACTCGGCTGCGGCTTCGCGGGGCTGTCCGGCGCGCTGCTCGCTCCGCAGCTCGAGCTCGACCCGTTCCGGCTGACGCTGCTCGTCATCGACACGTTCGGCGTGGCCGTCGTGGCCCGCCTCACGAGCATGCCGCTCGCGGTCCTGGCCGGCATCACGCTGGGCGTGCTGCAGAGCCTGTCGGTGCGATGGACTCCGCCTGCGCCGTTCGACTCGCTGAAGCCCAACCTGCTCGTCGTGACGCTGCTGGTGTTCCTGCTGCTCTACCGGACCCTGAACGAGCGCAGCAGCGACGGCCCGGGGCGCGGCCTCGTGGCCTCGGGAGTCGGCGGCGACCGGTCGCTGGCGGGCCGGCTGCTGGTGGTGGCACCGCTCGCGGTGCTGGCGCTCCTGGTGCCCGTGGCGCTGTCCGGTCAGGACCTCAGCAGCGCCGCGCTGGTTGTCGCGCTCGCCGTCGTCTTCCTGTCCATCACGGCAGTCACCGGCTTCACCGGCAACATCACCCTCGGGCAGGCCGGCTTCGCGGGTCTCGGTGCGCTGCTGACGTCGCGCATGGACACCGGGCAGCTCCCGTTGATGCCGCGCCTGCCGGTGCTGCCGGCGATGATCGTCGCGTCCCTCCTGGTGGGCCTGCTGGGCGCCGTCACCGGCTACTCAGCCCTGCGACGGAGGGGGTTGTTCCTCGGGCTCACGACTCTCGCAGTCGGGCTGGTCGTCTACCGGTTCGTCTTCGAGAGCCCGTACTTCGCCAGCCGCGTCATCATCGACCGCCCCAACCTGTTCGGCATCTCACTCGACGGCGACCGCGCCTTCTACTGGTTCAGCCTCGTCTGCCTCGGCGCCTGCCTGCTCATCGTCGACCGGCTGCGTCGCGGTCGGCTCGGCCGGGTGCTCGCAGCGATGCGCGACTCCGAGACCGGAGCGCGCTCCGTCGGACTCGACCTGCGCCGGTACAAGCTCGCCATCTTCTCGCTGAGCGCTGCCATCGCCGCCTTCGGCGGCTCTCTGGTCGCGCAGCAGCAGCATGCCTTCGACCCGTTGCAGTTCGACCCGTTCCACAGCCTGTTCTGGTTCACGGCGGTGCTCGTCGCGGGGGCGAGCTACCTGTCCGGGACGATGGTCGCTGCCGCGATCTTCGTCGTACTCGACGTCGTGCTCGGCGCGGGCGCGTCCACGCTGGTCATCGGGATCCTCGCCCTGTTCATGAGCCGGCTGCCGGGCGGGATCGTCGGCACACTGCTGAGCCTGCGCGACGGCGGACGGCTGCCGGCCGGGCTCGCCAACGCCTACGCCGAAGCGCGCCGTCCCCAGCCCGCCGACGCGCCCGCCGTACCGCTCCAGCCTTCCGCCTTTGCCCACCAGGTGCTTGAAGAGCGCTCACTCGAGACGGCCGGCCGATGACGGTCACGATGGACGCGTTGCTGCCTTCGTCGACGGAGGTCGGCCGGCTCGACGTCCAGTCGTTGACCAAGCAGTTCGGCGGTCTGACGGCCGTCGACGACGTGTCGCTGACGGTCGTGCCCGGTCAGGTCACCTCGCTCATCGGCCCCAACGGGGCCGGCAAGACGACGCTGTTCAACTGCCTCACGGGCGTGCTGCCGCCCACCTCGGGACGTGTGATCCTCGATGGACGTGACATCACGTCAGTGCCGATGCACCGCCGGGCTCAGCTCGGCGTCGGGCGCACGTTCCAGCGGCTCGAGGTCTTCGCCGGCATGACGGTCGAGAACAACCTGCTCGTCGCGGCTGAGTCCGTGGAGCGGCACCGCGCGCGGCGCGGCCGCGGCAGCGCACGCGAACTCACCGAGCAGGTTCTCGACACCGTCGGTCTGACCGAGCTCCGGTCCACCGTGGCGGGCGAGCTGTCCACCGGCACCCTGCGGCTGGTCGAGCTGGGGCGTGCGCTGTGCACGTCGCCCTCGGTGCTGCTGCTCGACGAGCCGGGCAGCGGCCTGGACTCGCACGAGAGCGACGCGCTGGAGCACATCCTGCGCGGCATCGTCGACACGGGCATCGGCATCCTGCTCGTCGAGCACGACGTCGACCTCGTCATGGCCATCTCCGAGACCATCTACGTGATGGACTTCGGCCAGCTGATCGCCTCGGGGACGCCCACCGAGATCAGCCAGAGCCCCGAGGTCCGGCAGGCCTACCTGGGGGTGGACGCGTGACACCGCATCAGCTCGAGCTGCGCGGCCTGCACGCCGGCTACGGCCGCATCGGCGTGCTGCGCGACGTCAACATCTGCGTTCCGGCGGGCTCGGTCGTCGCCCTGCTCGGCCCCAACGGTGCCGGCAAGACGACGACCCTCAACGCGATCGCAGGGACGATCCCCGTTCAACGAGGAGACCTCCTGCTGCAGGGCCGCTCGGTGCGGTCGCTGTCGGCCTACGGTCGCGCCCGTCGCGGCATCGTGCTCGTCCCGGAAGGCCGCGGGGTCTTCCCGAGCCTGACGGTCCGCGAGAACCTCGAGCTCGTCGTGCGCGGCTCAGGTGCCGATGCGAAGACCAGGGAGCAGCGGCTGGCCGAGGTGCTCGAGGTGTTCCCACGGCTGTCCGAGCGGCTGTCGCAGCGCGCCGGGACGATGTCAGGTGGCGAGCAGCAGATGCTGGCGCTGAGCCGGGCCTTCCTGACGAGCCCCAAGGTGCTGCTCATGGACGAGATCTCGATGGGCCTGGCACCACAGCTGGTCGAGGACCTGTTCGAGGCGGTGCAGACCCTGCGCGCACGCGGCGCCACCATCGTCCTGGTCGAGCAGTTCCTCACCTACGCGCTTCGCTTCGCCGACATCTGCTACGTGCTCGGCAAGGGTCGGGTGACCTTCGTCGGCGAGCCGGCCGAGCTCCGGAGCGGCGGCGTCGACTACCTCACCGCCTGACCCTCAGACCGGAGCGTCGTACGAGATGTACGGCGTCGTGTAGCAGGTCGACTGGAAGGGCGCACGCACCACGAACGTCTTCTGCGTGTCATCCCACTGGTCGATCTGGACGCAACGGTAGAGCGTCTTCTTCGTCGCGAAGTCGAACTTCAGGTTGCTGCGGGGGAACCACAGCCCGCGGGCGGTGTACTCCTTCGGGCTGTTGAGGAACTTCTCCAGACAGGCCCGGGTCAGGTTGGCACCGCAGGACCTGGCCGCATCGTCGAACCACATGGCGCTGCCCCACCCGTCCACCGACCACTGGTACAGCTTGCTCTCGCGGTTCGGGAAGTAGCGCTTGCTCGCCGCCCGGAACTTCGCGATCTCCGCGTTGCTCGTCTGGTCGTAGGTCAGCGAGCCGGGGTCCTCGACGCTGTAGATGTACTTCCGGCAGGGTGAGGAGAACTGCGATCCGACCGCTTGCGACCAGACGGCGATCGTCGACACCTTCGCCTTGAGCTGCAAGCCGTTCGAGTCGATCGACTTGCAGAGGTTCTGGTTGCCGCTGATGTCGATCGAGTCCCAGACCGCGGTGATGCCCTTCTGCTTCATGTCGATGACCGCACTGTCGTACTGCGGGAGCGCGACGTTCTCGGGGTAGGCCGTGGCCTCGATGCCTTCGGCCTTCAGCGCCGAGATGATGGACAGACCGGCCGTCTTGGACGCCTGGCTGTTGTCGTAGTAGACGACCCCGGCCTTCGTGACCCCGAGCTTCTGCTTGAACCAGCGGTACTGCTGCGTGCCCTGGTACAGCTTGCCCTTGTAGCCGATGTGCCCGTCCTGCGGGTAGGGGTTGCCGCTGTAGCGCCAGAAGTGCGGCAGGGCGTAGTCGCGGAAGTCGATGGCCAGGCCGCCGACGGAGGGGACCCCCTTGCCGCTGATGTAGCTCAGGCCGCCACAGGCCAGGCAGTTGTTGGCCACGAAGGCGAAGACCTTCTGGTTGTCGACGAACTTGCGAGCGCAGTCGCTGTTGCCCGTGTCAGAACCGGCGTCGTCACAGGTGTTGAAGACGACCTTGCGGCCGTTGATGCCGCCGCTTGCGTTGAGCGCGTCGAAGTACGCCGCAGCGCCGTAGTAGAAGGGGGTGAACTGGTCCGGGCCGAAGCCACCGCTCTTGGTCACGATGTTGCCGAGGTTGATGGTCGTGGCGGTCACGCCGACGTCACTGGCCGAGTTGGCGCCGCCACCGGTGCTGCCACCCGTCGTACCGCCGCTCGCCCCGCCGCTCGTGCCGCCGGTGGTCGCGCCCGTCGCACCGGTGCTCCCCGTCGTACCGCCGCTCGTGCCACCAGTGGTCCCGCCCGTCGTGCTGCTGACGGCCGGCCCTGTCGTGCCACCCGTGCCGACTCCGGTGGTGCCGCCCGACGTCGTCGCGGCAGCGTCACCGGTCGTGCCGCCGGTCGCGCTGCCCTGGGCCAGCGTGTTGCCCGCGTTGAAGTCCTTGTCGGCGCGCCGGGTGCCGCAGGACGCCAGCGACAGCGAGAGGCACAGGACCCCGACCAAGGCGATGGGACGGGCAGAGCGCACGGTGGCGCCTCCTTGCTGGGAGAGGCTGATATCCGCACAATCTCACGTCTGGGTCGTGAGGGGTAGGGACGTTCTCAATTCTGAACGATTCGGTTACCCGCACCGTCCGACGACGGCCCGGATGAGGGTCAGCCGTTCGGCGTAGTCCTTGGCGGTCAGCTGCAGGGTCGCCGTGGTCGTCGCGCTGCCGCCCGGCGCGAGCTCGACCCGCGTTGCGGGCGCCGTGGCCAGATCGCTGCCGGTTCGGTCCCTCGCGACGACCCGGATCGCTGCGCACTGGGGCGCCTGCGTCGTGTTGCGCACGTCCACGACAGCGCGGGTGGCGAGGCCCGATCGCGCGGTCGACCGGACGTGGGCCACGACCGCATCGGTGGACCGGGCCTCGTGCACGGCGAGGCCCAGGGCTGTGGCCGAGCCGACGGCGCAGACGAGGAAGAACAGCACGCTCAGCGGACGCCCCCTCACGCCGCCTCCTCCTGGCGGAGGTCGGCGCGCATCGCCAGGACATCGCGCGTGACGCTCGCGGCGCGCAGCCGGGTCAGCCACAGGCCGCCGAGACCCATGCCCGGGAGCAGGATCAGCAGCGCCGCGCGCAGCCCGAACGCGTCTGACAGCAGGCCGATGACCAACGGCGAGCCCGCCGCCGCGGCCGCCGACAGCATGGCGCCCACCGATGCGGCACGGCCGCGCAGATCCGGATGCACGACGTCTGCCCGCAGAGCCGCGAGCGGGGCATTGGGCATCGTCAGC
>JAVXVI010000394.1:0-3827 GCA_032230005.1 Actinomycetota bacterium | reverse complement strand
AGCACTGCAGGTCGAGCTCGGCCGACGGCTCGGTGAAGGGGAAGTACGACGGCCGCAACCGCGTCCGCATGCCCTCCCCGAACATGGCCGCCGCGAAGTGGTCGAGGGTGCCGCGCAGGTGGGCCATCGTGATGCCCTCATCGACGACGAGGCCCTCGACCTGGCTGAACACGGGCGAGTGGGTCGCGTCGAGCGCGTCGGCGCGGAAGGTGCGGCCCGGGCAGACGACGTAGACCGGCAGCTCGCGCTCCAGCAGTGACCGGACCTGTACCGGCGACGTGTGCGTCCGCAGGACCAGACCGCTCCCCTCCGGCGCGACGAACAGCGTGTCCTGCATCTCGCGCGCCGGGTGGTCGCGACCGAAGTTGAGGGCGTCGAAGTTGAACCACTCGTGCTCGACCTCGGGGCCTTCTGCGACCTCCCACCCCATCGCGACGAAGACGTCCTCGATGCGCTCCTGGATGGTCGTCAGCGGGTGCCGCGCGCCGACCGGCAGCCGACCGGGCAGCACGGTGACGTCGACGGCCTCCTCGACGAGGACCCTCGCGTCGCGGTCAGCCTCCAGCTCCGCCTTTCTCGCGTCGTACGACGCCTGCACGGCCTGCAGCACGACGTTGACGCGCTTGCCGGCCTCGGCCTTGTCAGGACCTGGCAGCGAGCCCAGAGCCCGACGAGCCAGCAAGATCGGCGCCCGCTCGCCGAGGTGCGCGGTCCGCACGGCCGGGAGGTCGTCGAGCGCAGGGGTGGCTGCGAACGCGGCGAGGGCCGCGTCTCGGGCTCTCTCGAGGTTGTCGGGGTCGAGCAGGGACAGATCAGGCGCGGACACGCAACAGCTCCAGGGGTCTCGTCGACGGGAAGTCTTTCAGAGGCGCCCGCCGGCCCCTCCTAGGCCTGTTCGAACGGAGGGCTCCCGGCGGGCAGCACGAATCGGAACTGCGCTCCCCCGCCAGGGGCGCGGCCCACGTCGACGCTGCCGCCGTGGGCCTCGACGAGCCCCTTGACGATGTAGAGACCGAGCCCGGTGCCACCGCGCCGCTTGCCACCGCGCCAGAACCTGGTGAACACGCGCGTCGCCGTCTCCTCGGGGATCCCCTCGCCCTCGTCCGCCACCGTCACCACTGCGCCCGTGTTGTAAGGACGCACCGCAACGGTGACCTGTCCATCGCCGTGCCGCAACGCGTTTTCGACCAGGTTGCCGACCACCTGCTCGATCTTGTCGGGGTCGAGCCACATCTCCGGGAGCGAGCCGTCGACGTCGACCACGAACCGGCTCTCGGGGTCGCCGCTCGCGACCCGGCCAGCGATGATCTTGCGTACGACGGCCGGCAGGTCGACGACCTGCTTGCGCATCTCCAGCCGGCCGGCGTCGATGCGGCTGACGTCGAGCAGCTCGGTGAGCAGCCGGGTGACGCGGTCGGCGTCAGCGTTGACCGTCTCGAGCATCAGCTTCTTCTGCTCGTCGTTGAACCGGTCCCACTTGGCGAGCAGCGTCGCGGTGAAGCCCTTGACGCTGGTCAGCGGCGACCGCAGCTCGTGGGCCACGGTCGACACGAGGTCGGCCCGGCTGCGTTCGTGGCGCTCGCGGGTCTTGGTGTCGCGCAGGCAGATGATGAGCCGGCAGACGCGGTCGCCTTCGCGGACGTAGGACGCCGTCACGAGCAGGTCGCGGCCCTCAGCCGGCCCGCCGGAGACCTGCAGCCCGCGCTCGGGCTGGCGGGTCCTGCTGGCCAGGCCGCCGAACGGGTCGGTGCACGCCCACCAGTCGCGGCCCTGCTCGTCCACGAGGGGCAGCACGTCCTGCAGGTCATGCCCGACGGCCGAGTCGCCGGTGATGCCCAGGAGGCGTTCGGCCGCAGCGTTGAGGAGGAGAACGGTCCGCGAGTCGTCGACGACGAGGACGCCGTCGGGGAGATCGTCGTAGGCCGTCTTGTCCACGTCCGGCACGATTCCTCCCCTCATGATCGCGCGACCTCTCACTCTAGGGCTGTATCGCCCCAGGTGTGGAGGACTCGCGGTGGGCGCGGGCCGAGGCGTAGAGGCACACGGCCGCCGCAGCTGACAGGTTGAGCGACTCGGCCCGGCCGTGCATCGGGATGCGGACCGCACGGTCGGCGAGTGCGAGCGCCTGGTCGGACAGGCCCGTGGCCTCGGCGCCGAAGAGCCAGGCGGTCGGGTTGGCCAGCACCCCGCGATCGGCCAGGGCATCGAGGTCGTCGTCGCCCGCGCCGGTCGTCGCCAGGACCTGGAGACCGAGCTCGCGCAATCGGCGTACGACGTCCTCCAGGCCTGCTCCGGAGACGACGGGCAGGTGCCAGAGGCTGCCCGCTGTTGCGCGGACGCACTTCGCGTTGTGCGGGTCGACGCTGCCGTCGGTGAGCACGACGGCGTCGGCGCCCGCGGCGTCAGCGGTGCGGATGACCGTGCCGGCGTTGCCGGGGTCGTTGACCTGCTCGAGCACGGCGACGAGCTTCGCCGGCGGTACGGCGGCGAGCTCGACGTCGAGGAGCGTTGCCGTGCCGACGAGGCCCTGGGGGGTGACCGTGTCCGACATCGCACCGAGAACGGCGGCTGTCACCTCGACGGTGTCAGTGCCCGCCGCGCGGGCCATCGCGACCAGGTCGTCGTGCCGGCCGGCCTCGTAGAACAGCTCCAGCAGGCCCGGGCCGGCGAGGGCCTCACGAACCGCCTGCGGGCCCTCGACGCCGAACCGGCGCTCGGCCACGCGGGCCGTGCGCCGGGACAGTCGTCGTACCGCCGCGACCCGGGGTGACCGGGTCGAGGTGATGTCAGGCAGCGGGGTTCGCGACCGGCTTGGTCGCGCCGCGCGACTCGGGGGCGGCGGCGCGGGCGACCTCGACGAGGGCCGCGAAGGCCGGCGCGTCGGTCACGGCGATGTCGGCCAGGACCTTGCGGTCTACCTCGACACCGGCGGCCTTGAGGCCCTGGATGAGCCGGTTGTAGGTCATGCCGTTCTCACGAGCTGCGGCGTTGATGCGAGTGATCCACAGCTGGCGGAAGTCACCCTTGCGCTTCTTGCGGTCGCGGTACTCGTAGGTGGCGGAGTGGAGCAGCTGCTCCTTCGCCTTGCGGTAGAGCCGGCTGCGCTGACCGCGGTAGCCACTGGCCTTCTCGAGAACCTCGCGGCGCTTCTTGTGGGCGTTGACCGCCCTCTTCACGCGTGCCACGTCTGCACCTGTTCCTGTCGGTCGATCTGGGCTGGTGGGGGACGCCGGGCCTAGAGGCCGAGCAGCTTCTTGATGGTCTTGCGGTCAGCGGGCGCGAACTCGGTCGTCCCGGTGAGGGAGCGGGTCTTCTTGCTCGACTTGTGCTCGAGCAGGTGGCGCTTGCCGGCCTTCTCGCGCAGCAGCTTGCCGCTGCCGGTCACCTTCACGCGCTTCTTGGTGCCGCTGTGCGTCTTCTGCTTGGGCATGTCTGCCGTCGTCTCTCTCGTCGGGTCGTGCCGGTGGTCTAGGGCGTCTCTGTCGTCTCGGTCGTGTCAGGCACCTCGAGCTCGGCGGCCGGGGCGCTGGCGGGCTTGTCCGCGTGCTGCTCGGTCTGCTGGGCCTTCTTCAGGTCTGCGGCGTTGCGATGCGGCGCGAGCACCATGATCATGTTGCGACCGTCCTGCTTCGGCGCTGACTCCACGAAGCCGAGCTCCTGGACGTCCTCGCCGAGGCGCTGCAGCAGCCGGTAGCCCAGTTCGGGCCGGGACTGCTCGCGTCCGCGGAACATGATCGTGATCTTGACCTTGTCACCCTGCTTGAGGAAGCGGACCACGTGGCCCTTCTTCGTCGCGTAGTCGTGCGGGTCGATCTTCGGGCGGAGCT
>JAVXVI010000393.1:0-23060 GCA_032230005.1 Actinomycetota bacterium | reverse complement strand
CGGTCGGTCATCGCGCTCTACCGGCCGCTGCTCGAGCCGATGCAGCTTCATGAGGTCGTCGACATCCATCCCGAGCCGCTCCACGACGGCGTACGGGATCTTCTCCGCCTTGCGACGCAGCGCCCGGCCGGCACGGGTGAGCTCGACGTCCAGCATGCGCTCGTCCGTGGTGCTGCGGTGCCGGGTGAGGTAGCCCAGCGCTTCGAGCCGCTTGAGCAACGGGGACAGGGTCGCCGGGTCGAGCCGGAGCTCCCCGCCGATGTCCTTCACCGATCGGGGCGAGCGCTCCCAGAGGGCCAGCATCACGAGGTACTGCGGGTGTGTGAGCTGCATCGGCTCGAGCAGCGGCCGGTAGAGCGCGATGACCGACCGGGAGGCGACAGCCAGGGCGAAGCACACCTGACGGTCGAGGGCGAGCGGGTCGTCGCCGAGATCCAGCTTCACGTGATGGCCCTCCGACAGTGACGCGGCGCACACTACCTCGACACGTACAGTTAGTGTAGAGTTGGTTTGTACACGAAAGAATCTTCGCGCAACCACGGCGGCGGGTTTCAGGCCGTCGATCGAAGGACAACGCCATGGCACGCCCGACGAAGGGCCCGACGCCGGAGCGCACTGACCCCAGCTGGTGGGACCGACTGCTCCTGTCCGTGATGGGCCCGCCGCAGATCGGCGAGAACAAGCCGCCCGAGGGCTACGTCCCCGACCCTGCGGCCGAGCTGTGCCACAAGTGCGGGCAGCAGTGGGCGCAGCACGAGCGGGTCCACACCGGCACCATGACCTACCGACGTTGCCCGACGTAGTAGAAGCGCTGCTGCGCCGCTACGTTCAGCTCGCCGCGCGCGCGGCATCCAAGGTCGGATGGCTGTGGAGGGCACTGCATGCGTTACGGCATGACCATCCCGCTCACGGGGGTTCCACTCCACGCCCAGCGCGACTACGTGCGCATGCTCGAAGACGTCGGCTACACAGATCTCTGGACAGCGGAGACCGACGGAGCTGACGGGTTGTCGCCGCTGATCCTGGCCAGCCAGTGGACCACCGAGGCCCGGCTGGGTGTGGCCATCCTCCCGGTCTACACACGTGGCCCGGCGCTGCTGGCGCAGTCCATCGCCGCGGTGTGCTCCGCAGCGCCTGGACGCGTGGTCATCGGGCTCGGCAGCTCGAGCGACGTGATCGTGCAGCGCTGGAACGCCATGGGCTTTGAGGCGCCCTACCAGCGGGTGCGGGACACCGTGACGTTCCTACGTGAGGCCTTGGCCGGGGAGAAGGTCTCGCACGCCTACGAGACCTTCACGGTGCGGGGCTTTCGGCTGGCACTGCCACCGGAGCAGCCTCCTGCACTTCTCATCGCTGCACTGCGGGAGGGCATGCTGCGCCTCGCCGGACGCATCGGCGACGGGGCGATCCTCAACTGGCTGGCCCCCGAGGACGTGCCCACGGTGGCGGCTCTGGTGCGGGAGCAGAACCCCGAACGGGAGATCGTCGCGCGCATCTTCGTCGTCGCCACCGACGACGCCGAGCTGGCCCGCAGCATCGGCCGCCGGGCGATCGCGGCGTACCTCAATGTGCCTGTCTACGCAGCCTTCCATGACTGGCTGGGGCGCGGCGCTCGCCTGCAGGGAATGCGAGCCGCCTGGGCGGCTGGCGACCGAGCGAAGGCGCTGACGGAGATCGGTGACGACCTGGTGGACGAGCTGATCGTGCACGGCTCACCCGAGCGGTGCCGCGAGCGCGTGCAGGCCTACGTCGACAACGGGGTCACCACCCCGGTTCTCGCGCTCCTTCCGCACGGCGGCGACCCGGTCGAGGCCGCGAGGCAGCTCGCGCCGGCGTAGGTCTGTCGAACTCCTCCTCGCAGCACGAGCGTTCGGGAATGCCCACGAGCCTCCCAGTACCGTCTGGAGGGTGAGTGCAGAGATCCGGTGGGGGATCGTCGGCCCGGGACGGATCGCGGAGAAGGTCGTCCAGGACTTCGCGGTCGTGGACGACGCACGTGCCGTGGCTGTCGCCTCCCGCTCGCTGCAGCGCGCAGAGGACTTCGCGGGCCGGCACGGGCTGGAGCGCGCCTACGGCTCGTACGCCGAGGTGATGACCGACGAGGACATCGACGTCCTGTACATCGCGACTCCGCACCCGCAGCACGCGGCTGTCGCCAAGGCGGCTCTACGCGCCGGCAAGTCGCTCCTGGTGGAGAAGGCGTTCACCGCGACCAGTGCGGGGGCGCTCGAGGTGGCCGAGCTGGCCCGAAGCAGCGGCATCTTCGTCATGGAGGCGATGTGGACGCGGTTCCAGCCGGCCGTGGTCCGGCTGCGTGAGCTCATTGCCGAAGGAGCGATCGGTGAGGTGCGCTCGGTCCAGGCCGATCTGGGCGTCCAGCGCGACTTCGACCCCGACGACAGGTTGTTCTCCCTAGAGCTCGGCGGCGGCGCCCTGCTCGACCTCGGTGTGTACGTCGTGTCGTTCGCACAGATGCTGCTGGGCAGTCCGGACACTGTGACGGCCGTCGGCTCGAGGTATCCGACCGGCGTCGATGCAGAGGCCACGGTCCTGCTCGGCTACCAGGACGGGCGCTCGGCGGCGTTGACGACGTCGCTGCGCAACGCGCTACCCGGTGAGGCCCGCGTCGTCGGCACCGGTGGCTGGATCGACGTCCTGCCCCGCTTCCATCACCCGCAGACGATCGTGCTGCACCGAGGCGACGGCGAGCCGGAGACCATCGTTCGCCCCCAGCTAGGTGGTGGCTACGCCCACGAGCTGATCGAGGTCAACGCGTGCCTCCGGGCCGGGCGGACGGAGAGCTCGGTGATGCCCCTCGCCGACACCCTCGCCGTGCAGCAGGTGCTGCAGCAGGCCGCGGATCAGCTCGGCGTGCACCACACAGATGAGGTCAGCGCCGTTCCATGAAGTCGCGGCGATGCCTCGCAGCCGGATTGCTCACGATCAGCCTGGCGCTGGTCGGCTGCGACCGCGGCGCCCCGGAGCCGCCGTCACCCAAGGTCGTGACGGCCGTCGGGCTGCGACTCGAGCGCACGACCCTCACCGGTACCGAGTTCACGGATGCCAAGGCTTGGGCCAAGGGCTACGCCGCATCTCTCGTGAGTGCCCATGCTGAGCTGGCCGGTCTCACTGTTCAGGGAATCTTCGCCGTCTTCGACGAGACCACGACGGTGCCGATCGGCGCGATGGCCCGACTCGTGCTGCCTGCCGCCGTCCCGTCCGTCGAGCTCGACCTCATCCGCTCCAAGGCCGAGGTGCCGGAGAAGGTGCCATCGCAGATCACGCAGCTGCGGTCGCTCGATGCCATCTACGAGTTCGCGGGTCGCCATGTGCTCTTCCTGGGCATCTCTCCGCAGGCGAGCGACGCGGCGGATCCGGCTACGGAGACGGTGGCGCGCCCCGTCGACCCGGAGAAGCACCGCGACACCGACTTCGGGAAGGACGACGAATGAGACTCGCCGTCGTCCTCTGCGCCCTGGCCATCACTGTGCCGTCACCCTCCGTCAGTCCTGCGACCGATCTGTCCACGGTGACGGTGCCGGGCAGCCCGGTGCCGGTGGTTACCCTCCCGGGGGACGACCGGCAGTTCTCGTCGTACGACTTCCGTCAGGACCAGTTCGGTGACGTTGACTGGCCGGTCTCGTTCGTGTTCCGCGGCAACGCGTCGGTGTCCCGGATCAAGGACGGTCTGTGCCACCGGTCCACCCACTCCTGGAAGTACTGCACCGGCGGGGGACCGGAGTACATGTTCGACGCACCCGTGGCGGCCGGATCGAGTGATCAGCGGTTCACGGGCGACACCGGCGTCAAGCGGTTCAACGAGGTCTGCTCAACGACGAGCTTCACGGCGCACATCCGGCTCTACTCCCTGACCGCCCCGGACGACGGCACCCCGGCGGCTGCTGCGAAGGGGGTGCAGGGCGCCAAGGTCGTGGGCACCGTGCATCTCGACTTCGACGACAAGGGTGGCTGCTCGGGGCGCATCCACGGCTACCCGGACGTCGCCGAGCAGTGGTTCATCGAGGCCATGAGAACCATCCCGGGTTGGACCGTGCAGCCCGGCGCGTGGAACCTGCACACCGCGACCCCGCCGTACGTCGTCCTGCGCAAGCTGTCCGGGGTCGAGGTCCCCCACGTGTACGGCATGGACGGTCTGGCGACCGACGTCGTCCTTCCCTGAGTCCACGGACGTGAGGCCTCTCATCGCCCGTACTAGGTTGGGGCGATGGGCTCGCGGAACGCTGCAATCTGTTGAGCACCGCAGACCGGCTCATCGCCGCCGGTGTGGCGACCCTGGGGGGTGTCGGTGCGTCATGCGTCGATCCGCGGGTGCGATCGATTACCGGCCTTTCGCTGGCCGGCCCGGCGCTGCCCGTCAGCTGTGCTCCCGGGGACAACCTCGCCATCCATGTCAGCCTGTTGCACGCAGTGCCCGGGTCCGTGCTCGTTGTCGACGCGGCGGCGGTTCCTGACCTTGGCTACTGGGGCGAGATCTTGACCGAAGCGGCGCAGGCCAGAGGCATCGCCGGCCTGGTCATCGACGGCTCGGTCCGCGACGTGCGGAGCCTCGTGGCGCGAGGCTTCCCCGTGTACGCCACGGGTATCGCCGCGGCTGGTACGACCAAGAGTGCCGGGGGGAAAGTCGGTGTTCCTGTCTCTGTCGGCGGCGTGCAGGTGAGGGCCGGAGACCTCGTCGTCGGCGATGCTGACGGAGTCGCCGTGCTCGCAGCCGACGAGTGGGAAGCCATCCTCGGACGAGCCGAGGCCAAGTCGGTCTGGGAGGCGGACGCGATGGTGCAGATCCGTGCTGGGGTCAGCACCGTCAGCCTCTTCGAGCTGGATGTCGATCGCGTGCAGGTTGCCGACGTACCGGTGCTCGACTGAGCCCGCAGGGCATCGCCGGGACACGTCCTCAGATCAGCTCGCTCAAGGCCCGAAACGTCTGCAGCACGTCGCCGGTTGGATTGAGCACCTGCAGAGTCACGTGATCGGCTCCAGCCTCGCGATGTTCCGCGATGCGTGCGGCGATCACCTCGAGATCGCCATGGGCCACGAGTGCGTCGATGAGGCGATCGCTGCCGCCGTCGGCCAGATCGTCATCGGTGAACTCCGACCGCAGCCAGTTGCGTGTGTAGTTCGGAAGGTTGAAGTAGCGCGTCAGGCTCTCGCGCGCCATCTCCCGCGATCTCGTGCGGTCCGCTTCGAGCACGACGCCGATCTCGGGCGCGAGGAAGGCGTCGCCAAGCACCGCACGGGCGGCCGCAGTGTTGTCAGCGGTGACGAGGTAGGGGTGGCTGCCGATGGTGCGTTCGCGGGCGAGGCCGAGCATCTTCGGCCCCAGTGCGCCGAGCAGCCTTCTCTCGGGCGGCAGCGGCGAGGGCTGCGCGTCCAGGCCATCGAGGAACGTCCTGCTGCGGGCCAGTGGTTGGGAGTACCTCGCCGGTCCGTCCCTGTCGATGAGCGGCGCGTGACTGATGCCCAGCCCGACGAAGAGGCGTCCCGGTGACTCCGCTTCGACGCGGTGCCAGGCGGTCGTCACGGACTCAGGCGTCTCGGCCCACATGTTCACGACACCGGTTGCCACGGTCACCGCGCGGGTGCTTCGCAGCAAGGTGTCGACTGCGCTGAACACCCCCGGTTCTCTGCCTCCGGAGATCCAGATCGCGGTGTAGCCGAGCTCCTCGAGCTCGGGCGCGAGGGTCGCCAGGACCGCGGCCGGGGTTGTCCGCGGCAGCCACGCGCCGAGCGTTCCGAAGGCCTGCGCGTAGCCGCTCATGTGCGTTCCGGGGCAGCGGCGGACAGGCTGGGCTGGGCCTCGCACACGTTGCGCTGCGTGCCGAGGCCACGGATGTGGGAGGAGATCACGTCGCCATCGCGGAGGTATCGACCGCGAGCGTGCCCGGTGCCTGCCGGCGTCCCCGTCAGGATCAGGTCGCCGGCGAGAAGACGGACACTCGACGAGATCGACGCGAGGACTGCGGACGGGCTGAAGATCATGTCGGCGGTCGTCACGTCCTGCATGAGCTCGTCGTTCACTGACAGGGTCATCGAGAGCTCCATGGGCTGGATGCTGGCAGCCGAGACGAGGAAGGGGCCTGTCGGCAGGAAGGTGGGCGGGTTCTTCGCGGCGAGGTAGTCGAGCCGCCCATAGCCGGCGCGGTGGAGCAGGTCACGGCTCGTGAGGTCGTTGACCATCACGTAACCAGCTATGTAGTCGGCGGCATCCCGCGGGTCGACGCGGTAGGCGTCCTTCTTGACCACACATCCGAGCTCGAGCTCCCAGTCGTCCTGGTCCGAATCCGCGGACAGGTGGACGGGGTCGTTCGCGCCGCTGATGGCGGTCGGGAGCCCGACGAAGACGAACGGACGCGCCGGTACCGGCAGGCCCATCTCGACCGCGTGGTCGCGGTAGTTGAGGGCCACCTGAAAGACCTGCTTCGGTACGACGGGGGTGAGCAGCGCGCAGGATGCGAGTGGAACCGGGTCCATGTCGTCGAGGGTTCGAGCTGCACCGAGGGCCGTGCCCAGTCGTTCCAGGTTGGCGTCCCAATCGGCCAGGAGCTCCGAGACCGTCCGGGTGGCGCCCATGTCGCCGAAGGCACCGAGGCTGATGAAGGTGTCGCCAACGACGACCCCCTCGTCGTGCTCCCCCGTCGGCCGCAGCACGCGCGCGAACTTCACGGCGGCTGAGGGTCCATTGCGATGGACGAGGTCAGAGGCACTGCAGGGAGCCGCCGTCAATGGAGACCGTGATGCCACTGATGTACGACGCGGCCGGCGAGATCAGGAAGGCCGCGGCGCGGCCGAACTCCTCCGCCGTGCCATACCTCCCGAGCGGGATCGCTGCCTCACCGCTCGCGCGTCTGCCTGGCGCTGCGGCGTCGAGCGCCTCGGTCCTGGCGGTCGCGATGCGGCCGGGCGCGAGCGAGATCACCCGGATGCCCCGGGGGCCGACCTCGTCCGCGAGGGACTTCGCCAGCATCGCCAGCCCGGGCCGCAGCCCGTTCGAGATGGCAAGGGTACGGATGGGGACCTTGACGGAGGAGGAGAGCACGAACGCGATGGCGCCCTCGTCCATCGCCTCGAGCAGGCTCCGCGCGATCCGCAGAGTCCCGAGGAAGAGGGAGGAGAAGGCGTCTTGCCACTGCTCATCGGTGACCTTCAGAACTCCTCCGGAGGGCGGGCCTCCGACACTGAGCAACGCGCCATGGAGGCCGCCGAAGGTCTCGCGGGCCGTCGCAACGATCCGCTCGCCCGCGTCGAGGTCGGCGTTGTCGGCGACGACACCGACGGCCCGTTCTGGGCCACCGAGGGTCGCGACGCTGCTGTCGAGGACCGCCGGATCGCGGCCGGTGATCACGACCTTCGCGCCCTCGAGGACGAGCTGCTGCGCGGTCGCGAACCCGACCCCTCGCGAGCCGCCCGTGATGGCGAAAACCTGATCCTTGACGCCGAGATCCATGCTGCCTCCAGCCGGTCGGTGCGCCGCTTGACGGCTCACGGCGTACCGTTGTATACAACAGTCGACCGCTTCGGACAAGCGCGACTGCCGGCGACGGCAGCGCCAGCTGGGCAACAGGAGGTTACGTGGACGAGGTTCTGGACCCGGCAATGCAGGTCCGGCGGGCGGTTCTCGGCGCCGAGTACGTCGACCGTGCCGTCGCGAACGCGAGCGCGTTCACCGCCCCCTTCCAGACGTTCGTCACCCGCTACGCGTGGGGGGAGTGCTGGCTGGACGACACCCTCGATCGGCGGACGCGCAGTCTTCTCACCCTTTCCATCATGACGGTTCTGGGCCAGCGTGACGAGATCCGCCTGCACGTCCGAGGTGCCCTCACGAACGGCTGCACTCCCGACGAGATCGCGGCCACGTTGAAGAACGTCGCCGTCTACGCGGGCGTGGCCGCCGCAGTGGCCGCCGTGAACATCGCCAACGAGGAACTGGTGGCCTCCGGCCTCCAGTCCGTGCCTGAGGAGGTCGCCAAGTGACTGCCGCCACCGCTCTGTCGGGAGCAGCCGAGCTCCTGGACCTGCTCGGTCGCACGACCGTTGTCGACCTCGAGCAGCCGAGGTTCCCCGGCATGCCGATGTTCCCTGCCAACGCCCCGAACTACACGTTCATGCTCCACCGGCGTCACGAGGAGGGCCTCGAGTCGCGGACCAGCGCTGCCGGCATGTTCCTGGCCGCGGACCACGCGGGGACGCACGTCGACGCGTTCTGCCACCAGGCCGAGCACATGACGATGTTCGGTGGCGACAAGGTCGGCGCGCACAACCAGGGACCTGCTGGGATGACCGTCATGTCGGCGGAGACGCTGCCGGTCTTCGTCCGGCGGGGCGTGCTCATCGACCTGGCGAAGTTCCATGGAAAGCGGCTCGAGCCCAACAGCCTCACGGAGGCCGACGAGCTCCAGGAAGTGGCCGCGGCGCAGGGCGTCGAGGTCCGCGAGGGGGATGTGCTGCTCATCCGTACCGGATGGGGTGCGTCGTGGCGGGATCCGGACTACATGACGGGCGGCGGAATGGCCCGCAGCGCTGCTCTGTGGGCCGCCGAGCGCAAGGTGTTCGCGGTGGGCGCGGACAACATGTCCTGGGACCTGCCGGGCTACGTCGACGCGGAGATGGGACACAGCCTTCCCTGTCACACCATCCTGCTGGTGCGCTCCGGCATCTACATCTTCGAGAACCTTCTGCTCGACGATCTCGCGGCCACCGGCGCCAACGAGTTCGCGTTCGTGAGCTCGCCGCTGAAGATCGTCGGGGCGACCGGGTCCCCGACGCGCCCCATCGCGCTCGTGGCGCCGGCCGCTTCATGACGAACCTCACCCAGCAGCTCGCGGAGTTCGTCGCGGACGCGAAATGGGAGGACCTGCCCGTCTCGGCGCGGGACCGTGCGACGGTCGTTCTGATCGACACGGTCGCGAGCGCGTACGCCGGGAACCGCAGTGATGAGGCCACGCAGATCGAGGCGCTGGCCGAAGCAGTCGCCGGTGCCGGCACGTCGCCGGTCGTCGGCCGGTCGTCGCGGTCCGCCGCGGGGGCCGTGCTGGTCAACGGCTACCTGATCACCGCGACGACCGTGTGCGACGTGCACAAAGCCACGCTGTGCCATGTCACTCCCGAGGTCTTCCCGCCGGCTGTCGCGGTCGGCGTCGAACGGGGCGTCACGGGACGTGAGTTCCTGCTCGCGTTCGCGCTGGGGCTGGAGATCACGACCAGGGTCGGGCTCGGGTCGGACTACCCGGCGTTCCGCGCCCGCGGCTGGCACTCACCCGGGGTCTGGGGGCCCTTCGGTGGGGCCGCCGCCGCCGGCCGGCTGATGGGGCTCGACGCGCGTCGTCAGTGCAACGCGTTCGGTCTCGCCGGCAGCCAGGCGGCCGGAACGTTCGCGCACTGGGGGACACCCACCATCAAGTTCCACCAGTCCCGCGGAGCGCTCTCGGGCTTCCTCGCAGCGAGCTTGGCCGAGACCGGATTCGAGGCGGCCGCGGATGTGCTGACCGCGGCCGACGGCGGTCTCTACGGCACGTACTCCAACGGAGGCGACCCTGGCGTGGCGCTCGACGGCCTCGGATCGCGATGGGAGCTGGAGCGGCTCTCGCTGCGGTCGTGGCCGCTGGCGAGCTCGCTGCAGTCAGTGGCGACAGCGCTGATGCACCTGATCTCGACCCACGGCGTCACCGCCGCCGACGTCGTACGCGCCCGCGTGGGTCTCAGCGAGACGGTCTACAACATGCACGGAACCCTGCCGTGGAACGACCGGTTCCAGGCCTTGCTCTCCGCGCCGTACGTCACCGCCGTCATCCTGACCGACCAGGTGTGCTGGCTCGAGCAGTTCACGCCCGAGCGGATCGCCGATGCCGGTCTCGACGCGTTCGCGCGCGACAAGGTGACGGTGCGCGTCGACGACAGCGTCGTCGGTACGGGAGCGGTGGTTGAGCTCGAGCTCGTCAACGGTGACGTGCTCACTGAGCGACGGGACATCCCGCACGGGGATCCGGACGACCCGCTGACAATGGCTGACGTCCGGGCGAAGTTCGTCGGCGCAACCGCCGGCGTGCTGACCGACGGCGAAGCGTCATCGATGCTGGACCGCCTCTCCTCCATCGAGGATGCGGAGAGGGTCACCGGAGCCTTTTTCGGCGGCATCGAGTGACGCTCAGCGGCACCTGGTACATCATGCCGACCGCATTCCGCGCGGATGGCGAGCTCGACCTCGGCGCGCAGCGACAGCTCACTGAGGCCGTTGTCAGCTGGGGAGTCGACGGGATCACCGTCCTCGGCGTGATGGGCGAGGCATCAACCCTGACGACCGATGAACGCGCGGCAGTCATCAGTGCGGTGTCTGCCGCAGCCCCTGGCACGCCGTTGGCAGCCGGCTGCTCTGGCCCCGCCGTCCACGCTGTGGTCGGTCACGTGATGCAGGCACGCGAGTGCGGCGCCTCCTTCGCGATGGTGTCGGCTCCGCCGCTGATGCGTGACGTCGACGCGCTGCCCGGTTTCATGAGCGCTGTCGCGACCCGCGGCGGGCTGCCACTCATCGTCCAGGACGAGCCCGCAGCGACCGGCGTGAACCTCCCCGTATCGATCCTGAAGCAGTGCCTGGAGTCGTCCTCGTCGACGGTCGTCAAGCTCGAGGATCCGCCCACGGCGACGAAGATCACGAAGCTGTTGGACGCCGCCCCCGGCACCGCAGTCTTCGGCGGACTGGGCGGAGCCGCTGCCTACTTCGAGCTTCGACGCGGCGCTGTGGGAACCATGACCGGGTTCTCCTTCCCGGAGATCCTGACGGAGCTCCGCTGCCGGCTGACGGCAGGCGACACGAGTGGCGCCTACTCGGTGTACGCCCGCTACCTCCCGCTGATCGCGTTCGAGGCAGCGCCCGTCGTCGGGCTTGGTGTCCGCAAAGAGCTCCTGCGTCGTCGAGGCGCCCTGTCCTCAACGGCAATGCGCGTGAGCGCGCCGCCGAGCCCCGATCTTCTGCGCGAGCTCGACGAGGTGCTCGACGCCGTGGGCATCACCCCCGGCTCAGCCCCGTTCCAGCCGGTTTGACACGACCCAGCGCCACCTAGGAGACCCCCAGTGCCAAACCCTGTCGTGATCGTGGTCGGTGCCGGCAACGCAGGGCTGTGCGCGGCCCTGTCCGCGGCCGACGCAGGCGCGGACGTGACCGTCCTGGAACGGGCTCCGATGCCGGAACGCGGAGGGAACAGCGCCTTCACGGCCGGCGCCATGCGCGTCGCCTATCGAGGGATCGACGACCTGCTCAAGCTCATGCCTGACATGTCGGCCAGCGAACAGGACGGAAGCGATTTCGGCGAGTACCCCGAGGACGCCTTCTTCGCCGACATGGCCACGGTCACGGAATCACGCTGCGACCCGGACCTGACCCACGCCCTCGTCACGAAGAGCCTCGAGAGCCTGCAGTGGATGCGCACGAAGGGCGTCCGCTTCGCTCCCACCTACCACCGCCAGGCGTTCAAGGTCGACGGCAAGTTCAAGTTCTGGGGCGGCCTGACAGTCGAAGTGGTCGGCGGTGGCATCGGTCTCGTGGATGCGCTCAGCGCAGCGGCCGAGCGACAGGGTGTCGTCATCCGGTACCAGCACCGAGCCGAGCGGCTGACTGTCGAAGGCGGCGTGGTGCGGGGGGTCTGGGTAGCGACACCGGACGGCCAGCGGACGTTGCACCTGGCCGACGCCGTCATCCTTGCCAGCGGCGGTTTCGAAGCGAACGCCGAGTGGCGCACCAAGTACCTCGGCCCGGGCTGGGACCTGGCGAAGGTCCGTGGAAGCCGCTTCAACACCGGCGACGGCATCCGGATGGCCCTGGACATCGGGGCGCGCCCGTTCGGGAACTGGTCGGGGTGCCACGCGGTCAGCTGGGACAGGAACTCCCCCGACTTCGGGGACCGACGGGTCGGCGACGGCTTCCAGAAGCACAGCTACCCCTTCGGCCTGATGATCAACGCTGCTGGACAGCGCTTCGTCGATGAGGGCGCCGACTTCCGCAACTACACGTACGCCCGATACGGCAGAGAGGTCCTGCTCCAGCCACGGCAGTTCGCCTGGCAGGTGTTCGACGCGAAGGTCGCTTCGCTGCTCCGCGACGAGTACCGGATCCGCGAGGTCACCAAGGTCACCGCACCGACCCTGGAAGGCCTCGCCCAGAAGATGGAAGGGGTCGACGCAGCCGCCTTCCTCGAGACGGTCAATGCGTTCAACGCGGCAGTGACGCACGACGTCCCGTTCAACCCGAACATCAAGGACGGCCGCAGCGCAAGGGGCATCACGCCCGTGAAGAGCAACTGGGCCAACGCGCTCGACGCGCCGCCGTACGAGGCCTACATGGTGACCTGCGGCATCACGTTCACGTTCGGGGGCGTGGCGGTCGATGCGGCCAGTGCCGCTGTGCTGTCCGACGACGGAGCCGCCATTCCCGGTCTCTACGCCTGCGGCGAGCTGGTGGGCGGGCTGTTCTACTTCAACTACCCGGGGGGAACCGGCCTGACGGCAGGGTCCGTCTTCGGTCGGCTGGCAGGGACGGCGGCGGGGCTTCACGCCGCTGCGGTGCCCGCGTCTGTGTCCGCCTGATGAGTGCCTTCAGGCTGGCCACGCGGGTGACGGAAGAGGGAACCGTCCCGGTGCACGTGCGTGGCGACGGCTATGTGACAGCTGTGGACCCGGGCGGCGACACCGTCCCCGACCTCCTCGCCGCTGTCAGGCGCTGGGGATCAGTGGCCAGCGTGCCTCGTGCCCCGGACGATGACTGGACTCCGCCGGAGGACGTGCGGCTGGCCACTCCGTTGCGAGGCATGCAGACGATCATCGGGATCGGACTGAACTTCGTCGGGCACGCGGGCGACTTGAAAGCCCAGACCACGCGGCTCCCGACGCTGTTCTACAAGGGTCAGCACACCCTCATCGGGCCGGGCGATCCCATCGTGCTGCCCGACATGAGCCAGCGGGTCACGGCGGAGGCCGAGCTCGCTCTCGTGATGGGTCGTCCGGCGAGCCGGGTCGCAGTTGAGGATGCGCTGACGTACGTCGCCGGCGTCTGCTGCGCGCTCGACCAGACCGCGGAGGACATCCTGCTCGAGGACTCCCGACTGCTGACCCTTGCGAAGAACTTCGAGTCGTTCCTCTCTCTCGGACCAGAGCTTGCCGGGCTCGATGAGCTGTCCGAGCTGAACGGATCACTGGAGGCGACCCGGGTGGAGACCTGGCTCAACGGGAAGTGCGTCCGGTCCGGGACCCTGGGCGACATGCGTTTCGGCCTCGCGGAGCTCGTCTCCTTCATCAGTCATGTCATACCCCTGGCCCCCGGCGACGTGATCAGCACGGGCACCCCTGGTGCGGTCCGCATCGAGCCAGGAGACGTCGCGGAATGTCGGATCGCGGGGCTGCGTCCCTTGCGGAACCCGGTGACCGGGAACTCAAGCGAAACCTGATTCGTATGCACTGTTGACCCGCCGGATACAGCAGTATACCGTCCGCGACACTCCTCTTGATCCCGGAGCTTGCAGGTCACCGATCGTCCCGACGTCACTGAGAACCCCAAGGGGGAAAGACGTGTACCCGAACAAAAGTCTCGTGGGCCTTGTGCTTCCGGCTGTCCTCGCCGCCACAGCGCTCACTGCGTGTGGAGGCTCGTCGGGTGGCGGGTCCGCGTCGGGGGGCGGCTCCATCACCATCGGGATCCTGCACCCGTTCACCGGCAACTACGCCGGCGTCGGTGCGGCGTCCCTCGGGGGCGCAAAGGTGGCCGCGAAGCTGATCAACGACGCCGGCGGCATCATGGGCAAGAAGCTCGTCATCAAGACCGCTGACACGCTCGGCGACCCCGCGGACGCGGTGCCTGCCCTGAACAAGCTGCTGAACGTCGACCACGCCGTGGCGGTGGTCGGACCCGGCGGTCTCGAGGCGGGATCCACCATCCCGATCCTGGACCGCAACTCGATCCCGTACATGCTGCAGGCGGGCAACACGGCCTTCGACAAGATGAGCGACAAGTGGGGCTTCCGCACCAACCCGTCGGACTCGCAGCTGTCCGTCGCCATGGCTGTGTTTGCAGCCGACCAGGGGTACAAGCGAGCAGCCATGGTCTTCTCGACCATCGAGTCGGCACAGACTCTCAAGGCGCCGATCGCGGACCAGTTCAAGAAGCTCGGCGGCACGATCGTCGCCGACCTGAACCTGACGCCGGCCCAGACCTCGTACAACTCGGAGGTCGTGAAGGTGCTGAACTCCAAGCCCGACGTCATCTTCACCCAGATGGAACCCCCGACCGCCTCCGTCTTCCTCAACAACATGGAGCAGACGGCCGGCCTGAAGATCCCGCTCGTGGGCAGTGACATCACCGCAGGCAGCGACTTCATCAGCGCGGTCACGCCGGCCCGCGCAACCAAGGTGGTCTACTCCTTGACGGGAGCCTCGCCGCCGAGCGGCGCGGGATCCATCTTCGCCGCCGCCTACCAGACCGTGAACGGCACAGCTCCGTTGTCAGACGCCAACTACGGGTACGACGCCACCATCGTCCTGGCGCTGGCGATTCAGCAGGCGAAGAGCACGAAGGGCCAGGCGATCGTGGACGCGATCTCCAAGGTCTCCAGTGCGCCCGGGACCGTCGTGCAGAGCTATGCGGACGGCCTGAAGGCGCTCGAGGCCGGCCAGGAGATCAACTATGACGGCGCGAGTGGTCCGATGGACTACAACCAGTACCACAACGTCTTCGGTCCCTTCCAGGCGGTCAAGTCCGACGCAAGCGGGAAGGCCGTCGTCGTGAAGATGCTCACGGCGAAGGAACTCGAGGACGCCCAAGCGAAGTAAGCCCGACAGCGGCCCGGAGTGTCCTCGCGTTCGGAGGCGCCGGGCCGCTGTCACCGCGTAGGATGCGCGCCACGCAACGGCCAACGGGGGAGAACCAGAATGGCGTCGGTGTACCACGACTTGCTGGAGGAGATCCTCCAGGGAGACCTGGAACCCGGCGCCGTCCTGGTCGAATCCGCCCTGGGCACCCGCTTCGGCGTCAGTCGAACGCCCATTCGCGAGGCACTGCGGATGCTCGAGCAGGACGGGGTGCTGGAGCGGGTCAACCGCGGCATGAGGGTACGACCGACCAGCGCTGAGGAAGTCCTGGAGATCTACGGCGTACGCGGGACGCTGGAAGCCGAAGCTGCCCGGCAGGCCGCAGTCCGCCGGAGCGACTTCGACCTCGCCACCCTCGACCGGATCGTCGAGGGCATGGCCGGCGCGAAGAAGTCCACCCCGCAGGAGATGGCGGCGATCAACCGCTCGTTTCACCGCGCCATCTGGCAGGCCGCGAAGAACAGGACCTTGTCAGACCTTCTCGATCGCCTCGCGGTGCACCTGCGCCGGTACCCCGCGACGACGTACAGCCGTCCCGGGCGCTGGGTCGAGGCGCTCAACGAGCACCGGGCTCTGCTCGAGGCGATCCGTGAGGGCAACGCGGAGGCTGCCGGCGAGATCGCGGAGCGCCACATCTCGGCGGCCCGCAACGTTCGGCTCGACATGATCCGCAACGGCGAAGACGGCAACTCCAAGCGCTGACTAGCGCGTTCGGCGCCCACGCGCCGGCCCGGTTGAGGAACCCCCCGCAAGCGCTCGCTTGCGCGCGCCCGCCTGCGGGGAACGACCGCGTCCACTCGGCGAGTTGACATGAGGAACGGGTTCGTTGACACGTCAGACTCCCAATTGTAGCCTGCTGTGCACAACGGTATGCAATGAGGAGCCGCATGGGCCGCAAGGGCGCAGAAGTCATCGTCGACAGCCTGATCGAGAACCGCGTGCCGTATCTCGTCGGTGTCTGCGGCCACGGGATTCTGGGGCTGCTCGACGCGGCCTACGACCGCCAGGACGAGCTCGCGACGATCAGCACGCATGATGAGCGCATCGCCGGCTTCATGGCGGACGCGTACTTCCGCATCACCGGTCGGCCGCTGGCGACGTTCACCTCCTGCGGTCCCGGCTCGGTCAACATCGCGATGGCTGTGGCCGGCGCGTTCTACGACTCGTCAGCGATGCTCGCCATCACGGGCAACGTCGCCACCAGCCAGTTCAACAAGGGTCCGTTTCAGGAGTCCGGTCGCTACTACCAAGCCGACTTCCCCAGCGTCATGCGGCACTACGTGAAGCGCAGCTACCAGGCGGTCCGCCCGGAGATGCTGCCGCTGATGATGCGGCAGGCGTTCGCCTTGATGACCACCGGACGGCCGGGCCCCGTCAACATCGACGTCCCTCTGGACGTGTTCGTCGAGGATGCCGGTGAGGAGACGAGCACGGCTTGGCCGACGGATGTCGTCCATGCCCCTGCCGCATCCGACGCGGCACTAGCCGCCGCAGCCGACATGCTGCGGGCCGCGGAGCGGCCGGTGATCGTGGCCGGGAACGGCGCCATGGCTCCGGCTGCTCGTCAGCTCCTGCGCCAGCTCTCGTCGACCTATGCGATTCCCGTGATCACCACTCCGCTCGGCAAGGGCGCAGTCGACGAGCTGGACGAGTTGTCGCTCGGTCCGATCGGCCGCAACGGCACCTACGCGGCGAACCACGCCAGCCGCTCCGCCGACGTCGTACTCGCCCTGGGCACCCGGTTCGACGACCGAACGACGAGCTCCTGGCAGCCAGGGGTCACCTTCAACATGCCGGTCAGCAAGCTCATCCACGTCGACATCGACCCGCAGGAGATCGGTCGCAACTACGAGCCGACCCTGGGGATCCTGGCGGACACTGCCGAGTTCCTGCGCGGGCTCGTCAAGCATCTCGATGCAGCCGATACAGCGACCGGAGCCCAGCGACACGATGCATGGGCGGCCCAGACGCTGGAGTGGAAGCGCGAGTGGAACGACCACATCGCAGAGCGGCAAGCGGACGACTCGATGATGCCGATGCGCGCTGACCGGCTGGTGGCTGAGATCCAGCGCGGACTGCCCTCCGACGCGATCGTCCTCGCCGACGTCGGCGTGCACCACAACTGGCTGCTCCAGCAGCTCGTGCCACCGCCGAACGGACGCTTCCTGCAGGCCTGGGGTTTCGCTGCTATGGGCTTCGGCGTCGGCGGTGTTCTCGGCGCGAAGCTGGCCGCGCCCGAGCAACCCGCCATCACGGTGTGCGGCGACGGTGGTTTCCTCATGCACGCGAACGCGGTGGCCACGGCCGTGGAGTACGGCCTGCCTGCTGTGTGGCTGGTGTGGAACAACAGCGGCTACGGATCCATCCGCGGCCAGCAAGCCACGTTCTTCGGCGCAGAGCGCGAGATCGCTACGCGCTTCCGGATGGAATCGACCGGTGAGCTGTACAGCACCGACATCGCCGGCATCGCCATTGCGATGGGCGCGGACGGGCGGCGCATCGATCGACCGCAAGACGTCGCCCCGGCACTCGAGGCGGCCTTCGCCTCCGGAAGACCCACGGTCCTGGACGTCCGCGTCGACTCAACGCTAGGGGCGCCGGCGACCGGCAGCTGGGACCTCCCGCCGCTCGCCGGACCCGTCCCCGACTATGGCTGGTAACCGGCGGTGGCGTTGACTGCCGGCCCGGACCGGCTCCTGCCGTTCATCGCGGGGGCTCCCTACGCCGTCGCGGACTTCGTCCCGCTCGAGGATCCCTACCGGCATGAGGTCGTCGCCCTCGTCGGCACGTCCGACGAGAGCACGGTGACCGCTGCCGTCGCAGCTGCACACGCTGCACGCCGGGACATGGAGGCCATGCCTGTCCACGAGCGCGCCCGCCTCCTCCGCAAGGCCGCCGACCTCGTCGCCGAGCGCGCTGAGGAGTTCGCCGTTCAGGTGACCCGGTCGACCGGGAAGGTCCTCAAGCACACCAGGCGGGAAGCGCATCGCGCCCCGTGGACGCTGCGGATGGCGGCAGCGGCGGCGGAAGCACCTGACGCCGGCCTCCCGGCGGCAGACGCGATGCCGGGTGGCGAGGGCGTGCTGGCCATGTCGGCGCGGTTCCCGGTTGGCGTCGTTGCCGCGATCACACCGTTCAATGCCCCGATCAACCTCGTCCTGCACAAGGTCGCCCCCGCGTTGGCCATGGGCAACACCGTGGTCGTCAAGCCGGCCGCTGAAGCGCCCTGGCCCGCCCTCGAGCTGGCCAGGCTGCTCACGGACGTCGGCTTTCCGCCGGGAGCCGTGAACGTCGTGCCTGGCGACGCGGCCAGCGGGCAGGCTCTTGTTGCTGACAGACGTGTCGCGCTGGTGACGTTCACCGGTGGAACTGACGCAGGCTCAGCCGTTCGCACCGCCGCTGGCCTGCGGCCGGTGCTGCTGGAGCTCGGCGGAAACTCCGCGAACATCGTCCACGCAGACGCTGACCTGAAGCTGGCGCTCGAGCAGGCGCTCCTCGGAGGGTTCTCGAACAACGGCCAGAGCTGCAACTCGGTGCAGCGCCTGCTCGTCCATCGGTCCAGATACGAGGAGTTCACGGCTGCTCTCGCAGCAGAGGCCGGCAGGCTCCTCGTCGGTGACCCGATGGATGCCTCGACCGACATCGGTCCGCTCATCCGGGAAGCGGCTGCGGAACGCGTCCAACGAAACCTCGACGCCGCCGTCGCCAACGGCGCGACAGTGCGTATCGGTGGCAGACGCGACGGGGCCGTCGTACCGCCGACCGTCGTTGCTGACGTGAGCCACGACGAGCCGCTCTACAGCCAGGAGGCCTTCGCGCCGCTGGTGATCACCGAGCCCTATGACTCGATCGACGAAGCCATCGCTTTGGCCAACGACACGAGCTTCGCACTGCAGGCTGCCGTGTTCACAACGTCGTCGGACGTGATGACCCAGTGCTTCAGGGAGCTCAGGTCCGGCAGCGTGATCGTGAACCGCTCGTCGAACTTCCGACTCGACCAGCTTCCCTACGGGGGCATCGGAGCATCCGGCTGGGGGCGTGAGGGCCCACACTTCGCGGCGCTCGAGATGACCTACATCAAGTCCCTCGTCGTTGCTCCTTCCCGGTAGTCGCAGCCGCACTGACCCTCGACCGACAAGCCAAGGAGAGTGACGTGAACGAGCCGACCAGCACGGGACTCACCCAGTCCCTGGCCGACTTCGCGCACTCGATCGCTCTCAAAGACCTGCCTGCGGAAGTCACGGGGCACGTCGTCGACCTCATCGTCGACACGGTCGGTTGCGCGTTTGCCGGGTGGCAGTCCGAGGAGATCTCGCTGGTCGCGGCGGCACTGCCGCCTCATGTCGGCGGTAGCTCCACCGTCGTCGGTCGCCCCGGCCGGGTCCCCGCCATGAATGCGGTGTTCATCAACGCGTACCTTGCGACCGCGATCACCGCGTGTGACGTCTACACGCCTGCGCACTGTCACCTCACGCCAGAGGTGATCCCGGTCGGACTGGCCGTGTCCGAGCAGACCCGATCCTCCGGGGCCGAGCTGCTGACCGCCGTGGCCGTCGGCCTGGAAGTAGCGGCCCGGGTAGCGCGCAGCCTGGACTTCGGGGAGTTCCGCGGCCGCGGCTGGCACGCGCCGGGGATCGTCGGACCTATCGGGGCAGCCGTGACAGCGGCGAAGCTGTTGCGGCTCGGACCGGACGGGATCCGCACTGCGATGAGCCTGGCGGTATCGCAGGCGGCGGGGACGCACGCGTCGTGGCCGACCGCCGCGGTCAAGTTCCATCAGGCCCGAGGCGCGATGTCGGGTCTGACAAGCGGCTACCTGGCTGCGCAGCGGTTCGAGGCCGCGCTGGAGCCGCTCGAGGCCACGGACGGCGGGCTGTACGCGAGCTATGCCCCCGGCGATGCCACTCGGGCTGTCGAGGGACTGGGCTCTGACTGGGAGCTCACGAACATCTCACTGCGCCTCTGGCCCGGTGCGACCACGCTGCAGAGCCTGCTCAGTGTGATGCTCGCCGAGGACGCCTCCT
Source organism: Actinomycetota bacterium (assembly GCA_032230005.1). GTDB lineage: Bacteria > Actinomycetota > Actinomycetes > Mycobacteriales > SCTD01 > RYN-124. The sequence goes on along the minus strand of JAVXVI010000393.1, from coordinate 3,171 downwards.
TGCCGACGGCGGACGCGCTGGCGCGCCTGACCATCCGGGTCCCGGAGCGCACCTTCGACTCGCACATCGGAGTGAGTCACCCGACCGGGACCTTCGAGGCGCTCCTGTCGTTCCACCACGTGGCGGCGGCGGTGTTGCTGGCACGCCGCTTCGATGTCGCGCTTGCCGGACCGCCCTGGCGCGACGACCCCGAGATCCGCTTCCTGGCCGAGAACGTGATCGAGCTTCGTGCGGACGCACGCGTCCCGATCGGCGGCGTGGTCGTCGAGCTCGTCACCAAGGACGGACAGAGCCGTGAGCTCAGGCTCGACCACGCCTTGGGCACTCCCGCCAATCCTGCCAGCCGGGACGACGTGGACAGGAAGTTCTTCATGAACGCGAAGACCCGACTCAGCGACACGGATGGAGAAGCGATGCTGGTGCAGTTGCGCGGCCTGGCGGCGATCGGCGACAGCGCCGATCTGGTCGCCGGCATGGGTCGTCGTTCCAGAGAGCCGGCCCTTGCCGACGCTATGGGAGAGGCCGGTGCCGGCCGTGCATGACCTTCTCCTGGCGATCGGGTTCGGGCTGGTGACGTCCTCGATCATCGCCATCGGCACCGTCGCGCTGTCCTTGCAGTACAGCGTCACGAACGTGCCCAACTTCGCGCACGGCGAGATCATGACGATTGCGGGATACGGCGCGCTTCAGACCTCTCGAAGCGTGCACAGCATCCCGCTGCAGATCCTCGTCTCCATCGTCTTGGGCGCCTTCTTCGCCTGGGCGATGAACCGGCTGCTGCTGCAACCGTTCCTCAACCGCGGGGCCCGCAACCTCGTCCTGTTCGTGCTCACGATCGCCATCAGCCTCATCCTGCAGAACACCGTCCTGCTGATCTACGGCGGACAGAGCAGGGCGTTCACGATCGCGTCCGGCTCCGTGCACCACTACGGCCCGTTCCAGATCAGCAGCATGGGCGAGCTCACGGTGGGGGCGGCGGTCGCCGTGATGCTCCTGATCCACGTCCTGCTCAAGTACACAGCCTTCGGGAAGGCGCAGCGGGCTGTCTCTGATAGCCGCGAGCTGTCAAGGGTCAGCGGCGTGAACGCGGACCGGGTGGTGGCGGTGACCTGGCTGCTCGCGGGTGGGATCGCCGGCGTCGCCGGCTACGTCCTGGCCGCGACCATCGGAAGCGTCACGCCGACGATCGGCAACGCCTACCTCATCGTCATCTTCGCCGCCGCCGTCGTCGGCGGCATCGGACGGGCCTACGGAGCCATGATCGGCGCGCTCATCATCGGCATGTCGATGGAGATCAGTGCCGTGTACCTCCCCAGCGAGTACAAGACGGTCGTCGCGTTCTCGCTGCTCGTGCTGGCGCTCATCTTCCGCCCCGGCGGAATCCTTTCGACCAAGGTCAGGAACGCGGTGGACTGATGCTGAACTACTGGGTAAGCGTGCTCACGATCGGAACGATCTTCGCGATCGCAACCGTCGGGCTGAACGTCAAATGGGGATGGGCGGGCGAGCTCGACCTGGCGATGTTCGCGTACGTCGCGGTCGGCGCGTACATGTACTCCGTCACGGTCCTGCCGAAGTCCAACCTGACGCCGCCGAACCACTACGACCTGGGCCTGGGCTGGCCCTTCCTCGCCGGCTTGGCAGTTGCGGTCGTCACGACCACGGTGCTGTCCGTGTTAGTGGGGGCGGTGGCGCTGAGAAAGCTGCGCGGCGACTACTTCGGCATCGTGACAGTCGCCTTCGCCATCAGCCTCTCGCTGTTCATCAGCCAGTACACGCCCCTGTTCAACGGGTATGCGGGCGTCTACGGCGTGAAGCAGCCGCTGAACGACACGCTGAAGCTGGGTGCAACCAGCTACGCGGTCTTCTTCCTGGGCTTGTGCGTCTTCATGCTGGCCGCGGTGTACTTCCTCCTGGAGCTGCTGCTCAACAGCTTCTTCGGGAGGGCACTGCGCTCGGTCCGCGAGGACCAGACCGCCGCCCAGGCGTACGGGCGCAACGTCTACCTGCTCAAGCTGAAGGCCTACGCCATCGGCGGTGGCGTCGCGGGGCTCGCCGGAGCCCTGTTCGCGACCTACCTGTCGGCGTTCAACCCCTACGCCTGGGCGCCCGCCGAGACGTTCCTGCTCTTCGGGGCCATCTTCATCGGAGGCACGGCCAACAGTCGTGGCGTGATCATCGGCGCGTTCTTCGTGTTCGTGGGCATCCAGGAGTTCACCCGCCTGCTGCCTCCGATTCCCGGTGCCGCGGAAGCCTCCGACGCGCTCCGCTTCGTGATCATCGGCTTCCTGATCATCGCGGTCCTGTGGCTGCGACCGCAGGGTCTGCTGCCCGAACGCCGGGACCGTGACGGCGAGCCTCGAGATTCGTACGCCAAACGCCTGGGCGATGTGACGCGCACTGCACAGCGTGTGCTGCATCTCGGGTCTGCACAGCAGAAGGCCGGGACCACGGGGTCGGCAGCATGACCGTCGAGACGCACGATGCGCCGTCGTCGACGCCCGCGGCCCCGCCCGTGGCGGCCCCGATGCTCGAGGTCACCGATCTGGTGAAGAACTTCAGCGGAGTGCAGGCCGTTCGCGGCTGCACGTTCTCCGTCGCCGCCGGCCAGGCAACCGGGCTGATCGGGCCGAACGGCGCGGGCAAGAGCACCGTGATCGAGGTGGTGTCCGGGTTCCAGTCACCGGACGCGGGTCGAGTGCGCTTTGCCGGCACGGAGATCCAAGGACGGCCGCCGCACCGGATCAGCAACGCCGGTCTCGTTCGGACGTTCCAGACGCCGCGCGAGTGGGCGAACCTGACGACCCTGGAGAACGTGCTGCTGGCCACGGGCAACCGGAGCAACGAGGCCGCCTGGCGCGCCGTGTTCGCCAGGCCGTCACTCAAGGCTGCGGACGCGGAAGACCGTGTCCGCGCGCGTGAGCTGCTGGACCGAGTAGGGCTGCTCCGGTTGAAGAACGAGCTCGCCGGCAACCTGAGCGGCGGGCAGAAGCGGCTGCTCGAGTTCGCGAAGGTCGCGTTCGCGAGACCGAAGATGGTTCTGCTCGACGAACCCCACGCGGGGGTCAACCCGGTGATGGGCGGCGTGCTCGCGGAAGCGATCAACGGGCTTGTCGCTGACGGAATGACCGTGCTGATGGTCGAGCACAACCTGGCATTCCTCGAACGCGT
>JAVXVI010000392.1:0-5472 GCA_032230005.1 Actinomycetota bacterium | reverse complement strand
GACGTGATCCTCGTCGCCGTCGGCGCCGTGCCCGAGACGGCCTGGCTCGAGGGGGGCCCGGTCGATGTCGACCACGGTGTGCTCACCGACGAGCACCTCGCGACCTCGATGCCCGGCGTCGTCGCGGTCGGGGACTGCGTCGCGCGCTGGTCGAAGCGCTACGACGTGCGGATGCGAGTGGAGCACTGGGACGACGCTCTTCACGGACCCACCACCGCCGTCGCGACACTGCTGGGCAGCCCGACGGTCTACGACCCGATTCCCTACTTCTGGTCCGACCAGCTCGGTCACACGCTGCAGTGGGCCGGCTTCGCGAAGGGCGCCGACCAGGTCGTACGACGGGGCGACCCTGGCGACGCCAACGGCTGGGCCTTCTGCTGGATGGCCGGCCCACGGCTGGTCGCCATGCTCACGGTCGACCGTCCGCGCGATCTCGTCCAAGGCAGGCGCCGCATGGCGGAGGGGGCCGAGCCCGACCCCGAACGGCTCGCTGACACAGCGGTACCGGTGAAGTCGGCCTAGCCTCGCCCCATGACCGTCGCCCTGACCCGCGTCTGCGTCCTGTCCTCTGATCCTGCACGGCACGCCCCACTGCTGGACTACCTGGCCCGGACCGGGCTGGCCGCAGCGACCGGGCTCGACGGTGACGTGGTGCTCGTCCTCGGCGCCGAGGGGCTGTCCGACGAGACGGAAGACGCCCTGCTCGGGCTGGACGTGCCCGTCCTGGTGGTCGGGCCGACGATGAGCACGGCCATCACCGACGCGGCCGGGCTCGTGCCCGGACGGCTGACGCCACTGCACGAGATCCGGGTCCGACCGGGGCCTGCGGCCGGCGACGTCTGCGCCCGGCTCGCCGGCGACCTGCTTGTTGACGACCTGTGGCCGTTGCAGGACAAGGTCGCCGACGACGTCGAGGTGCTGCTCACCGCCAACACCGGCTTCACCGACCACGCCGTCGGCACCTGGCGGCCCGCCACCGGCATCGGAGTCCTGACGGTCGGCTCCACGGCGTCGACGTACGCAGACCCGGCATGGCACCGGCTCGTTCATCGGATCCTTCGACGCGTTGCCGGAATCAGCGACGGGCCGCCCGTCCGCGTGGGCATCCTGGGCTACGGCGCCATCGGCCACGAGCACAGCGCGGCCATCGCTGTCACCGAAGGCCTGGAGCTCGCCGCGGTCTGCGATCCCAACCCGTTGCGGGTCGACGCGGCCCGCGAGCTGGCTCCCGACGTACGCGGCGTCGAGGACCTTCTTGTGCAGGACGACGTCGACCTCGTCATCGTGAGCACGCCGCCCAACACCCACGCCGACTGGGCGCTGCGCTGCCTCGAGGCCGGCAAGCACGTGGTCGTCGAGAAGCCGTTCTGCCTGACCGTGGCCGAGGCGGACCGGCAGATCGCGGCAGCTCGGGACCGCGGCCTGACGCTCGCGGTCTACCAGAACCGGCGCTGGGACCCTGACTACCTCGCGCTCAAGAGCGTCGTGCGCAGCGGCCGCATCGGGGAGGTCTTCCACTACGAGAGCTTCATCGGCGGCTACGGCCACCCCTGCAACTACTGGCACTCCGACGAGGCGGTCAGCGGCGGCGCCATCTACGACTGGGGAAGCCACTACCTCGACTGGGCGCTGGACCTGTTCGGCCAGAACGTGGAGTGGGTGTCAGCGACCACGCACAAGCGGGTCTGGCATGACGTCACCAACGCCGATCACAGCCGCGTCCTGCTGCACTTCGTCGACGGCGTGGAGGCGGAGTTCACCCATTCCGACCTGGCCGCGGCGATGAAGCCGAAGTTCTACGTGCTCGGCACTCAGGGCGCGTTGATCGGCGACTGGCGGCAGGAGCGCGTCGTGGCACGGTCCTCGATAGGCACGCTGCTCGAGGACCGGCTGGCCGCGTCGGACGCGCCGGCCTCGCTGCGGGTGTTCACGCCAGACGGTGCCGGTGGCACCTCCGAGACGCAGCTCTCGATCCCGGCAGCACCGGCGCAGCCGTTCCACCGGCAGCTGGCCGATGCACTGCTGTCCGGCGAGCCGATGGAGATCACGCCAGAGGGGTCGCGGCGCAACATCGCGGTGATGCAGGCCGCGACCGACTCAGCGCTGATCGGCGGTCGGCCGGTGCCTGTGCCTACCTCGTGACGCCGGTCCGCTGGGGCTTCCTCGGGGCGGGCGGGATAGCCCGGACGGCCCTGGCTCCTGCTGTCCACGCTGCGGCCGGTGCGACCCTGCAGGCCGCGGCCGCGCGAGATGTGGAAAGAGCGCGCGGGCTGGGGCCGGTGTCGTCGTACGCGAACTACGAAGCGCTGCTGGCCGACGACGACGTCGACGCCGTCTACATCTCGCTGTCCAACGAGATGCACCTGCCGTGGACGGTGGCGGCCCTGCGGGCCGGCAAGGCAGTGCTCTGCGAGAAGCCGCTGGCGTTGACAGCCGCTGAGGTCGACGAGATGGCGTCCGTCGCGCTGGAGACCGGACAGCTGCTCGTCGAGGCGTCGTGGTACCGCTGGCACCCCCGGATCCGCCTTGCCCAGCAACGACTTCCGACGATCGGCGCGGTCCGGCACGTCGCGGCCGGCTTCGCCTTCGACGGGCAGCTGACGGGCAACTACCGGCTCGAGCCGGGGCGCGGCGGGGGTGCGATGTACGACGTCGGGTGCTACGCCGTCTCGGCCTGCCTCTGGGCCGTCGGGGAGGGGATGCCGACGGAGGTTGCCGCGCGGTCGTCGTACGGCGACACAGGGGTCGACCTGCGAACCGAGGCCATCCTGACCTGGGCCTCGGGGGCGGAGGCCGAGGTGCAGGCCGGCATCTCCGGCAGTCAGGGGCAGTGGCTGGTCATCACAGGGCAGCGCGGCGAGGTGGAGCTGCGGGACGCGCCGTACACGTCGTGGACCGACGACGCCACCGAGCTGTGGGTGTCGGACGGAAGGGACACCGAGCGGGTGCCGGTGGCCGCGGCGGATCCCTATCGGCTGATGGTCGAGGAGGTGTCGTCGGTGCTGCGTGGCGGGCCAGGCTGGGTGCTGCCGGTCAACGAGTCGCGGCAGACTGCCGCGGTGCTGGACGCCGCCCGGGCCAGCGCCGCCGCCGGCGGCGAGCCGGTGCGCCTCTAGAGCCGGGTGAAGCCCGACGGCCCGTCGTGCGCCGCCTGGATCACCGCGACGACCAGCCGGAGAGCCACTGAGCCGAGACCCAGCAGGAGCGCCGTGCGGCCGAGCGCGAGGACCCAGCGCGGGTCGTCCGGAAGCGCCTGTGCCGTCGTCCGCCAGCCGAGCCAGGTAGGGATCAGCGCCAACGCCGCACCGATGAGCAATCCGATGACCAGGGTCGTCTTCGACTGGCCGCCGGTGAGGAACGGAGCCGTGTACGTCGTGCCGTTCATGAGACCGAAGCCGAACACCGATGCGATCGCCAGGACAAAGCCGAGCAGTGCCGTGACCTCCGGCGCACCGTAGGTCTCCCGCGCCTCGACGATCGACTCGTGCCACGGGTCCTCGAGCTCGTCGTCAGCTGCGTCGATCGGGTCCAGCGGGCCGTCGGTCATGGCGGGGAAGGTACCCGGGCAGGACCTAGTCTCGGGGGATGGACCTCCTGCCACTTCCCGATGTCGCCGAGCGCACGGGCCGCGACATCATGGCGGTGCGACAGCTGCTCAAGGACGGCAAGGTCATCGGCTCTCGGCGTCCCGGCGACGACATCCTCTGCCTCCTCATCGACCAGCTCGACGAGGAGGGCAACCCCGTCAAGCACCTGCCCGCCGTCATCACTCTGCTCCGCGATGCGAAGTACTCCGACGAAGAGGCGCTGCGCTGGCTGACGACACCGGACGACACCATCCCGGGCACACCTCTGCAGGCGTTGCGCGAGAACCGCGGCACCGAGATCAAGCGGCGCGCCCAGGCGGCGGGCTTCTAGTGCAGCTCGTCGTCAACGGCGGGGCTCGCGACGTGGCAGACGGTACGACGATGCCGGCGCTCCTCGAGTCCCTCGGCCTGCAGGTCGGGAGCGTCGTGGTCGAGCACAACGGGATCGCACTGCTGCGGTCGGAAGTGCGCGCGGCGGTCCTCGCGGAGGGCGACCGGATCGAGCTGGTGCGGGCGGTGGCGGGTGGCTGATCTCGGACTGCAGCGGCGGGATCGGCTGGCCGACGCGCGGCTGTACCTCTGCACCGACGCTCGGCGCGATCGCGGGGACCTGGCGGAGTTCCTCGATGCGGTGCTGGCCGGCGGCGTCGACTGCGTGCAGCTGCGCGAGAAGGGCCTCGAGGCGCGTGACGAGATCGCGTTGTGCGACGTCTTCGCTGCTGCTGCCGAGCGCCACGGCGCGCTCTGGTCCGTCAACGACCGGGCCGATGTCGCCTCCGTCGTAGGGCCCGACATCCTGCACCTGGGTCAGGACGACCTGCCGGTCGCTGCGGCCCGGGCGCTGCTGGGGAACGAGGTGCTCGTCGGTCGGTCGACGCATGACGAGTCGCAGGTGCGGGCGGCTGCCCTCGAGCCCGGCGTCGACTACTTCTGCGTCGGCCCGACCTGGCCGACGCCGACCAAGCCGGGCCGCCCGGCGCCCGGCCTGCCGCTGCTGCGCATCGCCGCCGACGTGGCCAGCCCGCGGCCGTGGTTCGCCATTGGCGGCATCGACGCCGGCAACCTCGACGAGGTCCTGGCAGCCGGTGCGCGCCGCGTCGTCGTCGTACGCGCCTTGACCGAGGCTCCTGACCCGCACGCCGCCGCGGCCGACCTGGCGCGACGGCTCGCGTGCGCCTGACCTACCTGCTCGTCCTGGGCGGCTGCGTGCTCGGCACGGCACCGCTCGAGCTGGTGCTGCACACCCGCGTCTACGCACGGTGGCGGCGACTGCTGCTGACGCTGCTGCCGGTGTTCGTCGTCTTCACGTTGTGGGACGTGCTGGCGATCCGAGCCGGGCACTGGGCCTACGACCCGCGTCAGACGACCGGGCTCCACGTCGGCAACGTGCCCATCGAGGAGCTGCTGTTCTTCCTGGTCATCCCCGTCTGCTCGGTGCTGGCCCTGGAGGCCGTGCGAGCTGTCCGCGGCTGGGCCGTGGGCGACGAGTGAGCTATACGGCGGCGGCTGTCCTGGCGGTGGTGGCGACTCTGCTCCTGGATCTCGCTGTGCTGCGGACGCAGCTGTTGCGGCGCAAGGCGTTCTGGACGTCGTACGCGATCGTGCTCTGCTTCCAGCTCGTCACCAACGGCATCCTCACCGGTCGTCAGGTCGTGACCTATGACCCGGACGTCATCCTGGGATGGCGGGTCGTCTACGCGCCGGTCGAGGACCTGCTGTTCGGTTTCGCGCTCGTCGTGCAGACCCTGTCGTGGTGGGTGTTCTGGGGGCGTCGCGGTCAGTGAGCGCCCAGGCTGGAGACGACCAGTCCGAGCACTGCTAGTACGAGCAGCACGAGGATGACGGCGGTCAGCAGGTTCCTCACTCCGCCATGATCACCGTTCGG
>JAVXVI010000391.1:0-4763 GCA_032230005.1 Actinomycetota bacterium | reverse complement strand
TGGCCCGGTCGACTGCCAACGTGTTCAACAGCAAGCCGAGCGGCACGAGAAACGCGACGAGGACCAAGGACGTGGTCGCAGCGACCAGAAGCGCGACCTGGCGCCTCATGTCGGGTCGACGAGCTTGACGCCGACACCGCGGACACTGATGACATAGCGCGGCTCCGTCGCCGTCTCTCCCAGCTTGCGGCGCAGCCACGACAGGTGCACGTCAACGGTCTTGTCGGCCCCGCCGTACGGCTGGTGCCAGACCTCCGCGAGCAGATCCCGCTTGGTCACCACCTCGCCCGCATGCGCTGCGAGGTGAGCAAGCAGGTCGAACTCCAGCCGGGTCAGCTCGAGGGTCCGATCGTCCAGCGAGGCCTCGCGAGCGGCCGGGTTGACGACCAGCCCGCCGACCACCAACGTCGCCGGCGCCGCGGCACCGGCGCCACGACGAAGGACCGCGCGGATCCGGGCGTCGAGGTGCTCGGCGAGGAACGGCTTGACGACGTAGTCGTCCGCGCCGGCGTTGAGCGCGCGCACGACCTCGGTCTCGTCATCCCGGGCGGTGGCCACGATGACCGGGACGGCGCTGACCGCGCGCAGCATCGACAGCAACGTCGTGCCATCGACGTCCGGCAGTCCCAGATCGAGCACGACGAGGTCGGGCCGCAGGTCCACTGCCGCCTGCAGCCCGCTCATTCCGTCGGGTGCCGTGTGCACACCGTGGCCCCGTTCGCTCAGGGCTCGCGACAGCGCCGATCGGATCGCCGGGTCGTCCTCGATGAGCAGCAGCTGGGGCACGGCACGAACGTACTGGCGCTGCGGCTCTGCCGGCGGCTTCTGCGCCCAGCCTTGGCCCCGGCTTGGCCCGCCTTTGACACACCAGGCGCGCGGTGGGGGCAGGCTGTGCAGATGCCCCGTCGTCCGGCCGTCCTGCTGCTGAGCTTCTGGCTCGGCGGGGTCGTCCTGGCGACCGGCACCGGCCTGCTTGGTGTGCGACTCGTCGCAGCGAGGGTCGGGGATCCGGCCGGACCCGTCCTCAGCGCCGGTGACGTCCAGCGGGGGCTGGCTACTCCCCTGCCGAGTCCGCGCGCCGCTCAGGCATCGCCGAGACAGCTGGCACCGTCGCCGCGGGTCTCGGCGCCCTCACCTGCGGCGTCGCTGACGATCGGCAACCCGGACCCGCAGGCCCAGTCGGCACCCCCACCTGCTGTGCGCGCGTTCAGCTCAGCCGGTGGCTCTGTGGGGGTGCGCTGTCGAGGCACGACCCCGGAGCGCGTCTACGCGACCCCTGCTCAGGGCTACCAGCTCGACGACGCCTCGTTGCACGGGGCAATGCTGGAGGTGCGGTTCGACAACGACCGCAACGAGGTCCGGATGCAGATCAGCTGCAGCACGAGCAAGCCCGAGGTCGTGCAGCTGCGCAACGACAGCAAGGGCGGCAGCGACTGAGGCCTAACGGCCGTCGGGTCGCCAGACGACGAGGGCGTTGTCGCGGAGCGGGACGAGGTCGCGGCGCATGCTCGCCACCGCGTCGGCGTGTGCTGAGGTAACGGCCGCCCGGGTCTGCTCCAGCTCGTCGTGCAGCTCGACGAGCCGCTCCTGCAGCGCCGTCACGTGGTTGACCAGCTCGATGATGCGCTTGATGCCGGCCAGGTTGACGCCCTCCTCCTGGGAGAGGCGCTGGACCTCGCGCAGCAGCGCGACGTCACGTGCGGAGTAGCGCCGGCCGCCGCCGCCGGACCTGGTCGGCGTGACCAGCCCGAGCCGGTCGTACTGGCGCAGCGTCTGCGGGTGCATGCCGGTCAGGCCGGCGGCTACCGAGATCACGAAGACCGGGGCGTCGTCCTCGATCACAGCGTCACCTCTCTCAGGTGCTCGCGCGGGTCGTGCGGTGCGGCCTTGGCGTAGGCCTGGAGGGCCTCGCGCGCCTCGGCGCTGAGGTTCTGCGGTACGGCGACCTCCACCGTCACGAGCAGGTCGCCCGGTGTTCCTGTCTTGCGCGGGACACCACGGCCGCGCACCCGGAAGGTCCGACCGGTGGTCGTCCCCGCCGGCACCTTCAGCGTGACCGGCGCGTCCAGCGTCGGGACGCTGATGTTGGCGCCGAGGGCCGCCTCGGGATAGGTCACGGGGACGGTGATCGTGAGGTTGTCGCCCTTGCGCCCGAAGACCGGGTGCGGCGTCACGTGCACCTGCACGAGCAGGTCACCCGCCGGAGCCCCGCGATCGCCAGGTGCACCGCGGCCGGCCAGGCGGATGTGCTGGCCTTCCTTGACGCCGGGCGGGATGCGCACCGTGAGGGTGCGCTCCTTCACCGACTCGCCGGTGCCGCGGCAGGTCGGGCAGGGCGTCTCGACGACGCGCCCCGATCCCCGGCAGGCGCGGCAGGGCTCGGCGAAGGCGAAGCCACCCTGGTTGCGGCTGGTGACGCCGGCGCCGTTGCAGACACCGCAGGTCTTCGGTGCCGTCCCGGGGGCCGCGCCGGACCCGCCGCAGGTCTCGCAGGCACCGGGAGTCGACAGCCGCAGTGGCACCGTCACGCCGCGGACGGCGTCGGCGAAGGACAGCGTGACGTCGGCCTCGACGTCTGCACCGCGACGCGGGCCGCGGCCGCCCGACCGGCGCCCGCCCTGCCCGCCGAACAGGCCGCCGAAGACGTCCCCGATCCCGCCACCCTGGCCCCCGAAAAGGTCGCCGAGGTCGAAGGTGTGACCGCCCGGTCCCTGCTGGCCGCCACCGCCGGGGAATCCCCCGCGAAAGCCACCGGCACCGAACAGGCTCCGCGCCTCGTCGTACTCCTTGCGCTTGGTGTCGTCGGACAGCACGTCGTACGCCTCGGACACGGTCTTGAACTTGTCCTCTGCCGCCTTGTCGTCCGGGTTCTTGTCCGGGTGCAGGTCGCGGGCCAGCTTGCGGTAGGCCTTCTTGATGTCCGCCGCCGGAGCGTCCTTCGGGACGCCCAGCGCGGCGTAGTAGTCCTTCTCGACGAAGTCACGTGCACTCATGTCGGCGTCCCTCCTCCCTTATGCCTCAGGGGTTTCCGGTACGACGGGGGCAGCCGCACCCGGCTCGGCGACCGAGACGCGGGCGGGTCGCAGGACCCGGCCCGTCGACAGCCGGTAGCCCGGCTGGAACACCTGCGCGCAGGTCGCGACAGCCGACGACGGGTCAGGGTCGGCGGCCATCAGGGCCTCGTGCACAGCGGGGTCGAAGGGCTCGCCTGCCTCGCCGAAGCGCTCGAGGCCGAGCTTGGCCGCGACCGCCTCGATGCCCTCGCCGACGCTCTTGAAGGCGCCGTCGAGGTCACCGTGCTGACGGGCCCGCTCGACGTCGTCGAGCAGCGGCAGCAGCTCGGACAGCAGTCCGGCCGTGGCGATCTCGACGACGGCCGCACGGTCACGGTCGACCCGCTTGCGGTAGTTGGCGTACTCCGCCGACACCCGCTGCAGGTCAGCCGTCAGCTCCGCTGCCAGGTCCTCGACCGGCTCCTCAACCGAGGCCGTCGCCGCGGGAGCCGGGGTCGCCGGCTCCCGCAGCGCGCCGCTGTCGGGATCGATGCGCCGCTTGTCGCGGACGATCACCCGCTCCGGGTCGTACTCCGTTGTGTCGTCAGCCATGGACTACTTGTCCTCGTCGACGATCTCGGCATCCACGACGCCGTCGTCAGCGGGACCGGCGTCGGCGCCGGGAGCGGCGCCCTCACCGGCGGCCTGCTGCTGCGCGTACATCGCAGCGCCGAGGTCCTGCGACTTGCGCGAGAGCTCGTCGGACTTGGTCCGGATGGCTGCGACGTCGCTGCCGCCGAGCACCGACTTGAGGTCGGTCAGGAGCGACTCGACCTCGGCCTTGCCCTCTGCCGGGAGCTTGTCGCCGTTCTCGCCGAGGAACTTCTCGGTCGTGTAGACGAGGCCCTCGGCCTGGTTGCGGGTCTCGGCCTCCTCGCGGCGCTTCTTGTCCTCCTCGGCGTACTGCTCCGCGTCGCGCATCATCCGCTCGATGTCATCCTTCGGCAGCGCCGAGCCGCCGGTGATGGTCATCGACTGCTCCTTGCCGGTGCCGAGGTCCTTGGCGGACACGTGCACGATCCCGTTGGCATCGATGTCGAAGACGACCTCGATCTGCGGGATCCCGCGCGGCGCCGGCGGCAGGCCGGTCAGCTCGAACATGCCGAGCTTCTTGTTGTAGGCGGCCATCTCGCGCTCGCCCTGGAAGACCTGGATCTGCACGGACGGCTGGTTGTCGTCAGCGGTCGTGAAGACCTCGGAGCGCTTGGTCGGGATGGTGGTGTTGCGCTCGATGAGCTTGGTCATGATGCCGCCCTTGGTCTCGATGCCGAGGGACAGCGGGGTGACGTCGAGGAGCAGGACGTCCTTGACCTCGCCCTTGAGGACACCGGCCTGCAGCGCCGCGCCGATGGCAACGACCTCGTCCGGGTTGACGCCCTTGTTGGGCTCCTTGCCGCCGGTCAGCTCGCGGACCAGGTCGGACACGGCCGGCATGCGGGTCGAGCCACCGACGAGGACGACGTGGTCGATCGCGGACAGCGCGATCCCCGCGTCCTTGATCGCCTGCTGGAACGGGCCCTTGCAGCGGTCGAGCAGGTCCTGCGTCATGCGCTGGAACTCAGCACGCGTCAGCGTGACGTCCAGGTGCAGCGGACCGTCGGAGCTGGCGGTGATGTAGGGCAGGTTGATCGTGGTGCTCTGGCTGGCGGACAGCTCGATCTTGGCCTTCTCGGCCGCCTCGCGCAGCCGCTGCATGGCCATCTTGTCGCC
>JAVXVI010000390.1:0-4050 GCA_032230005.1 Actinomycetota bacterium | reverse complement strand
CATGGGGGTGGTGATCGACGGACCGCCGGACGGGCGGAACGCCGCCCCTGGGGAGCCGGTGAGCCGCCGGATGACGGCGGCGCACCGGGACACCTCGTCGTTGATACCGGCGACCGACAGCCGGTGCAGTGTCGGGTGCGTGTAGGTGTGGTTGCCGAGCGCGTGGCCGCCGTGCAGGATGCGCTTCGCCATCTCAGGGTGCGCCACCAGCCAGGTCCCGACCGCGAAGACGGTCACCTTCGCCCCGGCTCGCTCCGCCTCGTCAAGCAGCTGCACGGCCAACGCGGGCTCGCCCGAGCCGTGGAACGTGAGGGCAACCTCAGGGCGGCCGGTGTCGGCGTGGTGGACCACCCGGGCGCCAACGGGGGGAGCTGACGCCCGGGTGGAAACGATGGGTGACGACAGCGGCTGGGCTGTGGCCTTGGCCGGAGCGGAGGGCGCCGCCGTACGCCGCTTGGCTGCTGTGCCGCAGGCCGCGAGCAGCACACCACCGGCGGCGGTGAGCAGCGTCCGGCGCGAGGGCCGGCCGCCCCAAGGCGTTGTCACCGCATCACATTCCTCGTCGGGACCTGAACCCCGCCTGAGCGACCCCTACTTCGGGCCGCCCTTGCTGGCCTGCAGCTCCGGCATCGTCGCCTCCGGGCGGATCGGCTCCTTGCGCGAGACGGTCTTGTCCCGGAAGAACCCCTTCGGCCGGCGCGTGGCGTGCACGACCGGTCCGCCGTCGGAGTGCACCTCCACGACGTGCTTGTCACCGTAGCCAGGGCCCTCCGGCGGCTCGTTGGCGTGCAGCGCCGGCCGTTCGGACGGCTCGACGCCGGTGAGCGTGATCTGGTACGGGATGGGCAGCCCGACGGTCTCCTCGACGAACTCCCCGGACGGCAGCCGGCGGATCGTGCCCGACTCGATGCCGTGGTGCACCAGCTCCTGGTCGGCGTGCTGCAGCCCCAGGCAGAACCGCTTGGTCGCCCAGTACACAAGCGGAGGTACGACGAAGACGCCGACCCGCAGGGTGTGCGTGATCGTCTGGACGCTGATCGAGAAGATCGACGCGATGATGTCGTTGCCGCCGGCGATCAGCAGCATGATGTAGAACGAGATCGACATCATGCCGAGCGCGGTGCGCATCGGCTTGTCCCGCGGCCGGTCGAGCAGGTTGTGGTATTCGCGGTCCTTGGTGAGGAACTGCTCTATCCACGGCCACAGTGCCAGGCCGGTGAACAGCAGTCCGGGCAGGACGACCGTGGGCAGCATGACGTTCAGCGGGATGGTGTGGCTGAAGGCGTGGATCTCCCAGTTGGGCATCAGACGCGTGGAGCCGTCGAGGAAGCCCATGTACCAGTCGGGCTGCGAGCCGGCCGAGACCTGGGAGGGGTCGTACGGGCCGTACAGCCAGATCGGGTTGATCTGCGCCAGCCCGCCGAGCAGGGCGAGGACGGCGAAGACGAGGAAGAAGAACCCGCCCGCTTTCGCGGAGTACACCGGGTAGAAGCGGCTCCCGACGACGTTGTGCTCCGTGCGTCCCGGGCCGGGGAAGTCGGTGTGCTTCTGGTACCAGATCATCATCATGTGGAACGTGATCAGCCCGAGGATCAGCCCCGGGATGAGCAGGATGTGCACGGCGTAGAGCCGGCCGATGATGGCGGTGCCCGGGAACTCCCCGCCGAAGAGCAGGAAGCCGGCCCAGGTGCCGATGACGGGGATCGACTGCGTGATGCCTGATGCGATGCGCAGCCCCGTGCCCGAGAGCAGGTCGTCGGGGAGGGAGTAGCCGGCGAAGCCCTCGAGGATGCCGGTGATCAGCAGCAGCGTGCCGATGACCCAGTTGAGCTCGCGGGGCTTGCGGTAGGCGCCGGTGAAGAACACGCGCATGAGGTGCACCGTGATCGACGCCAGGAACAGCAGGGCTGCCCAGTGGTGGATCTGCCGCATGAGCAGACCGCCGCGGACGTCGAACGAGATGTTCAGAGTGGAGGCGTAGGCCTCCGACATCGTGACGCCCTTGAGCGGGATGTAGCTGCCGTTGTAGACGACCTCTCTCATGGAGGCGTCGAAGAACAGCGTGATGTAGGTGCCGGTCAGCAGCAGGATGATGAAGGAGTACAGGGCGATCTCGCCCAGCATGAACGACCAGTGGTCCGGGAAGACCTTGTTCAGGCTCCGCCGGACGAAGTTCGACGAGCCGAGGCGGTCGTCGATCCACTTGCCGGTGCCTGCTGCGCCCTTGCCCGCAACGCTCATGACTTGCGCTCCCAGAAGCTGGGTCCGACCGGGTCGGAGAAGTCCCCCTGCGCGACGAAGTATCCGTCAGCGTCGACGCTGATGCCCAGCTGCGGCAGCGGCCGAGCGGCCGGCCCGAAGATGATCTTCGCGCCGTGGCTCGCGTCGAACGTCGACTGGTGGCACGGGCAGAACAGGTGGTGGGTCTGCTGCTCGTAGAGCTTCACCGGGCAGCCGAGGTGGGTGCAGATCACCGAGAAGGCGATGTGGCCCTCGACCGACCAGTCCTCGCGGCCCTTGCGCGGGACGAGCTCCTCGGGACGCATCCGGATGAGCATGGCCGGGGCGTCACCCATGTGCTCCCCGCCGGGCACGTCCGGGTAGACGGTCTCGAGCGAGCCGAGTGCGAGGTCGCCCATCCGGACCGGCGTGCCGTTGCGGCGTACCAGACGGACGCCCTTCTTCCACGCGGTGGTCCGCAGCGCCCGCTCCTTGTGGGCGTACTTGCCCAGGTCGAGCAGGAGGGGGAGCGGCAGCAGGGCGAGGGAGCCGGCGCCGAGCAGCAGGGTGTTGCGCAGCAGCTTGCGGCGGGGGAGCTGTGTCTGCTCAAGCCCCTCGACGAGCGCCTTGCCGGTCGCCTCGAGCTCGTCCGGCTCGGAGGCGAAGCCGTGGCGCTCCTGGACCGCCTCCTCGTCCACCATCAGCGTCTTCGCCCACAGCACCGCACCGGCGCCGATGCCGCCGAGGGCCACCGCCATGAAGATCGACAGCAGTGGCGTGAAGTAGATGTTGTTGTCCTCGGTGAACTTGAACGGCGCAGCGAAGTACGTCACCACGAAGCCGATGACGGCGAGGACGGCCAGCAGGAAGAGCGCGGCGACCTTGCGCTCGGCGGCCCGCGCCTCGCGCTCGGACAGGTCCTCCTTGCGCGGCTCCTGGATCGCGTGGGCCACCGGAGCGCTGGTGGTGTGCTGGCCCTCGTCGCGGCCGTGGGCGGCGAGCTCGGCCCGGCTGTCGGTCTGCTGGAAGGAGGCGTCGGTGACGTCCGAGCCGCGGCTGTCGCCGCCGCTGTTGGCCTCGTCGCTCGGCACAGGCGCGCGCAGCCGGTCCCGGATCGAACCGGCCGCCTCGGCAGAGGTCTGGCCGCCGCGCGGCTCGTTGGTGGGCTGCTGCCCGCCCGTTGTCTCGGTCATGCCCGTGCCCCGATCCAGAGCGTGACACCCACCAGGGCGGCGAGCCCGACCAGCCAGATGACCATGCCCTCGGGGACCGGCCCGTAGCGACCGAGGTCGCTGCCGCCGGGCTGCGGGGCCTTGGCGATGAACTGCACGTAGCGGACGACGGCCTTCTTCTCGTCCGGCGTGAGCTGGTTGTCCGAGAAGCGCGGCATGTTCTCCGGGCCGGTCTGCATCGCGCTGTAGATCACGCGGGCGGACGCGGGTGAGAGGTCGGGAGCGTACTTGCCGTAGGTGAGAGCGCCGCCAGAGCCGGCGAAGTTGTGGCAGCTCGCGCAGTTGGTGCGGAACAGCTCGCCGCCCTCCTGCAGGGCGCCGTCGTCGAGCTTGCCGGCGGGGAGCTTGGGACCGCCGCCGTGCGCGCCGATGAAGGCCGCCAGCTGGTCGATCTGGCCGATCGTGTACTTCGGCTTCTTGCGGGGCGCCTGGACCGTGCCGGCGTAGAGCGGCATCCGACCGCTCTCCACCTGGAACACGACTGCCGACTCACCCACACCGATAAGGCTGGGGCCACCGGCGCCACCCTGCAACACGAGGGCTTGTGATGTCGAGGTTACTTGTTTGTATTTGTGACTTCTGGTATTGAGTGTTATGG
>JAVXVI010000389.1:0-13105 GCA_032230005.1 Actinomycetota bacterium | reverse complement strand
ACGCCGGCACCGCGAACCGCTGCAGGTCCTGAAGCTGCAGCGCGATCCCGACGGCCGTCCCGTCGTTCCAGGTGGTGCCGCGCACCTTGGCCCACACCGAGAACAGGTAGATCGCGCTGACCTGCATCTGCAACAGCCGCAGCCCCCACGGTGCGCGTAGCCGCTCGACGCCGCCACCTTTGAGGCGACGCCGCGCGTCCAGCGACCACGTCTCGCCGGCCGGCATCAGCATCACGAAGAACGCCAGCTCGCGAAGCAGCAGGTCGCCGGAGTTGAGGATCCACGGGTCGCGCCGCTGGATGGCCACCAGCAGCAGCCAGATCAACACGGAGACGACCCGGGTGCGCCACCCGAGAGTGAGTGCGACGGCTGCGGCGAGGAGCACCGCGAGGATGAGGTACGGCGGCCCGATCTGCACGGCCCACGCGCCGCTGTCGTAGTGCGGCAACCCGTGCTGGACGCCGCCGGAGCCGAGGAAGGTCTGCGCGTCGGGCAGCAGCGACAGCGTCCAGCCGATCGTCAGCAGCCCGACCGCGATCCGCAGCGCGGCCATCGGCGCGGTGTCGATCGGGTCGAAGGCCCAGTGCGACCAGCCGGTCCAGGCCCGCCGCGGCAGGGCGGTCAGGACGCTCACGGCAGGTCCAGCGTGTAGAAGGCGAACTGGCCCTGCTTCGGCCGCTGCTTGTGGCTGCCCGGCGTCACCGCGTCCTGGAAGGTCCGGACCAGCACCACCTTCGTGACGCCCGGCCCGGCGTCACGCGCGATCCAGCGGGCGGTCGGCTCCCAGAGGTTGGAGTACTCATCGGCGCGCAACCGCTCGACGTACTTCTGCCAGCGATAGCTGCGGTACGGCGCGAGCAGGTGCCCGTTGTGGGGTGGGACCCGGATCCGCTCGCGCCCGTCGGCGTAGGTGATGCGCGCGAAGACGCCGACCGAGAAGGCCCGCGGGTCCGGTGCGAACAGTGCCCAGTCCTGGTCCAGACCGAGCGGGAACAGCACGTGCGCAGGCGTCGGGCGCACGACGTCGCGGGGCCGACCGGCCGGCATGTTCCAGAGCAGTACCGAGACAGCGAGCACCGCCATGAGCAGCGTGATGACTGCGCGGCCGACGGGGCTGGTCTCGACGCGCTCACCGACCGGCTGTGCCACAGCCGCAGTCTGAGCTATTCGGGCGGCCCGAAGCGGAAGGACGCGCGCTCGGACCACGTGCCGTCATCCCCGCAGGTCCAGAGGGCGGCGCTCGCCGCGAGGATCCGCAGCGGCAGGCCGGGGCTGACGCCGTTGGCGGCTGACTGCCGGAGGGCGCGGTCCTCGGTCTGCACGATCGTCAGGTGCGGGATGACCTCGTCGGCCGGGATCTCGCCGTCGTACGGCGGACACTCGGGCCACCGCCGGGCGAGCGCCCTCGTCAGCTGCTTGAGACCGTCGCTCTCCGGCATCAGGTAGACGACGCCGGCGTGCTCGAAGCGGCCGACGCTGGTGAAGCGCACGCCGAAGGCGTCGACGCCACGGAAGAACCACTCCAGCTCGCCGAGCACGCCCTCGTCGATCGAGGCGGCCGGCAGGAACGGGTAGAGCAGGGTCACGTGCGCGGGCACGCCCTGCGCCGCCGACGGGTCACCCATCGCGCGCCACTCGTGCACGAGTGGCTCCGCCTCCGGCACGCACAGCAGAATCGCGGACTGCATGATCAACTCCCCCTTCGGCGCGCACGCTAGCGTCGCCGCGGTGAAGGTCCTCGTGGTGGGGTCGGGCGGGCGTGAGCACGCCCTGGTGCAGGCGCTCGCGCGCGACCCTGCCGTGACCCGGCTGGTGTGCGCGCCGGGCAACGCCGGGACCGTCGCCCTGGCCGAGGCCCGGCCGCTCGACGTCGTGGATCCCGCTGCCGTGGACGCGCTCGCTCGGGAGATCGGCGCCGACCTCGTCGTCATCGGGCCGGAGGCCCCGCTCGTCGCTGGAGTGGCGGATCGCCTGCGGGACAGTGGTTTTGCGGTGTTCGGTCCGTCTGCGGAGGCGGCCCGGATCGAGGGCAGCAAGTCCTACGCCAAGGACGTCATGCGCGACGCCGGTGTTCCGACGGCCGCCGCCATGGTGTTCGACGACGACAACGACTGCGCCGCCTACCTCGCGGGGGCCACGCCGCCGTACGTCGTCAAGGCCGACGGCCTCGCCGCCGGCAAGGGCGTCCACGTCGGGACCGATCTGCCGCTGGCCGTCGACTTCGCCCGCGATGCGCTGCGCACCCTGGGCGGTCGGGTGGTCGTGGAGGAGTTCCTGGACGGGCCGGAGCTGTCGCTGTTCGGGCTGAGTGACGGCACGACGGTCGTGCCGCTGGTGCCGGCGCAGGACTTCAAGCGCGCGTACGACGGCGACGACGGTCCCAACACGGGAGGCATGGGGGCCTACGCGCCGCTCCCGTGGCTGCCGGCCGGGATGGTCGACGACATCACGACCCGGATCATGCAGCCGGTCATCGACGAGATGGCCCGGCGGGGGACCCCCTTCATCGGGCTGCTGTTCGCGGGGCTCGCGGTGACCTCCGATGGGCCGCAGGTCATCGAGTTCAACTGCCGCTTCGGCGATCCGGAGACGCAGACCGTCCTGTCGCTACTGGAGACGCCGCTGGCCGGGGTGCTGCTGGCGGCATCGACGGGTGGTCTGCGGGACCTGCCGGCGCTGCGGTGGCGCGAGGGCGCGGCGGTGACGGTGGTGGTCGCCGCCGAGGGCTACCCCGACAAGCCCACGACCGGGGACGAGGTCGTGGTCGGCATCCTCCCGGAGGGCGTGACGGTGCAGCACGCCGGCACCCGGCTCGAGGACGGCCGGGTGGTGAGCAGCGGCGGCCGGGTCCTGTCCGTGACGGCGACGGCGGCCGACCTGGCGACGGCTCGGGAACGGGCCTACCAGGGGGTCGCCGCAGTGGCCCTTCGAGGAGCACACTCCCGGACAGACGTCGCGCTGCGCGCCGTCCGCGGGGAGGTGTCGGCAGATGGCTGATCCGATGTTCGACGGCGACGGCCGGGTCGCCCGTGTCGCCATCATCTACAGCAGCCCGGCCGACCACGACACGATGTCGCAGGCGGGTGCCCTGCTGTCGCGCTTCGGGGTGCCGTACGACGAGCAGTCGCTGTCGCCGCATCGCGCGCCCCGGGCCCTGGCCGACTGGATGGCCGAGCTCGAGCCGCGCGGCATCGAGGTCGTCATCGCCGGGTCCAGCGGGTCGGCGGCTCTCGCCGGAGTCGTGGCCGCGCACACGACGCTGCCGGTCATCGGGGTGCCGCTGTCGACCGGCGGGCTGGACGGCCGCGACGCACTGCTCGGCCTGACCCAGCTGCCGCCGGGGGTGCCGGTCGCGGCGGTCGGGATCGACAACGCGATGAACGCGGCTGTCCTCGCCGTACAGGTGCTCGCCGTCGCCGACCCGGTGCTGCGCACCCGGCTGTGGCGGTTCAAGGACGACTTCGAGAAAGCCGCCCGCCACTAGCCCCAGCCCTGCGCGCCGCAAGATGATCACTGCCGGAGTCCACGCTCGCGGCGGATGCTCAGCCGGCAGTGATCATCTTTGGGGTGGCGTGGCACGTCTGGGAGACTGGGCGCCTACCTGGGGAGTTCACGTGATCGAGCGCTACACCCTGCCCGACATGGGGCGGGTCTGGAGCGAGGCCCACAAGTACGAGCTCTGGTGCCAGGTCGAGGTGCTCGTCCTCGAGGCGCACGCCGCGGCGGGGGTGGTGCCTGCCGACGCGGTCGAGCCGGTGCGGATGGCGACCCCGCCGACACCCGAGGCAGTGGCCGAGATCGAGGCGGTCACGCAGCACGACGTCATCGCCTTCCTGTCGGCGTGGGCGGACAACACCGACCCGCGCGAGGCGGCGGCGTACGTGCACTTCGGCATGACGTCGTCGGATCTGCTCGACACCGCGCTTGCGCTGCAGCTGGTCGAGGCGACGGACATCCTGCTGGCCAAGGCAGACACGTTGGTCGCCGCGCTGCGCGATCTGGGGATGGCGCACAAGGACACGGTGCGGGTCGGGCGCACCCACGGCATCCACGCAGAGCCGACGACATGGGGACATCGCGTCGCGGACCTCGCGTTCGCGATGGCGCGGTCGCGGGACCGGTTGCGGCGGGCCCGCGAGGCGGTCGCGGTCGCGAAGATCAGCGGCGCGGTGGGGACCTACAGCAACATCGACCCGGCCGTCGAGGTCTCCGTGGCCGCATCCCTGGGGCTGACGCCGGCGCCGGCCGCGACGCAGGTGGTGATCCGCGACGGCATCAGCGAGTGGGTGTCGGCGCTCGCAGTCATCGCGACGGTCTGTGAGGCGTTCGCGCTGGAGGTCCGGCACGGTCAGCGGACCGAGGTGCGCGAGCTCTGGGAGCCGTTCGGGAAGGGCCAGAAGGGCTCATCCGCGATGCCCCACAAGAAGAACCCGATCGCCTCGGAGCGGATCGCCGGGCTCGCCCGGATCGTCCGCGCCGCCGTCGTACCCGTCATGGAGGGCATCCCCCTCTGGCACGAGCGCGACATCAGCCACAGCTCGACCGAGCGGATCGCGCTGCCCGATGCGGCGATCGGCACCGACTACCTGCTGCATCTCACGACCCGGCTGGTAACCGGCCTCGTCGTCGACCCGGATCGGATGCGGGTCAACCTCGAGTCGTCCGGCGGGCTGATCTACACGTCCACGGTGCTGCTCGAGCTGGTCGAGGGCGGCCTGTCGCGCGAGGACGCCTACGCCTTCGTGCAGACGGCTGCGATGAAGACCTGGGAGACGGGCGTCCCCTTCCGGGAAACCCTTACGCAGCAGGCGAAAGAGGCCGGCAAGGAGCTCGACGAGGCGCGGCTGGACGAGGTCTGCCGGCCGGAGCGCTACCTCGAGCGGCTGGGTCCCGTCTTCGAGCGGCTGGCCGCGTTGACGTGAGCATCGACCTCCCGCTGATCGCGTCCGGCAAGGTTCGCGACCTCTACGCAGTCGACGACCTGCTCCTGCTGGTGGCGAGTGACCGGCTGTCGGCGTACGACGTCATCCTGCCGACCACGGTCCCCGACAAGGGCGCGGTGCTGACCGGGCTGTCGGTGTGGTGGTTCGAGCAGCTCGCGGACGTCGTGCCGCACCACCTGGTCACGGCGCGGGTCAGCGAGATGCCGGCGATGGTGCAACCCTTTGCCGAGCAGCTGCGCGGGCGGTCGATGCTCTGCCGGCGGCTGGAGATGGTGCCCGTCGAGTGCGTCGCGCGGGGCTACCTCACCGGGTCGGGGCTGGCGGAGTACCAGCGGACGCAGTCGGTCTGCGGGGTGCCGCTCCCCCCGGGGCTGGTCGAGGCGTCGCGGCTCGACGAGCCGATCTTCACGCCGACGTCGAAGGCGCCGGTGGGCGAGCACGACCTGCCGATGACGTACGACGAGGTGGTGGAGCAGCTGGGCGGGCCGCTCGCCGCGGAGGTCCGCGAGACCACCTTGGCTGTCTACCGTCGCGGTGCAGAGCTGGCCGAGAAGGCGGGCATCCTGCTGGCGGACACCAAGGTCGAGCTCGGCCACGGACCGGCCGGCCTGACGCTCGGCGACGAGGTCCTCACGCCGGACTCCTCCCGGTTCTGGCCGGCCGAGTCCTGGTCGCCGGGGCGGGTGCAGCCGTCGTACGACAAGCAGTTCGTCCGTGACTGGCTCACGCAGTCGGGCTGGGACAAGACACCACCGGGGCCGGAGCTGCCTGCCGAGGTCGTCGAGCGGACGCGGGCGAAGTACGTCGAGGCCTACGAGCAGCTCACCGGCTCCACCTTCGACAGCTGGCTGCGCGAGACGTGAGCATGCGCCGGCTGGTGGTCGGGGCCCTCCTACTGGCGGCGGTCGGGGTGCCGCCGGCGTCGGCCGCCGGGCCGTCCGGTGACCCAGCGGCCTGGACCGACCGGCAGCTCGCGGCGCAGCTGGTGCTGGCGGGCTACGACATGACGCACGTCGGCGACGCCGTGCCGTGGGTGCAGTCGGGCCTCGGCGGGGTGATCCTGTTCGGCAAGCCGCCGGCCGACCTCCGGGCGCGGCTGGCGCGGGTGCGGGGGGCCGGCTCGGTCGTCCCGTTGATCGCCTCGGACGAGGAGGGCGGGCTCGTGCAGCGGCTCAAGCCGTTGCTGCCCGCGCTGCCGTCCGCGGAGACGATGGGCCGTACCCGGACTGCTGCGCAGGTGCGGTCGCTCGCTGCTTCGTACGGCGGCCGGATGCGTGCGCTCGGGGTGGACATGGACCTCGCGCCGGTCGCCGACCTGTCGGTGCCGGGGGCGTACATCGAGCAGACCGACCGCGCCTTCGCCCGCACGCCGTCCGCCGTGTCCGCCTACGCCGGTGCGTGGCAGGGCGGCCTGCGCACATCCCGCGTCGCGCCGGTGGCCAAGCACTGGCCGGGTCACGGGTCGGCCGCCAACACCCACGACCGGGCCGCGACGACCCCGCCGCTGTCGGTGATGGAGAAGCGGGACCTGCTGCCGTTCGCCTCGCTGATGTCAGCCGGGGTCCCTGCCGTCATGGTCGGCCACCTGACCGTGCCGGGACTGACGGAGCCGGGGACGCCTGCGACCCTCTCGCCGGCTGCCTACCGCTACCTGCGGGAGCGCGCCGGCCCGGACCGGCTGCTCATGACTGACTCGCTCAACATGGGCGCGATCCGGCTCGGGGCGCACCTGACTCCGGGACAAGCCGCCGTGCGCGCCCTGCGGGCCGGCGCCGACATGGTGCTGATCGACCCCGGCGGCCCAGGTTCGGTCGTGGACGCGATCGCGCGGGCCATCACCTCGGGCAGCTATCCGCGTGGACGAGCTGTCGCCGCCGTACGACGGGTGCTGCGCGTCAAGCGCACCGTCAACGCTCCCGGCAGCCCGACCTCCTTGGCGCCGGCCAACGGCGCGAGCGCGTCGGTCACCCCGACGCTCTCCGGGGTGCTGCACGACCCGGTCCCCGGCACGGACACGGCGACCTTCTACGTCCGGACCGCCGGGTCGGGCAGCTGGGACGTCGCCAACGGCGCGGCGATCCGCGCGTCAGCGGGCAGCCGCGCGTCGTACGCCGTCCCCGCCGGCCGCCTCCTGCCCGGCACCTCCTACGAGTGGCGGATGCGCGCCTGCAACGACGCCGGCCTCTGTTCGGCGCCCAGCCCCGTCCTGCGCTTCACCACCCTGGCCCCCGCGCCCAGCCCCAGCCCCACCGAGACCGCCACCGCAACAGCCACCGTGGCCCCCTAGCAACATGCCCGGGGCGTTGTTGCGTCCAGCATCCGGGCCGGATCAGGCCCGTCGGGCCGGATCCGGCCCGCGCGTGCGGCGATGCACGAGGCTCGAGGCTGTGCGTCATCGGTAGGGTCACACCCGTGGCTGCCGTGAAGATCGTCGTGGACGTGATGCTCAAGCCAGAGATCCTCGACCCGCAGGGGCAGGCGGTCTCCAACGCGCTCCCGAGCCTCGGCTTCGCTCCCGCCACCAGCCTGCGGATCGGCAAGCACGTCGAGCTCGAGATCGACGCCGCCGACGAGCAGGCCGCCCTCGAGCAGGCCGAGAAGATGGCCGAGACCCTGCTGGCCAACCCGGTCATCGAGGACTACTCCGTTCGGCTGGCCTAGCCCCTCGCAGAGCGGGGTATCCCACCGGGCAACCGTCGAGGGGGCCCCGCCGTGGAGATCAAGCTCGCCCTGGCACTGCCGCGCGAGGAGCTGTCCGTCCCGGTGGTCCGCCGCGTCCTCAAGGCCTCGCTCGAGGCGCTCGGCGTGGAGACCGTCGTCGTCCACGACATCGAGGTGGCGCTCACCGAGGCGGTCACCAACGTCCTGGACCACGCCACCCACGGCGAGGAGTACGAGGTCTCGGCCGGCATCGACGGCGACATCTGCGTGATCGAGATCGTCGACCGCGGCGGCGGCTTCGACGGCAGCAAGCTCGGCCACGGGGAGGCCGAACCCACGGCGGAGGAGGGTCGCGGCATCCAGCTGATGCGGGCACTCGTGGACAAGGTGACCTTCACCAGCGTCCCCACGGTGGGCACCGTGGTGCACCTCGAGAAGCGCCTGGAGTGGAAGGACAACTCGGCGATCAAGCGGCTCACCGACGACAGTCCCGCGACCGAGCACGGCCCCTGGAGCCAGGGCGAGCTACCGCGGGACGCGCCAGCCTGAGCGCACCGGGACACAGGTCCGCCGCCGGTAGGCTGGGCCCATGCCCGCGCGGATCGGTGTCGTCACGTTCCCCGGCTCCCTCGACGACCGGGACGCCCAGCGCGCGATCCGGCTCGCCGGCGGCGAGGCGGTCCACCTCTGGCACGCCGATCCGGACCTGCACGGGGTCGACGCCGTCGTACTCCCGGGCGGTTTCTCCTACGGCGACTACCTGCGCTGCGGTGCCATCGCCCGGTTCGCCGCGGTCATGACCACCATCGTCGAGCAGGCACAGAGCGGCCTGCCGGTGCTCGGGATCTGCAACGGCTTCCAGGTGCTCTGCGAGTCGCACCTGCTGCCGGGCGCGCTGACCCGCAACGCCAACCTGCATTTCGTCAACCGCGACCAGCGGCTGCGGATCGAGTCGAGCAAGACCCTCTGGACGAGCGGGTACGACGAAGGGCAGGACATCACGATCCCGGTCAAGAACGGCGAGGGCTGCTACGTCGCGGATGCGCGGACCCTTGACCAGCTCGAGGGCGAGGGGCGCGTGGTGGCGAGGTACGTCGGCGGCAACCCCAACGGCAGTGCGCGCGACATCGCCGGCGTCGCCAACGCAGCCGGCAACGTCGTCGGCCTGATGCCGCACCCCGAGCACGCGGTCGAGGACCTCACCGGCCCCGGCACCGACGGACTGACCTTCTTCACCAGCGTCCTCAAGTCCCTCGTCAACGCATGAGCCTCGACACGGTCGACCGCGCGAGCAGCACTCCTGATGAGGACCAGCCCTACCTCGAGCTCGGCCTGAAGGACGACGAGTACGCCAAGGTCAAGGCCATCCTCGGCCGCCGCCCTACGCAGACCGAGCTGGCGATGTACTCGATCATGTGGAGCGAGCACTGCTCCTACAAGAGCAGCAAGATCCACCTCAAGCAGTTCGGCGACGGCCCGAAGAACGAGCGGCTGCTCGTCGGCATGGGGGAGAACGCCGGGGTCGTCGACGTCGGCGAGGGCCTCGCCGTCACGTTCAAGGTGGAGAGCCACAACCACCCGTCGTACGTCGAGCCCTACCAGGGCGCCGCGACCGGCATCGGCGGCATCGTGCGCGACATCCTCACGATGGGCGCGCGCCCCGTGCTGGTCATGGACCCGTTGCGGTTCGGTGACGCCGACCACCCGGAAACCAAGCGCGTGCTGCCCGGGATCGTCGCGGGCATCGGCGGCTACGGCAACTGCCTGGGGCTGCCCAACATCGGCGGCGAGGTCGTCTTCGACCCGAGCTACCAGGGCAATCCGCTCGTCAACGCGCTCTGCCTCGGCGTCATGCCGAAGGACCGCATCCAGCTGTCAGCGGCAACCGGCGTCGGCAACGTCGTCGTGCTGCTCGGTGCGAAGACGGGCCGCGACGGCATCGGCGGCGTCAGCGTCCTGGCGAGCGCCACCTTCGACGAGGACGGTCCGGCGCGGCGGCCGAGCGTCCAGGTCGGCGACCCGTTCATGGAGAAGCTGCTGATCGAGGCCTGCCTCGAGATGTACGACGCGAAGCTCGTGCAGGGCATCCAGGACCTCGGCGGCGCCGGGCTGACGTGCGCGCTGACGGAGACGAGCGCTGCCGGCAAGAGCGGCATGCACGCGCACCTCGAGCGGGTCCCGCTGCGCGAGGCGTCGATGGAGCCGCACGAGATCCTGGCGAGCGAGTCGCAGGAGCGGATGCTCGCGATCGTCACGCCCGGCGACCTCGGCGCAGTGCTGGCGATCGCCCGCAAGTGGGGCGTCCTCGCCACCGCGATCGGCGAGGTGACCGATGGCGACCGGCTCGTCGTCACCTGGCACGACGAGGTCGTCGTCGACGTGCCGCCCGGCTCGCTCGCCGACGACGGACCGGTCTACAGCCGGCCCATCGAGCGGCCCGCGGACCAGGACGCGCTGGCGTCGACGCCGCTCCCGGCCTACCCCGCCGCGACCAAGGAGCTGCTGCTGCGCATGGTCGCCAGCCCCAACCTGTGCAGCCGGCGCTGGGTCGTGGAGCAGTACGACCGGGTCGTCCTCGGCGACACCGTTCTCGCGTGGCCGGAGGACTCCGGCGTCGTGCGACTCAGCGAAGAGACCAACCTCGGCATCGCGCTGGCGACGGACGGCAACGGCCGCTACGCGCGACTGGATCCCTTCACCGGCGCGCAGCTCGCACTCGCTGAGGCCTACCGCAACGTCGCCGCCACGGGCGCCGAGCCGATCGCCGTCACCAACTGCCTCAACTTCGGCAGCCCCGAGGACCCGGCTGTGATGTGGCAGTTCGCCGAGGCGACGCGCGGACTCGCTGAAGGGTGCCGCGAGCTGGGCACGCCCGTGACGGGCGGCAACGTGAGCTTCTACAACCAGACGGGTACGACGGCGATCAACCCGACCCCTGTTGTCGGCGTCCTCGGGCTGCTCGATGACGTCACGCGCCGCACCCCGATGGGGTTCGCGGTCGAGGGCGAGACGCTGCTGCTGCTCGGCGACACCCGCGACGAGCTCGGCGGATCCGAATGGGCGTGGGCCGAGCACCGGCACCTCGGCGGGAGTCCGCCGGCCGTCGACCTCGCTCGCGAGAAGGTCCTGGCCGAGGTGCTCGTCACCGGCTCGCGCGACGGCCTGCTCTCCGCCGCGCACGACCTGTCCGACGGCGGGCTCGCGCAGGCGCTCGTCGAGTCGTGCCTGCGCTACGCGGTCGGGGCCCGGGTCGCGCTGCCGGCCGGTGAGTCGCCGTTCGTGCAGCTGTTCAGCGAGTCAGCCGGCCGTTGCCTGGTGGCGGTGGCTGCCTCACAGGAGCAGGAGTTCCTCGACCTGTGCGCCGCGCGCGATCTGCCGGTCACTCGCCTCGGCGAGACCGGCGGCGACGCCGTGGACATCGACGGTGTCCTCGCGGCAGCCCTGACCGAGCTGCGGGCCGCCTACGAGGGCACCCTGCCCGCGCTGTTCGGGCCGCTGGCCGGCGCGACCCGCGATGCCCCGGCGGCCCCCGCCCTCTGATGACCAGGACCGCGGCGTACGACGGCGCGGTGCGCGCCCTCGACGCGCAATGGTCGCGGCTGCTCGAGGCCTTGCCCGGACTCGACCCGGCCGCCGCCACCCGGGTCGACGGCTGGACGGTCCGCGACCTGGAAGCCCACCTCACGGCGACGACGGCCGGCCTGGCCCGAATCATCGGCGCCGACGCTCCGGCCAAGCCGGACACCGACATCGTCGGCTGGGCAGCCGCGCTGCCGGGCCTGGCGGACGTCGCCGACAAGGACGCCCGCGAGGGTGACGCAGACTTCGCCGGCGCGGTGGCCAAGGCCCGCGCCGCCCTCGCCGATGCCGACGAGAAGCAGGTGGTGCAGCAGCGCACCGGTGCCCACCCGCTGTCCGACGCCGTGCGCTTCCGGCTGATCGAGGGAGTGGTCCACGGCCTCGACCTCGGCATCGACCCGGACCCGATCGCCCAGCGGCTCGTGGTCAAGACGATCGTCGAGATCCTCTCCGCGCGCGCTCCCGGTCATGCCGTCGAGCTGCGCATCCCGCCGTACACCGCGGTGCAGATCATCGAAGGACCGCGGCACACGCGCGGTACGCCGCCCAACGTGGTCGAGATGGGCCCGGCCGCGTTCCTCGAGCTCGCCACCGGGCGGGCGACCTGGGCGGCGGCGGTCGCCGACGGCCGCGTCCGCGCCAGCGGCGAGCGCGCCGACCTCAGCGCCTACCTCCCACTGCTCACTTAGGGTCCCCTGAGCGGAGGCTGTGCGATGTGCCCCGCGACGCAGGAGCGGGTGTGCATCGCGCTGCTGGAGCGAGGAAAGAGTGTCCGCGCATGAAGGAGCTGATCTGGCACCGGCAGCTGCTGCCGTCGGTGAGCCGCAACGCCGCCAAGCCCTTCCTCACCGACTCCGCCACCGGCGACACCACCACCTACGCCGAGCACGGCGGCCGGGTCGTCCGCCTCGCCAACGCGATCCGGTCCGAGCTCGGACTGGCCGGCGACGACCGGTTCGCGGTGCTGTCGCTGAACAACGCGCGCTTCGAGGAGCTCTACCACGCGGGCCTGCTCGGAGCCGGCGTCGTCAACCCGCTCAACCTGCGGTTCGCGCCGCGCGAGCTGGTGCACGTCCTGCAGGACTCCGGCACGAAGGTGGTCTTCGTCGACCCGGTCTTCGCGCCGGTCATCGACGGCGTGCGCGCCGAGGCCGGGATCGACAAGGTCGTCCTGATGGGGACTGCCGACGTACCGCACGACCTCGACTACGAGGACCTGCTCGCCGCTGGTAGCGACGTCGTACCGCCCGAGCCGGACGAGGACGACCCGGCGATCCTGATGTACACGGGCGGCACCACGGGACTGCCCAAGGGCGTCCTGCTGTCGCAGCGCTCGATGATGCTGACGCTGTACCACATTCTGCTCG
This sequence comes from Actinomycetota bacterium, assembly GCA_032230005.1. Classification (GTDB taxonomy): domain Bacteria; phylum Actinomycetota; class Actinomycetes; order Mycobacteriales; family SCTD01; genus RYN-124. The sequence continues at coordinate 555 of JAVXVI010000389.1, read as the reverse complement.
CCGCTCGGATCGAGCCGGATGACGTCTACCTCGCTCAGGTGCCGATGTTCCACGCGGCCTCGATGGGCGCGATCCTCGGCATCCCGGTGATCGGCGCAAGGCTCGTCACGGTGCCGTTCTTCGACCCGCCGACGGTGCTCACCGCGATGGAGGACTACGGCGCGACCAACAGCATCATGGTGCCGACGATGCTGGCGATGACCTTCGCGCACCCCGACTACCGACCGGCGCGGATGGGGTCGATCCGGCGGATGACGTACGGCGCCTCTCCGATGCCCCGGCCGATCCTCGACCGGCTCAGACGGGAGCAGCCGCAGATCGAGCTGTACCAGGGTTACGGCATGACCGAGAGCGCCGCCTTGGTCAGCGTGCTGCTCCCCGAGGACCACCTGCACGAGCACCGGCTCGCCTCCGCCGGCCGGGCCGTCGCCGGCACCGTCATCTCGATCCAGGACAGCCTCGGCACCGAGCTCGCACCCGGCGAGGTCGGCGAGGTGTGCGTGCGCGGTGGGCAGTTCATGGACGAGTACTGGCGCCGTCCGGAGGAGACGGCCG
>JAVXVI010000388.1:0-2783 GCA_032230005.1 Actinomycetota bacterium | reverse complement strand
TCCGGGTCTCGATGGCCTCGATGAGCGCGGCCCCGTGGTGCGGGTAGACAACGGTCTCGCCGACTGCGAACGTCATGTGTGAAGTACCCCTTCCGCTGCAACCAGGATAACACGCTGTAGCGGCGGCCTCAGAGGCATCGTCGCAGGTCAGAGGCCATGACGGGGCCTCAAAGGCCCTTGACAAGACAGCCTTCCGGATGCTGTCGCCGGGTGCGGCAGACTGCCGCCGTGACGCTCCGCGCCCCCGTGTCCGCACTCGTCCGGGCCTGTCACCCCGAGCCGAGCGCCGCCGTCACCTCCCTGGCGACAGCCCTCGCGGTGTCCGCGGGCAGGGGCGCCGCGTCCGCCTGGGTGGCTGCCGCGTTCCTCAGCGGCCAGCTGTCGGTGGGCTGGAGCAACGACTGGATCGACGCGGACCGCGACCGCCGCAGCGGACGGCCCGACAAGCCCGTTGCCCGCGGCGACGTAGCCCCCGACACGCTTCGCACGGCAGCCCTCGCCGCTGCCGCCCTGTGTGTGCCGTTCTCGCTCGCCATGGGCGTGTTCGCCGGGATCGTGCACCTTGCGGCTGTCGTCGCGGCATGGGCCTACAACGCGCGGCTGAAGTCGAGCCTGCTGTCCTGGGCCCCCTATGCCTTCGCGTTCGGGCTCATCCCGTCGATCGTCACGCTGGGCCTGCCCGGCTCGCCGTGGGCACCCTGGTGGGCCACCACGGCGGGTGCGCTCCTCGGGGTCGGCGCCCATCTGGCCAACGTCCTTCCCGACCTGGCCGACGACGCAGCGACAGGGGTGCGCGGGCTGCCGCACCGGCTCGGCGCGGACGGGGCCGCCGCCCTGTCCGCAGTCCTCCTGCTGGCCGCAACCGCCGTCCTGGCCGTCGGACCCGGCCGCCCGGGGGTCCTGGGCGCAGCCGCGCTGGCCCTGGCCGCCCTGGTCACGGGCACCGGTCTGGCAAGGTCGAGGCGGACGGGTTCGCGGGCCGCCTTCCGGGCAGCCATCGTGGTGGCAGCTGTCGACGTCGTACTGCTGCTGGCCAGGGGCTCGTCACTCACCTGAGCTCTGAGGAAGGATGGACGGCATGCGACGTTCCCGGCCCGCGGCGGCTGCCGTCCTCGGCGTTGCGCTTCTGCTGTCGGGCTGCAGTGCTGGCAAGGCACCGTCCAAGCCGACCCAGCTCACCGGCAACGCGGCCTACCACGGTGTCGAGCCCGTGCCGGTCCCGCCGCGGCCGTCGTTCGTCCTGCGTGACACCTCCGGCAACCGCTTCGACTTCACGGCCGAGACGCAGGGTCGGCCGACCTTCGTCTACTTCGGCTACACGCACTGCCCGGACGAGTGCCCTACGGCGATGGCCGACATCGCCGCTGCCCTGCGCCAGGTCTCACCCGACCTGCGCAAGCAGGCCCGGGTCGTGTTCGTCACGACCGACGCCAAGCGCGACAGCGGGCCGGTGATCCGCCAGTGGCTCGACCAGTTCTCGACGACGTTCGTGGGGCTGACCGGCAGCCAGGCCGAGCTCGACGCAGCAGCCCGCGCGTCCGGGGTCGCGCCCGGCGAGGTGGGGCCCGACCCGGCGACGGTCCCCGGCCATCCGGACCAGCACGTCGAGAAGCCCGGCACGGCCCCGCACAAGCACTTCGGGCCCCTTGGATACTCTGTCGCGCACTCCGCGGTGATCTACGCGTACGACGCCTCCAACCGGCTTCCGGTCGTCTACCCGGGAGGCATCACCCCGTCGGACATCGCCGCGGACCTGCCGGTCCTCGCCCGAACCTGATCGCACAAAGACAGCTGAGAACAGGAGCCGTGAGCACGGTGCTCTCCCGCCGCATGCCCCTTCTCGCCGCCGCGGTCCTGCCGCTGGCCCTGGCAACGGCCTGCGGGTCCGGACTGCACGCGCAGACCTACGAGGAGCGGTCGACGCAGGACGCCACGAACCAGAACATCGGGCAGCTGGCCCTGCGCGACGTCGCGATCCTGCCGCCGGAGAACGCCGCGGCCGAGCTCGCGCTCGGCAAGGACGCGCTCGCGACGCTGACCGTCGTCAACCCGGGCAAGGACGCAGACACCCTCCTGTCGGTGTCCTCGCCGGCGGCGACCTCGGTGGACCTCGTCGACAGCACCGGCCACGTGGTGCCCAACGTGCAGATCCCCGCGTTCGGAAGTGCCGGACCGCAGGAGTTCTCGCTGGCGCTGCGCGGCCTGGTCAAGGCGTTGCGGCCCGGCACGTACGTCGACATGACGTTCACCTTCAACGCCAACGGCAGCAAGCACTTCCTGGTCCCGGTCAAGGTCTTCGACAACCCGGTGCCGCGCGTCCAGAAGTCGGCAGCACCCTCGGAGTAGCTCCTGCGGCGGGGCTCCCCTGCCTTGTCGCACCCCGCCGCTAGCGTCCGCACCATGGCCCGCACCACGCCGAAAGACCGCCCCTCGCACCGCTGCGGCGAGTGCGGCCTGACCGTCGCCAAGTGGCTCGGCCAGTGCCCGGAGTGCCAGGCCTGGGGGTCCATCACCGAGGTCGGCGCGAGTCGTGCGCGGGTCACAGCCGGAGCCGTCACGAGTCCGGCGCGACCCATCGACTCGATCGAAGTGGAGGCCGCGCAGTCCCGATCGACCGGGATCGACGAGCTCGACCGGGTCCTGGGTGGCGGGCTGGTGGCCGGCGCCGTGGTCCTGCTCGCCGGCGAGCCCGGTGCCGGGAAGTCGACCCTGTGCCTGGAGATGGCGGCGCGGGCGGCGCGCGACGGTGCGCCGACGCTCTACGTCACCGGCGAGGAGTCGGC
>JAVXVI010000387.1:0-3506 GCA_032230005.1 Actinomycetota bacterium | reverse complement strand
GCGCGGGCGAGTGCGGCCCGATCCGCGGAGGGGGAGACGGCCTGACTGGCCACGCGGGTCAGACCTCCAAGAGACGCAACGGTTCGCGCCGAGTGTAGCGACGCCGCCCCCTCCGGCGGCCTGCGAGCCGCCGGGGTCGCGCGGCTACCCTTGCCCGGTGACGTCGACGCTCGCCGGGCCCTCCGCGGGCGGGGCGTCCGACAACGAGGCGGTCGCCGAGCTCGCACCGGACCCCGTTGTCCCTGCGGTCACCAGCCTCGACCTCCTCGCCGGCGGCGCCGTACTCGCCGTCGCGCTCCTCGCCTGGGCGTCGCTCGCCCTCGCCCACCTCGGCGCCCACTCGCTGCCCGGGGCCATCGGCCTGACCGCGGTCGCGCTCGTCGTCGTCGTGCTCGTGGTGGCCATAACGAGCCGTGGCCGCGTGCGGTTCGCCAACGACGGGCCGGGTGTCGGCGTGGCACTGGCCTGCGCCGCCGTCGCAGCTGCGCTCACGTTCCCCGGCTTCTCCTACGGCGTGGCCGACAAGGACCCGGGCGGCTACGTCTCGCACGCCGTCGAGATCGCCCACAGCGGCGACTACGCCTTCACCGATCCCGTCCTGCACGACAAGCTGCCCGTGCAGCTGACGTCGCCGGGCGCGAGGTTCGCGGGAGTGTGGGTGCGGGACACGGCCACCGGCCGGATCGTGCCGCAGTTCTACCACCTGTGGCCGGCCCTGCTGGCGACGGCGTACGACGTCGACGGCTACGACGGGCTGCGCTTCGCGGTGCCGTTCATGGGCGTCCTCGCGGTGCTCTGCATGGTGGCGGTCGCGCGCCGCGCAGGCACCGCGTTGGCGGGTCCGGCCGCCGGTCTGGTCGCTGCCGGGTCTGCCGGCCTGCTGCTCGCCACCAACATGCTCGAGGTGTGGCAGTCGCGCTTCCCGACGACAGAGGTGCTTGCCGAGGCGCTGTACCTCGGCGCCCTGCTGGGCATCGTCGTCGCCCTGCAGACCAGGTGGCGGGCCGCCGCCGGCGTCGCGGGGCTGCTGGTCGGGATCGGCTGGCTCAACCGCGCCGACGGGCTGCTGCTGGTGCTGCTGTCCGTCGGTGTGGGGGCGGCCCTGCTGGCAACCCGCCGCTGGGACGCGCGGGCCACGTGGTTCGCCGCTGGGCTCGCGGTCGTGACGCCGCACGCACTGCTGCAGGCCTACGACCTCGCGCACAACTACTCCCTGGCCAACAGCATCCCCTCGCTGCCGAAGGTCGCTGCCCTCGTCGCCGGCTGCCTGGTGGCGGGCCTGGTCCTGCGCTTCGTCGCGCGTCGACCGCTCAGCTGGGCCGTCTCGGGCCTTGGGCGCCCGCGGGTGCAGCGCGTCGTCGGGCTGCTGGTCTGTGCCGGCGCTGCCGCCCTCCTGGTGGTCGGCTTCCTGCGGCCGCGGCTGTTCGGCCCGGACTACTTCCGCTACAACGAGCAGTTCATCCGGTCGTACGACGAGCAGATCATGCGTCGGCTGTCGTGGTTCTTCACGCTCCCCGGCTTCGCCGTCATGGGCCTCGGCCTGGCCGCTGTCGCACTGCGCCGCTGGCGCGCCTCGGTGTGGGCCCTCGTCCTGCCGACCCTGGTGCTCTTCCCGCTCTACGCCTACAGCGCGCGCAACTCCACCCGGCTGCTGTGGTGGACCCGCCGCTACGTCCCCACCGTGCTGCCCGGCGTCGTCGTGCTCATCGCCCTCGCCATCGGGGTCGCGTGGGTGGTCCGCATCCGTGGCCGCGCCCTGCTGCGCATCCCGGCAGCGCTCACCGCCGTGGGACTGGTGGCGGTCTTCCTGTCGCAGTCGATCCCGGTCCGCCGGCACGACGAGTGGAAGGGGTCGTTCGCGCTGGCGCAGTCCATCTCCGACCTCTCGCCTGGCACCCGCGGCGTCTACCTCTGGGAGCCGCAGCAGGGCTGCTGCGCCGGCCCGACCCAGCTGTTCGCCACCCCGCTCTGGCTCGCCTACGACGAGCTGTCGATCCTGCTGCCGGTCGATCCGAATGCGCGGGCGCAGATCATCTCCCTCTACGCCAAGCACTTCGCGGGCGAGCCGGTCTTCATCGTCGGTGACACCCCCGACCTGCCCAGCGGCATCGACCCGGCAACGGTCGATCCGGTGATGAGCAAGCACGTCGAGCTGCCGATGTGGGACGAGAGCGACACGGTCCGACCGGCGAAAGCGCACGAGGTGCCCGTCGACGTCGCGGTGTGGCGCGTCCACGGGACGTGAGGCGCTGGGTCTACAGCGCCGGCAGATCGGCTGCCGCCCCGCTGACTTATCTCGTCCTGGCCGTCCTCGCCCACCTCCAGGCCTTCCTCGACCTGTCGACGCGCACGCCGTGCTCGTGCCGCGACCATCCGCAGACCGACTGGTTCCTGGCGTGGACTCCGCACGCCGTGCTCGCGGGCGATGCGCCGTGGACGACGACGCACCTCGGCCTGCCCGACGGTGTCAACCTCATGTGGAACACGCTGATGCCTCTGCCCGGCCTGCTGATGGCGCCGGTCACCCTGACCGCAGGCCCACTGGCCACTCACACGCTGCTGGCTGTGTTCGCCTTCGCCGGCAGCGCGTCGTCGATGTGGTGGGTGTCGCGTCGCTGGGCGCGGTGGTGGTTCGCGCGCTTCACCGCCGGGTTGCTCTACGGCTTCTCGCCGTACCTCGTCGCCCAGGGCACCGGGCACCTCACCCTCGAGCTCGTCATGCTGCCGCCGGTCGTTCTTCTGCTTGCCGACGAGATCCTCGTCCGCCAGCGTCGCCGGCCTTGGCTCACCGGTGCCGTGCTCGGCCTGGTGACGCTGGCTCAGCTGCTCACGACGGAGGAGCTGCTCGCCTCGACGTTCGTCGTCGCGGTCGGCGGCGTCATCGTCCTCGCCGTCCTGCAGCGGAGCAGCCTCGACCGTCGTCGCTTGCGCCATGCCGTCATCGGCCTGTCGACGGCAGCCGTCGTGCTCGGCGCCGGCGCTGCCTGGCCGCTCAGCGTGCAGTTCTTCGGCGCCGGCCGGGTGACCGCCCCGGTGCAGGACGCCTCGCCGTACGCAGCCGACGTCCTCGGCACCGTCGTGCCGACCGTGCACCAGCTCCTGGGTACGTCCTGGACCTCCGGCTGGGGCGTCAACGACAGTGAGAACGGCAGCTACCTCGGCCTGCCCCTGGTGCTGGTCCTGCTCGCCTTCGCCTGGCGCTACCGGGCCCTGGCGGTCGTGCGCTTCACGGCCTGCCTCGGTCTGGTTGCCTGGGTGCTCTCGCTCGGCGAGCGGCTGCACGTCGCAGGGCATGCGTACGACGTCCCGCTGCCGTTCCTCGCCGTGTCCGTGGTCCCGGTGCTGCACAACCTGTCGGCGACCCGGCTGTCGCTCTATGTCGTGCTGGCCGCATCGCTGCTGCTCGCCGTCGGCCTGGACCGCCTGCGGGCCGAGGGCTGGTTCGGCCGGCACCGGCGGCTCGCGGTCGTCGCAGCCGGCGTGTGCCTGCTGCCGCTGCTGCCGTC
>JAVXVI010000386.1:0-3969 GCA_032230005.1 Actinomycetota bacterium | reverse complement strand
CGGACCGTCTGGATGTTGGGGTTCCAGCGGCGGCGGGTGCGGCGGTGCGAGTGGCTGACCGACATGCCGAAGCCCGGCCCCTTGCCACAGACGTCGCAGATCGCAGACACGGAACAACTCCCAACAGAGACCTACGGGGGGATCCGGCACGCGCCGGACAGCCGTCAAAGAGTATCAGGCGGGCTAACCTCGGCTCCTCTCGTCCCGAGCGTGCCACCGGAGGAGCCGCGTGCTGCAGGTCCTCGACGCCGACGCCGTACGACGGTGGTGCACGGCGGGCTACGACGCGCTGACCGCCGCCCGGGCCGAGATCGACGACCTCAACGTCTACCCGGTCCCCGACGGTGACACCGGCACGAACCTGCAGCTGACCATGCAAGCCGTCACCGAAGCCGTCGACGCCGCCGCCACGGACATGGCGACGACCGTGAAGGCGATGGCGCACGGCGCGCTGATGGGCGCACGGGGCAACAGCGGCGTGATCTTGTCGCAGCTGCTGAGGGGGTTGGCCGAGGTCTGGGCGGCTGAGGAGCCGGCCGGCTCGGAGTGCCTTCAGCGGGCGCTGATCCGGGCGGCCGAGCTGGCCTACGCCGCGGTGGCGTCGCCGGTCGAGGGCACGGTGCTGACCGTCGCCCGGGAGGCAGCGGCAGCGGCGGCCGAGATCGGTCCGGCCGACCTGGCGGCGGTCGTGAAGGCGGCCTGCGCGGGAGCGACGAGCGCGCTCGCCCGGACGACGGAGCAGCTCCCGCAGCTGAAGGCGGCGGGGGTCGTCGACGCCGGCGGGCGCGGCCTGTGCGTGCTGCTCGATGCGCTGGAGCAGGTGGTGACGGGAGTGGTGAAGGCCTCGACGTCGCCGCTGCTGCTGGTGCCTCGGGATCGCAACGCCCTGGTCGGCGCACGCGAGGCGGGCAGCTCGGAGTTCGGCTACGAGGTGCAGTTCCTCCTGCGCGACGCGACCGAGTCAGCCGTGGCCGGGCTCAAGGACGTCCTCGGGGAGCTGGGCGACTCACTCGTCGTCGTCGGTGGCGGTCCGTCATCGCCTGGGCTCCACAACGTGCACGTGCACGTCAACGACGTGGGTGCCGCCATCGAGGCCGGTGTCGAAGCGGGCACGCCCTTTCGCATCACAGTCACGCGGTTCGCCGACCAGATGGCGGCCGACGACGTGCCGCGTCCTGCCGCGCTCGCCCCCGGCCGAGGCGTCGTGGCGGTGGCGGCAGGCCCTGGTCTCGGTGCGCTCTTCCAGCAGGCAGGGGCCACGGTCGTCGACGGCGGTCCGACCGCCAACCCGTCGACCGCCGAGCTCCTCGACGCCGTCCGGCGCACCGGCACGTCCGAGGTGGTGCTCCTGCCCAACGACGCCAACACCGTCGGCGTCGCGACCGCCGCCGCAGCAGCGGCCCGCGAGGAGGGCTTCGCCGTCGCCGTCGTACCCACCCGTGCCGTCGTCCAGGGCCTCGCTGCGCTTGCGGTGTGCGACCAGACCCGGCCGTTCGCCGACGACGTCGCTGCAATGGCCGAGGCGGCCGGCTCGACCCGCTACGCAGAGGTGACGACAGCGGTCCGCGAGGCCATGACGATGGCCGGCGTGTGCCGGCCTGGGGACGTCCTCGGGCTGATCGAGGGGGACGTCGTGCTGATCGGCAGCGAGGTCGAGGACGTGGCCCGTCAGCTGCTCGAGCGGATGCTCGCCGGCGGCGGCGAGCTCGTCACCGTCGTGGCCGGCGAGGAGGCCGCGGACGGCCTGGGTGAGCGCCTTTCGTCGTACGTCGAGAAGGGCTTCCCCGCGGCAGAGGCGGTGGCGTACGACGGCGGCCAGCCTCACTACCCCGTCCTGCTCGGCGTCGAGTAGTGGTCGGCTTCGACGCGCGGCTCATGTCGCTTCTCGGCGACAAGACCGCCAAGCCGATGGAGGCGACGCTCGGGCTCCGCACCGCCGGTGACCTGATCCGGCACTACCCCCGGCGCTACACCGAGCGAGGGCACCTCACGGCCTTCGACCAGCTGCAGGTGGGTGAGTACGCGACCGTCCTGGCGGAGGTGACCAAGTGCACCGGGCGCAAGCTGCGTCCGAAGCTGTTCAAGACAGACGTGACGGTCAAGGACGACGACGGCCGGACCATGACGATGGCGATCTTCAACCGGCCGTGGGTGGAGAAGGAGCTGCGCGCCGGCCGCACTGCCTTCTTCGCGGGCAAGGTCGAGATGTTCAACAAGCGCGTCCAGCTGGCCAACCCGGAGTACCAGCTCGTCGACGACGACGACGGTGTCGTCTCTGCCGACTTCGCCGGCGCGCTCATCCCGAGCTACCCGGCGACGGCCAAGGTCAACAGCATGACGATCCAGCGGTCGGTGCGGCAGGTCCTGGAGCTGGTCGACTTCGGCCCCGACCCCCTCCCCATCGAGATCCTCGCAACGCAGGGGCTGATGGGGCTGGAGTCCGCGCTGCGGGCTGTGCACCGGCCGGAGGGATGGCCTGACGTCACCCGCGCCAGGGCGCGGCTGAAGTGGGACGAGGCGTTCGTCCTTCAGGTGACGCTGGCCCAGCGACGCGCTGCCGCGCGGGCCCAGCCCGGGGTCCGTCGTCTCCCCAAGCCAGGCGGCCTTCTCGACGCGTTCGACGCGTCGATGCCGTTCACCCTCACCGCCGGCCAGCAAGAGATCGGCGAGCTGCTCACCAGCGAGCTCGCCGAGCCGCATCCGATGCACCGGCTGCTGCAGGGCGAGGTGGGCTCCGGCAAGACGCTCGTGGCGCTGCGGGCGATGCTCGCCGTCGTCGACGCAGGTGGCCAGGCCGCCTTGCTCGCCCCCACGGAAGTGCTCGCGCAGCAGCACCACCGCTCCATCCGTGAGCTGCTCGGTCCACTGGCGCAGGCCGGTGAGCTCGGCGGGGCGGAGGTTGCGACCCGGGTTGCCTTGCTGACCGGATCGCAGGGCGCGTCCGCGCGTCGTACTGCCCTCGCGGAGACGGCCTCCGGTGAAGCGGGCATCGTCGTGGGCACGCACGCGCTGCTCAGCGAGGGCGTGGAGTTCGCGGACCTCGGCCTGGTCGTGGTCGACGAGCAGCACCGCTTCGGGGTGGAGCAGCGCGATGCGTTGCGCGCCAAGGGCGGCAGCCCACCGCACGTCCTCGTCATGACGGCCACACCCATCCCGCGGACGGTCGCGATGACCGTCTACGGCGACCTCGAGGTGTCCACGCTGACCGAGCTCCCCAAGGGGCGCTCGCCGATCAAGACGGCGTTGGTGCCGGTGGCCGAGAAGCCGCAGTGGCTCGAGACGGCGTGGTCGCGGATCCGCGAGCACGTCGCAGAGGGGCGGCAGGCATTCGTGGTGTGCCCACGGATCGGCGACGCGGCGAGCGATGAGGACGCCTCGGTGGACGAGGAGGGCAGGCGCCCTGCAGTAGCGGTGCTCGATCTGCACCCGATGCTCGTCGAGGGGCCGCTGCACGGGCTGCGGGTGGAGGCGCTGCACGGGCGGATGCATCCGGACGCCAAGGAGGACGTGATGCGGCGGTTCGCCGACGGCGCCATCGACGTGCTCGTGGCGACCACGGTCATCGAGGTCGGTGTCGACGTCCCCAACGCGACGGTCATGGTCGTGATGGACGCGGACCGCTTCGGCGTCTCCCAGCTGCACCAGCTGCGTGGCCGGGTCGGCCGCGGCGAGCACGCTGCGCTGTGCCTGCTGGTCAGCGAGTCAGAGGTCGGCACCCCCGCTCGCGAGCGCCTCGACGCGGTTGCCGCGACCACGGACGGCTTCGAGCTGTCCCGCGTCGACCTCGAGCAGCGGCGCGAGGGCGACGTCCTCGGTGCGTCGCAGTCCGGAAGGAGGTCGTCGCTCCGGCTGCCGGCTGCGGGTCTCGCGTCCCGCTGACGGAGCAGGCTCAGGCCTTCTCCAGGTAGTCGGCCCGCTCCTCGTCGACCAGGTCGCGCACCGCCTGGGCGAGCGCCGGGTGCTCCGACA
>JAVXVI010000385.1:0-5223 GCA_032230005.1 Actinomycetota bacterium | reverse complement strand
CCGGCCATCCGCAACGTCGTCTGCACCGCTCCCGGCCGGTCGACGAGCAGCGCCGGGCCGGCCGGGATCCGCGGCAGCTTCGGCGTCCGCGTCGCCTTGTTGGTCGCCGTCCAGCCGCTCAACGCCTTCTCGATCTGGGCGACCGCCCTGGCCGGCTGGACGTCACCGACGACGGTCAGGACGCTGCCGGCCGGCACGATCCGCTTCTCGTGCAGCGCCCGCAGCTGCGAGGGCTTGACCGCCTCGACGGCGTCCGACGAGGGCAGCTCGCGACCGTACGGGTGGTCGCCGTACATCCGCTGCAGCAGCGCCTCCCGCGCGATGATGCTCGCCTGGCTGCGGTAGATCGCCAGCTCCTGCACCACGCGGTCGCGCTCGGCGACGACTTCCTCCTTCGGGTACGCCGCGCTGGTCAGCAGCTCCCCGACCAGCTCGAGCATCCCCGCGAACCCGGACGACAGCACCGACCCGCTGATGCCGAGCCGATCGGAGTCGTTGTTGGCGTGCAGCTGCCCGCCGAAGGACTGCAGGTCGACGGCGATCTGTGAGGCGGTACGACGGTCGGTGCCCGACAGCAGGGTGTCGCCGAGCAACTGGGCCCGCGCGACGTAGTCGTCACCCTTTCCCGCGAACGGGATCCGCAGCCGCAGCTCCACCAGCGGCACCCCGGCGCGGCGTACTGCCAGCACGCGCAACCCGTTGGGCAGGGTGGTGTCGGAGACGCTGGGCAGTCGCGCGATCCGCGGCTTGCCGAGGGCTGGGACGGTGCGGGCCGTCGTCATGCCGATGCCTCCGGCCGCAGCTCGACGATGGCGCGGTTGTCGGGCCGCAGCGTCGCGGCCGCTTTCTGGACAGCTTCGGCGGTCACCTGGTCGAGCAGCTCCGGCAGCTCATTGACCAGCTCGGCCCGCGACCGCTGCTGCTCGAAGACCGACAGCTGCTGCGCCCGGCCCATGACCGGGTCGAGCTCGCGCACGTAGCGCGCCGTCATGCGCGCGACCGTCCTGGCCAGCTCGCCTTCGGTGAGGCCGTCGTTCGCCAGCCGGTCCAGCTCCTCGTCGACCGTGCTGATGACGGTGTCCACCGAGGTCTCCTCCGGGTGGTGGATCTCCACCAGCAGCGGCGTGGGGTCGCGGGCGTCGAGCGGGTCGCCCATGATCCCGACGTAGCCGCCGACGCTGGTCACGTTGCGGTCCTTCATCAGCAGCCGGTCCTGCAACCGGGCCGCGTCGCCGTCGGTGAGGACCTCGGCGAGCACGACGTAGGGCAGGAAGGTGTCGAGCTTCGCCGGGTTCGAGGTCCGCCAGGCCATCGCCACTGCGGGCGCGGGGGCCAGCATGTCGGTCACGTGTCCGCGCCGCTCCTGGGTCAGCGGCGGCTCCGCGAACGACGGCCGCTTGGGCGTCCTCCGGCCGGGGATGTCGCCGTAATGCCGCTCGACCCACTCCTGGACCTGCTCGGTCTTGACGTCGCCGGCCACGGTCAGGACCGCGTTGCCCGGCGCGTAATAGCGGTCGAAGAAGGACTGCGCATCGCTGAGGGTCGCCGCCTCGAGGTCGACGAAGGAGCCGTAGCCGTCGTGGCTGTTGGCGAACGAGTCGTAGAGGACGGGCGGCAGCGAGAGCCAGGGGAAGCCGCCGTACGGCCGGTTGTGCACGTTGACCCTGATCTCGTTCTGCACGACGGCGACCTGGTTCTCCAGGTTCTCCTGCGTCAGCGCGACGCTGCGCATCCGGTCCGCTTCGAGGAACAGCGCCAGCTCGGTGGCGTTGCTCGGCAGGACCTCGTAGTAGTTGGTGTAGTCGACGTGCGTCGAGCCGTTGAGGGTGCCGCCGCTGCCCTGCACGTAGGTGAAGTGCTCGGTCTTGCCGAGGCTCGCCGACCCCTGGAACATCAGGTGCTCGAACAGGTGCGCGAAGCCGGTGCGGCCCTCGGGCTCGGAGCGCATCCCCACGTCGTAGTAGACGGCGACAGCGACGACCGGGCTGCTCGCGTCCGGGCTGACGACCACCCGCAAGCCGTTGTCCAGGGAGAAGCGCTCGACAGCGAACGACGGCCTGGCGGCGACCGGCTTCCTGGCGATCTTGACGGGGGTCTTCTTCGGAGACTTCTTCGCAGTCTTGGCGGCAGGCACGCGCTGACGCTAGTCGACTGCCGTGAGCGCGACGGTCAGAACTGCGGCAGAGCCCGGTCCACCAGGACAGCCGTATCCACCCCGCGGGGCAGCGTGCCGAAGGCATGACCCCAGTCGCCCGCGAGCCGGCTGGCGCAGAAGGCGTCGGCAACAGCCGACGGCGCATGCCGGACGAGCAGCGAGCCCTGCAGGACGAGCGCCATCCGCTCCACGAGTCGACGGGCCCGGGACTCAATGTCCTCGAGGTCCTCCAGGCCGGCCTTCACCCCGACCACCGCGTCGTCGAGTCGCGGGTCGGCACCAGCCGCCAGGTCCACCTCGGCGAAGAAGGCCTCGACCGACGCCGGCTCCCTGACCATCGCGCGCAGGACGTCGAGGGCGTTGACGTTGCCCGAGCCCTCCCACACCGAGTTCAGCGGTGCCTCGCGGTAGAGCCGCGGCATGCCGCTCTCCTCCACGTAGCCGTTGCCGCCCAGGCACTCGAGCGCCTCGGCGGCGACGTTGGGCGCGCGCTTCGTGACCCAGTACTTCCCGACCGCGACGGCGAGGCGCTTGAAGGCCTGCTCCTGGGCGTCCCCGCTCTGGGCCCGGTCCACCGCCCCCGCGAGCCGCATCATCAGCGTCGTCGCCGCCTCGGACTCCAGTGACAGGTCGGCGAGGACGTTGCGCATCAACGGCTTGTCGACGAGCAGACCGCCGAAGGCCGAACGGTAGGACGCGTGGTGCGTCGCCTGCAGGACGGCCTGCCGCATCAGCGCCGAGGACCCGATCACGCAGTCGAGCCGCGTCATCGACACCATCTCGATGATCGTGCGAACGCCCCGGCCCTCCTCACCGACCAGCCAGGCCACGGTGCCGTCGAACTCCGGCTCGCTGCTGGCGTTGGAGCGGTTGCCGAGCTTGTCCTTGAGGCGCTGGATCTTGAACGTGTTGCGGGTGCCGTCCGGGAGGATGCGCGGCACGAGGAAGCAGGAGAGGCCGCCGGGTGCTTGGGCCAGGACGAGGAACACGTCGCACATCGGGGCGCTGGTGAACCACTTGTGCCCCCGCAGCGACCACGTGCCGTCGGCGCTCGCCGTCGCGGTGGTCGTGTTGGCCCGGACGTCGGAGCCGCCCTGCTTCTCGGTCATGCCCATGCCGGCGAGCAGCCCGGCCTTGCCGAGCGGCGGCCGCAGGCCGGGCTCGTAGACCCGGCTCGTGAGCAGCGGCTCGTAGGCGGCGGCGAGCTCGGGTGCGTGACGCAGTGCGGGTACGACGGCGTAGGTCATGGAGACAGGGCAGCCGTGGCCGCCCTCCGCCTGACCCCAGACGTAGAACGACGCCGCGCGCGCCACGTGCGGCGCCGGGCGCTGGTCCGCCCAGGGCGCTCCGGCGAGCCCTTCGGACACCGCGACGTCGAGGAGCTTGTGCCAGGAGGGGTGGAACTCCACCTCATCGATCCGGTGGCCGTAGCGGTCGTGGGTGCGCAGCTCCGGCTCGTTGCGGTTGGCCTCCTCGCCCCAGCGCTGCGCCTCGTCCGAGCCGGCCAGGCGGCCGAGCCGGTGCAGGTCATCGACGTGCCAGCCGGCTCCCTCGCGCTCCAGCCCGGCGAGCAGCGCCGCGTCGGCGGCGACGTCATGGCCCGCCAGCGGCGGCGGCTGGTTGGTGACCTCATGCGTGGCGGTCGCTGTGGCGGGGACCGCGGTCGGGTCGAGCATCGTCATGCCCCTATGGTGCCTCGCACCGCCGTTGACTTCCAGGAGGCCCGTCTGTGAGCGCCCTGTCCTTCGCCGACAAGCGACTCCTGGTGATCGCCTTCGTGCTGACCGCAGCGGCCGGCGTCATGGACGCGCACCCCGTCGGCAAGATCGTGCCGTTCCTCGTGTCCGCCTTGGCCCTGGCCGCGCTGGCGTCCCTGGTCGGAGTGGCCGTCGACGCGCTCGGGGACAAGCTCGGGGCCGGGGCGACCGGCGTCGTGCAGTCGGCGCTCGGCAACCTGCCCGAGCTCTTCGTCTGCATCTTCGCGCTGCGGGCCGGGCTCGACGACGTCGTACGCGCCGCGATCGTCGGCTCGATCCTGTCCAACGTCCTGCTCGTCCTCGGCTTCGCCTTCATCGTGGGCGGGCTGAAGCACGGAGTGCAGCGCTTCCCGGCCCCCACGGCGCGCAACCTCGGCCTGCTGATGCTGCTCGCTGTCGCCGGGCTGATGCTGCCTGCGCTGACCGACGCACTGCACTCACCGGCGCACGGTCACGAGCTCGCCTTCAGCCGGGTCGTCGCTGCGCTGCTGCTGCTGGTCTTCATCCTCTCCCTCCCTGCCGCGCTCGCCCGGTCGGAGACGCCAGCCGCAGGTGAGACGTCGGTCGAGCAGGACGCCGACGGGCAGGTCCGGGAGTGGTCGCTCGCACTTGCCCTCGGAATGCTCGCCGTGTCCGGGGTCGGGGCCGCGTTCGTGTCGGACTGGTTCGTCGTCGCCCTCACTCCCGCCATCGAGGTGCTGCACCTGTCACAGGCGTTCGCCGGGCTCGTCATCGTGGCCATCGCGTCCAACGCCGTCGAGAACGTCGTCGGCATCCAGCTGGCCGCGAAGAACAACATGGACTACGCGATCTCGGTGATCCTGCAGAGCCCGATCCAGATCGCCCTGGTGCTGGCTCCTGTGCTGGTGCTCATCGCGCCTCTGGTCGGGGCGTCCTTCACCCTGGTGCTGTCGCCGCTCCTCATCGCGGTGCTTGCCATCTCGGTGATCGTCACCGTGGTCGTCGTGTTCGACGGCGAGAGCACGTGGCTCGAAGGGGTGTCCCTGGTGGCGCTCTACGGGATCTGCGCAACCGCCTTCTACTGGGGGTGACGGCATGGACAACCTGCAGCTGACGGTCGGGGACTTCGTCTTCGACGCACTGGCGGCCGGGCCGGCGGACGGGCGGGTCGTGCTGCTCCTGCACGGGTTCCCGCAGACGTCCTGGTCGTGGCGGCTGGTCATGCCGGCTCTCGCGGACGCGGGCTACCGGGTGGTCGCTCCCGACCAGCGCGGCTACTCCCCCGGCGCGCGGCCGGTCGGCGTCGAGGCGTACCGCGTCCCGCACCTGGTCGGTGACGTGGTCGGCATG
>JAVXVI010000384.1:0-9646 GCA_032230005.1 Actinomycetota bacterium | reverse complement strand
CGCGACGACCTGCTGGACGTCTACGCGGAGGCGATGGAGGTGTCAACCCTCGCCGCGCGCGGTCGTCGGCCGATCGTCACCGCGCACCTCGAGCGGGACGGGCTGCGCACTGTCGCGGCTGTCGAGGACGACGACCGGCTGGTCGGCATCGCCTACGGCTACCTCGGTGGGCCCGGCCAGTGGTGGCATGACCAGGTGCAGGCGGCGCTGCGCGCGCAGAACGCGACGCACTGGCTGGACGGCGCGTTCGAGGTCTGCGAGCTGCACGTCCGGCCGTCGCACCAGGGGCAGGGCCTCGGGCGGTCGCTGCTCGATCTCCTGCTGTCCGGACCACCGGCGCCGACGGCGATCCTCACGACCCCGGACAAGGAGACCCGGGCCCGGGGCTTCTACCGGGAAGAGGGCTGGGTCGACCTGGTGCGCGGGCTGTTCTTCCCCGGCGACCCGCGGGCGTTCGCCGTGCTGGGCAAGGACCTGCGTGCCTGACGCCGTCGTCGTCGGAGCTGGTCACAACGCGCTCGTCGCCGCCTGCTACCTCGCGCGATCGGGCCTCGACGTCGAGGTGGTCGAACGGGACACCGTCATCGGCGGAGCGGTCTCGACGGTGGAGCGCTTCCCCGGCTACCGCATGGACCGCGGCTCGAGCGCCCACATCATGATCCGGCACACCGGGATCGTGGAGGACCTGCGCCTCGACGAGTGTGGGCTGGAGTACCAGGACCTCGACCCCTGGGGCTTCGCGCCCTTCGGGGATGCGGGCATCCACTTCTACGTCGACCTCGACCGGACCTGCGCATCGATCGAGGCGCTGTGCGGCGCGCGCGACGCGGATGCCTACCGCGCCTTCGTCCTCGACTGGTCGGCGCGCAACGTGCGGGTCTTCGAGGCCTTCCAGGGGCCGCCCACCCCGCTGCACCTCGGCCGCACGCTGTGGGGGGTCGGGCGGTCCACGGGACTGCCAGGGGTGGAGCTGTCGCGGCAGTTCATGACCAGCGGCGACGCGCTGCTGGACGAGCACTTCGACGACGAGCGGCTCAAGACGGCGCTCGCCTGGATGGGCGCGCAGTCGGGACCGCCGACGCACGAGGTCGCGACGGCTGACCTGGTGGGCTGGAACACCGTCATGCACCTCAAGCCGCCGGGGCATCCGCGGGGCGGGAGCGGCATGCTGAGCGTCGCGCTGCAGAGGCGGTTGGAGTCGTACGGCGGAAGGGTGCGCCTCGGCGACGGCGCGGCCTCCATCACGTCGGCCGGTGATCGGGTGACCGGCGTGCTGACGGAGTCCGGTGAGCAGCTGCGCGCGTCGATCGTCATGGCCGGCTGCCACGTCCTGACGACGCTGGAGCTCGCCGCGTCTCCGCTCCTGGAGCGCGCCCGGCGCACCGTCCGCATCGGCAACGGGATCGGAATGGTGGTCCGGCTCGCGACCAGCGACCTGCCGCGCTACCCGGCAGCACAGGCCGACACCCATCGCGCGCTGCAGCTGCTTGCACCGTCGCGGCAGCACCTTCGACGGGCCCACGGGGAGTACGTCGCAGGCCTGCCGCCGACTGCCCCCGCCGTACTCGCCATGACCTTCAGCGCCTTCGACGAGACGCTCGCGCCGGCAGGCAAGCACAACGTGACCGTCTGGGGGCAGTGGCATCCCTATGCCCTGTCCAACGGGGAAAGCTGGGACGCGATCGGCGAGCGCGAGGGCACCAAGCTGGTCGAGGCGGTCGACCGCGTTGCGCCGGGCTTCGCGTCCTCGGTCGAGCAGATGCACGTGCAGACGCCGCTCGCCCTCGAGCGGGAGATGGGACTGCGCGGCGGGCAGGTCATGCACGTGGACATGGCCTTCGACCAGATGTTCCTGTGGCGACCGATGCCCGAGCTCGCGGGCTACCGCGTTCCCTCGCTGGCTGGGCTCTACCTGTGTGGCGCCTCGACCCATCCGGGCGGTGGCGTGTTCGGTGCGAGTGGCCGCAGCGCCGCGGCAGTGGCGCTCGCCGACCGCAAGCCCTCCCTGCTCCGAAAGGTGACCCGACGTGCGTGAGCTGTTCGAAGTCCTGCTGGTCGACCGTGGTAGCCGCTGGCACGCGGGTTGGGTGGTGGAGGAGGACGCCGACCTGCTGCTGCACGTGGGGGCATCGGTGCCGGTGTGGGGTTCGCGGGCCGGGCTGGAGCACCACGCGCAGGAGCACGGCTTCGAGCTCGTGGAGGACCTACCGGACGAGATCGACCTGGACCTCGGCGGTTGGTTGACCACAGGGGCACCGGTGCCGACGACCGCCGAGGTCTCAGAGCTGTGGCACCTGCTGATCGACGACCCGGCCGGGACAGGGCTGCTGGCGCTCGAGGACGCGTACGACGACCTGACCGACGACGAGCCGGACTGGTTCGACCAGCACGGGGAGCAGTCACGGGTCGTGCTGGCGGAAGCCGTACGACGGCTGCGGGAGTCGCTCAAGCCGGTGTGATCTGGCTCTCGCGGCCCGCGTGAGAGCGGCTGATGTCGCGCGGCTCACAGTGCGCTGCACTTCGTAGCGGGCATCCCCGCACCGATCCTGGAAGAGCACATCCAGGCACGAGGGGAGCCGACATGAACAACAGATCTCTGCGGGCGCGGCTCGTGGCCCGGCGCAACCTGCGCGCCCTCGACCGCGCGATGGCGCGCGCTGCCCGGTACGGCGGCGTGAGCGACCTGCACGCCCAGTCCCGCCGCCTCTGACCTCCTGCTCTTTCCGCTTTTCGGGGATCTGACCCGCTCCTGGCCGGGTCAGATCCGCGAAGATCTTCGCTGTCGGCCCGTTACCTAGGCTGCCCCTCGTGGCGACAGCGGCGCATTCCCCGTTGCGCCAGATCCCGGCGGTGCTCGCGATCGCGACGGTGCTGCTCGAGATCGCGTACCCGCTGGTGCACCACCACGCGCGGGACGTGCTGACCGTCGTCACCGTCGTGACGTTCTTCCTTGCCAGCGCGACCCACGCCTTCGTCCATCGCGGGCTCACGTGGACGGCGGCCTTCCTCGTCCTAACCGTCGGAACGGGACTGCTCGCCGAGGCGGTCGGGACGGCGACCGGCATCCCGTTCGGCGACTACTCCTATGCGAGCTCGCTCGGCGCCAAGGCCCTCGGCGTACCGGTCGTCATCCCGCTCGCCTGGTCGATGATGGCCTACCCCTGCCTGCTCGTCGGGCAGCACCTGGCCGGCGGCTCGCGGCCGAAAGCCGCACTCATCGGCGGCTACGCCCTTGCCTCCTGGGACCTGTTCCTCGACCCGCAGATGGTCGCGGCCCACCACTGGAGGTGGACCCACGTGAAGCACGCCCTGCCTGGGGCGCCCGACGTGCCCGTGTCCAACTACCTGGGCTGGCTCGTGGTCGCCCTTCTCCTGCTCGCAGTCCTGCAGCACCTCCCCCGCCAAGCCGCGGACGACCGGCAGCCGGCCGGCCTCTTCCTCTGGACCTATGGGTCGTCGGTGCTCGCCAACGCCGCCTTCTTCGGGCGCCCTCTCACGGCGCTCGTCGGCGGCATCGGAATGGGCCTTGTCGCCGTCCCCTTCGCCTGGTCGCTCCGCCCATGAAGCCGATGCGCTGCGTCGCTCTCATGGTCTCCGCCCTCACCGCGCACACCGCCGTCAACGCCCGGTTGCTGCGCACGCCGGTGCCCGCCGCCCTCACCGCGAGGACCAGCGTCCTGCTCCCCGCGCGCGATGAGGCACACCGCATCGAGCCCTGCCTGCGCGCTCTGCTGGCCCAGGACGACAGCGGCCTGATGGAGGTGCTCGTCCTCGACGACGGCTCGACGGACGCGACCGCCGACGTCGTACGACGCATCGCGGGCAGTGACGACCGAGTCCGCCTGCTGATGGGACGACCCCTGCCGACAGGCTGGCTCGGCAAGCCGCACGCCTGCCAGCAGCTCGCTGACGCAGCCGATCCGGAGAGCACCGCGCTGGTCTTCGTCGACGCCGATGTCGTGCTTGCGCCGCATGCGATCGCCGCCACCGTCGCGATGCTCGACGAGCTGGACCTCGTCTCCCCCTACCCGCGGCAGAACACCCCCGGCGCGACCCGGCTGGTCCAGCCGCTGCTGCAGTGGTCCTGGCTGACATTCCTGCCGCTGCGGCTGGCCGAGCGCTCGCCTCGGCCGTCGCTGTCGGCCGCCAACGGCCAGCTCCTCGCCGTACGCCGCGACACCTACGACCGGGCCGGCGGTCACGCCGCCGTGCGCGACCAGGTCGTGGAGGACATCGCACTGCTTCGTGCTGTGAAGGGCGTGGGTGGCCGCGGTGGCGTCGCCGATGGCACGGGGCTGGGTACGACGACGATGTACGACGACTGGTCGGCGCTCGTCGAGGGCTACACCAAGTCGGCGTGGACGCTGCCGGCCCCGGCGGTCGGACTGCTCGCGCTGCTCTACGTCGTCCCGGCCGTCGCCGCGCTGCGCGGGTCCCGCGCCGGCGCTGTCGCCTATGCCGCGGGCGTGGGTGGCCGGGTCATCAGCGCGCGGCGCACCGGCGGGCAGAGCCTTCCGGATGCCCTCGCCCAGCCGGTCTCGGTCAGCCTGCTCTGCTGGCTCACCATCCGCTCCCGGTCGGCCCGCCGTCGCGGCACCCTGACCTGGAAGGGCCGAGTCCTGTGAGCCGCATCGTGGTGATCGGTGCCGGGGTGGGTGGGCTCGCAGCAGCGGCCCGCCTCGGCCGCTTGGGCCACGAGGTCACCGTGGTCGAGGCGCAGCCGGTCGTCGGCGGCAAGCTCGGTACCTACGAGCGGGACGGCTTCCGCTTCGACACCGGGCCCTCGCTGCTCACGATGCCGCAGGTCCTCCTCGACCTGTTCGAGGACACCGGCGGGTGGCCGGACAGCCTCGCGCTGAGTCGGCTGGCACCGACCGCGCGCTACCGGTTCGCCGACGGCACGAGCGTCGAGAGCGGCGACGACCTCGACGACTTCTGCCAGCGGCTGGACTCCGCGTTCGGGCCCGGCAACGGCGCCGACTGGCGGCGGCTCATGACCCGCGCCGCACGGATCTGGGACGCGACCAGGGAGCCGTTCCTCGAGTCGCCCCTGGACGGCATGCGGACGCTCGCCGGCCTCGTGGTGCGCCAGCCGCGCGACCTCCGCACGATCGCACCGGGGCGCTCGCTGCGCGGGCTGGGCCGCCGCTACCTGCGCGACGCGCGGCTGCGGATGCTGCTCGACCGCTACGCGACCTACACCGGCTCCGACCCACGCAAGGCACCTGCCGCGCTGGCTGTGGTGCCCTACGTCGAGCAGCGCTTCGGCGGCTGGTACGTCGAAGGCGGGCTCCGCCGTATCGCGGACGCGCTGCACGTTCGGGCGCTCGAGTGCGGCGCCACCCTCGTCCTGGGCACCCGGGTGACCCGCATCGAGACCGAGGCCGGTAGCGCCTGTGGGGTCCGCCTCGCCGACGGCGGCCGCCTCCCGGCCGACGTCGTCGTCGCCAACACCGACGCCACCACCGTCTACGGCGGGCTGGTCGACGTGCCTCGCGCGGCACGGCGCCTCGCCCGCGCGACTCCGTCGCTGAGCGGCTTCGTGCTGCTGCTCGCCCTGCGCGGTCGCACGGATCGGCTGGCCCACCACACCGTGCTGTTCCCGGCGGACTACGACGCGGAGTTCGACGCCGTCTTCGGCCGAACCGCAGAGCCGGTCGCCGACCCGACCCTCTACCTGACCCGCCCCGATGACCCGACCGCTCACCCCGACGGCGATGAGTCCCTCTCGGTCCTCGTCAACGCACCTCGGCACGGCAGCGGCCCGGGAGCGATCAACTGGCGCGCGCCCGGCCTCGCCTCGTCGTACGCCAACCATCTCGTCGACCTGTTGGACGCTCAGGGGCTGGACGTGCGCAACCGGATCCTGTGGTCCGAGGCCATCACGCCCGCCGACCTCGAGGAGCGGACCGGCGCGGTCGGCGGCGCGATCTACGGCACGTCCAGCAACGGCGCCGCAGCGGCGTTCCTGCGACCGGCCAACCGCTCACCCGTCCCGGGGCTGTTCCTCGTCGGCGGGTCGTCGCACCCGGGCGGCGGGCTGCCGCTGGTCGCTCTGTCGGCCCGCATCGTCGCGGGGCTGATCGGTCCGGCCTAGAGCGACACCAGCCGGCGGCGCACGTCGATGCCCAGCTGTACGACGGCGACGGCTGTCATGGCCAGCAGCACCGCCGGCCCCAGCGCGGAGACCGTGTCGGCGCGTCCGGGCAGGAGGCCGCTCACCAGGATCGACAGCGCCAACAGGATGACCCGCGTCGATCGCTCCGCCATCGTGATGCGCCCGACGTCGTCGCCACCTGCGTTGCCGGCCCGCGCCCGCAGGTACTCCAGCAGGAAGCAGCCGAACCCACAGGCGACGGCCAGCCACACCGGACAACCCACCGCCACGACAGCCACCAGGAAGAGCGACTCGGACACCCGGTCGACCACGCTGTCCAGGACGTAGCCCCACCGAGACGTCCGCTCCTGGAGCACCGCGACACAGCCGTCGATGCCGTCGAGCAGCCCGCTGGCCGCGACGGCGCAGCCCGCCGCGATCCACCAGCGCCCACCGACCTGGCTGAGGCCGACGACGAGAGCCGCCATCCCCGCCGACGACCAGGACACGAGATCCGGGTGCACACCGACGCGAGCCAGTGGCCGAGCCAGGACGTAGACCACCGTCAGCCAGCCTCGCAGCACGACGCCGCCGGTCCTCGGGTCGTAGCCGCCGTGCAGGTCCTGCCATCGAGCGAAGTAGCCCTCGCGGTCGAGCGGCGGGCCCATGCCGCCAACGTAGAGCGGCCTCAGCCCAGTGACCACCGGACCGTCACCGACACGCTCACCTGCGACTGCCCCGCGTCGAGCGGGATGTCGGAGGTCGCGGGTGCCGCCGCAGACAGCGCGGCCCGCGCGTAGGGCATCGGCTGCGCGTCCTGCGGAACCTCCTCGCTGATCAGCTCGACCCGGCCGAGCGAACGGCCGGACAGCTGCGCGTAGCGGTCCGCCTTCTTCTTGGCCTCGCCGTAGGCCGCGTCGCGCGCCTTCTCGAGCAGCGCCGCGTTGTCCTCCAGCGCGAACGACACGCCCTGCACGCGCGCAGCGTTGCCGCCCGCCTCGACCGCGTCGCCGATGGCCTTGCCGGCTCGCGCGAGGTCGCGCAGCTTCACGATGAGCGACTGGTTGACGGTGTAGCCGTTGGGTGCGCCCTTGTTCGTGTACGCCGGGTAGAGCGACACGTCGGCCGTCTGCATGTCCTTGGGGTCGACGCCGTCACCACGCAGCGCGTTGCGCACCCGGTTCTGCACCGTGTTGGCGTCGCGCAGCGCGGCCGAGACGTCTGCGCGCCGCACCTCCACACCGAGCTGGACGCGCAGCACGTCCGGCGTCCCGCTCACCTTCCCGAGGCCGGAGACCACCACGCCTTGCGTGGCCGGGTCTCCGGCTGCAGCCGATGCCGTGCGTGGCGAGTGCACGGTGCCGACGACGTAGCCGGCGGCGACGAGGAGGACGAGAGGGACGGCGAGCAGGGCGGTACGACGCATGACGGGCCTCCACGGTGGACTGGTGGAGGTAGGACGCAGCGCGGCGGCGATCGGTTCAGCGCGAAGCGGACAGCCGGAGCCGGTCCCAGATCTCGCGGGTGGCCGTGGAGCGGTTCAGGGTGATGAAGTGCAGGCCGGGAGCGCCCTCGGCGAGCAGCCGGTCGCACATAGCGGTCGCCCAGTCGACGCCGATGGCGCGGACGGCTGTCGGATCGCCCTCGACGGCGTGCAGCTTGTCGGCCAGCTCGGGCGGGAAAGCGGCGCCGGACAGGATCGCGAAGCGCTCGATCTGGCCGACGTTGGTCACCGGCATGATCCCCGGGATGATCGGCTGGTCGCAGCCCTGCTTCGCCACCCGGTCGCGCAGGCGCAGCCAGTCGTCGACGTAGAAGAACATCTGGGTGATCGCGAAGTCGGCGCCGGCCCGGAACTTCTGCGCCAGGAACCGCGCATCGGTCTCCTGGTCGGGCGAGCGCGGGTGCTTCTCCGGGAAGGCCGCCACCCCCACCGTGAAGTCGCCGTGCTCCTTGATGAGGCGGACCAGCTCGTCGGCGTACTCCAGGCCGTGGACGTGCTTGCGCCACTCGGCCTGCGGGTCGCCGGGCGGGTCGCCGCGCAGGGCGAGCATGTTGTGCACGCCGGCGTCGGCGTACTGCCCGATGACCCGGCGCAGCTCCGGGATCGAGTGGTCGACGGCCGTCAGGTGCGCGAGCGGCAGCAACGTCGTCTCGCTGCCCACCCGCTCCGTCATGTCGACGGTTCGGTCCCTGGTCGAGCCGCCCGCGCCGTACGTGATCGACACGAAGCTCGGCCGCAGCGACTCCAGCTGGCGCAGCGACTGCCACAGCGTGCGCTCGCCCTCGTCGTCCTTCGGCGGGAAGAACTCGAACGAGAAGACAGGCCCATCCGCCGACAGGAGATCGCGGATCGAGCGGCTGGTCATGCGCCGAGGTTAGTCGGCTCGGGTCGCGCAGCCTCGCAAGGCGGCCTACCCTTCGCCAGCATGAGCACCGGCCCGCTCGACCGCGACGACCTGCGGGAGCGGGTGGACAAGGCCCTGGCGGCGTTCCTGTCCGGCCAGGGCACGCGGCTCGACGCGATCAGCGCCTCCCTCGTCTCGGTCCAGGACGCGATCAGCGACTTCCTGCTCACCGGTGGCAAGCGGATGCGACCGGCGTTCTGCTACTGGGGCTGGCGCGGCGCGGGCGGTCAGGACACCGACGCCGCGGTGGCCGCCGCCGCCTGCCTCGAGCTGCTGCAGGCCTGCGCCCTCATCCACGACGACGTCATGGATCGAAGCGACACCCGCCGCGGCCGGCCGGCGATGCATCGGCGGTTCGCAGCGCTGCACCGGGGCGAGCAGTGGCACGGCGACCCCGAGGCGTTCGGCATGTCCGCGGCGATCCTGCTCGGCGACCTGTGCCTGATCTGGGCCGACGAGATGCTCAACACGTCGGGGATCGGTGCCGAGGCGCTGCTGCGAGCACAGCCCGTGTACGACGAGATGCGGGTCGAGCTGATGGCCGGCCAGTACCTCGACCTGATCGAGCAGGCCCGCGGCGGTGGAACGGTCGAGAGCGCCCTGCGGGTCGCCCGCTACAAGTCGGCGAAGTACACGATCGAGAAGCCGCTGCACCTCGGGGCGGTGCTCGCCGGAGCCGGCCAGGACGTGCTCGACGGCTACTCGGGGTACGGCCTGCCGCTGGGCGAGGCCTTCCAGCTGCGCGACGACGTCCTCGGCGTCTTCGGCGACCCGTCGCAGACCGGCAAGCCGGCCGGCGACGACCTGCGCGAGGGCAAGCGGACCGCGCTGATCGCGATGGCACTCACCAAGGCCACACCGGGGCAGGCCGCCGTCGTACGACGGCACCTCGGCGATCCGCACCTGAGCTCGGCCGGGGTCGGCGAGCTGCGGGAGGTCATCCGCGACACGGGCGCACTGGCCCGGGTGGAGCACCTCATCGGCGAGCTCATGGACGACGCGCTCACCGCCATCGCGGCCGCACCGGTGGACGAGGAGGCGCGCCGGGTGCTGCAGGAGCTCGCGCTGGCGGCGACGGCCCGGACGGTCTAGAAGTCGGGCAGGTCCACCAGGCGCACCACCGGACGCTCCGGGACCGCGG
>JAVXVI010000383.1:0-8868 GCA_032230005.1 Actinomycetota bacterium | reverse complement strand
CGTCGAGCTGCTGCAGACGACGGACGAGGCAGTCGCGGTCGGGCACCTCGGTCCCGACGTGCTCGGTCCCGACTGGGACCTGGATGAGGCAGTACGACGGCTGCTTGCCGATCCAGCCCGCGAGATCGGGATGGCGCTGCTCGACCAGCGCAACCTGGCCGGGATCGGCAACCTGTACCGCATCGAGATGCTGTTCCTGCGCGGTCTCACGCCGTGGGTCCTCGTCGGCGACGTGCCGGATCTGCCTGCGCTGGTGCAGAACGGGCGACGGCTCATGCTCGCCAACCGCGGCCGCATCGAGCAGAGCACGACGGGCTCGC
Source organism: Actinomycetota bacterium (assembly GCA_032230005.1). GTDB lineage: Bacteria > Actinomycetota > Actinomycetes > Mycobacteriales > SCTD01 > RYN-124. Next base: position 8,548 of record JAVXVI010000383.1, on the reverse strand, counting down.
TGCGCCGCGGCGAGACGCACTGGGTGTTCGAGCGGCAGGGCCGACCGTGCCGGCGCTGCGGGACGCGGGTCCTCTCGGCCGAGCAGGGCGATCCGCCGTACGCCCGCCTTTCCTACTGGTGCCCCAGCTGCCAGCTGGGCCCGGCGCCCGCCCCTGCTGTTCGGCAGCCGCGACCGGCCGGCCGCACGAGGTACAACCCATGACCGTCCGCAGCTACCGGCACCGACGTGGCCGGATGGGCACCACGACCGCGGCCGCACTCGAGCGGCTTGGCGACGACATCGTGGCGGTGGACGGAGTGCCACTGGATGTTGCCCGGCTCTTCGGCCGCATGGCGCCGCTCGTCCTCGAGGTGGGAAGTGGGATGGGTGAGGCGACGGCCGCGATGGCAGCCGCAGATCCGGACCGCGATGTACTGGCCGTCGACGTGCACCTGCAGGGACTCGGTCGCCTGCTGCGCCGGATCGAGGAGCTCGGCCTCACCAACCTGCGGGTGGCTGAGGGCGATGCGGTGGTGCTGCTGCGCAACATGCTCGCGCCGTCGTCGCTGGACGAGGTGCGCGTCTTCTTCCCCGACCCATGGCCGAAGTCGCGGCATGCGAAAAGACGCCTTGTCCAGCAAGGGTTTCTGGATCTGGCGGCCAGCCGGCTGCACCGCGGCGGGACGCTGCACATCGCGACGGACTGGGCGCCGTACGCCGAGCAGGTGCGCGACCTGCTGCGCGCTCATCCCCTGTACGAGGTCACGCACGAAGGCAGTCGGCCGCAGCATCGCCCAGTCACGCGGTTCGAGCAGCAGGGACTGGACGCGGGGCGGACGTCGTACGACGTTGTCAGCCGCCGGGTCTGATCAGCGCACCTCGCGCAGGCCCTGCGCCAGGCCGTGCAGCGCATCGGTGGCGTCCTGCAGCCGGCCGACGGCATGGGGGTCCGCGCTCGCCGAGACCAAGTCGGCCATGCCGGCCACCAGCCGCTCCTGCGCGACGACGCCGGAGTAGAGCAGATCCATCAGAGCAGGCTCGGCGCCGCGGTGCGGCTCGACGGCTGCCAGCCGGGCCGCCTGCCAGCGCAGTGCGGTGTCCGCGTCGCTCGCCGTCCGCCACGCCTCATCGGCCACCTCGCGTCCGGCGGGGGCGACGAGCGGCACCAGCCGGGCCATCGCCGCCCGGGCGTCCTCGAGCCGTCGTACGGCCGGAAAGGCCGCGCTCTCAGGAGTCGGCGGGGGCGGGATGCGCGGCAGCTGCAACGACGGCGGAGCCGTGGGCACGACCGGCGGCTGCCGCAACGTCGAGAACGCGTGCACGGCCCGCAGCGCGAACAGCGCCGCCAGCACCCACAGGACCGGCGAGCTGCCGGGCTCGAACAGCGTGGCCCCCGCGGCGACGACCGCGCCGACGGCGCCCTGTCGCAGGTGCCGGTGCGCCCGGCGCAGGACGCGCTCGCGGCGCGCGAGCGCCTTGACGTGCAGCAGCTCGGCCCGCGCGGCGACGCGGCCGGCCGCGCGGGACTCGCGCGCCAGCCGACGCGCCAGCCGGCGGTCCTCGGGCGTCACGGCGCTAGGAGGTCTTCTCCGCTGCGGCATCGCCCTCGGCCGCAGTGCCACTGGCCAGCGGCGGCGTCGGAGTCGCGGGCGGCGCGGCCAGCTGGTTGCCGGCCAGCGAGGCGCGGATCTGGTCGAGCCGAGCCGAGCCGGCCATGTCGAGCGTCGACTTCTGCACCTCGAGCATGCGTCCCTCGACGCTGCTGCTGGCCAGCTCGGCCTGACCGAGGGCCGTGGCGTAGCGCTTCTCGATCTTGTCGCGCACCTCGGCGAGCGACGGGGTGTTGCCCGGCGCGGCCAGCTCCGACATCGAGGTCAGGCTCTTGGAGACCTGCTCCTGCATCTTGGCCTGCTCGAGCTGGCTGAGCAGCTTGGTGCGCTCGGCCAGCTTGGTCTGCACCTGCATCGCGTTGGTCTCGACCGCCTTCTTGGCCTGCTCGGCCGCGGTGAGCGCCTGGTCGTGCAGCGACTTGAGGTCCTCCATCGACTGCTCGGCGGCGACGAGCTGCGTCGCGAAGGCCTGCGCCGTCTGCTCGTACTCCGTCGCCTTCGCCTCGTCGCCCTTGGCCCGCGACTGGTCGGCAAGCACGAGGGCCTGCCGGGCCGAGCCCTGCAGCTTCTCGACCTCGGTCATCTGCCTGGCCAGCTTCATCTCGAGCTGGCGCTGGTTGCCGATGACGGCGGCGGCCTGCTGCGTCAGGGCCTGGTGCTGGCGCTGCGCGTCCTCGATCGCCTGCTGGATCTGGATCTTCGGGTCGGCGTACTCGTCGAGCTTGCCCGAGAGCAGCGCCATAAAATATTTCCAGCCCTTGATGAAGGGGTTGGCCATCGGTGCTGCTCCTCGTCCGGGTGTGGTGACACCCCCATCCTGTCAGCAGTCGCCCGGGGCGTCAGCCGTCAGCGCCGGTCTGCTCGCTCGGCAGCGGGAGCGGAGCGCTGGCGAGCGCTTTGCGGGAGATCGCCTCGGTCTCGGCCAGCCCGGCGCGCAGGCCGTCCAGCTCCGTGGACAGCTCGGCGATCTGCTGCGCGGTGGTGTCGACGCCGCCGGTCGTCGCGGTCATCGCCAGCACCTCGGCCAGCCGGGCCTCCAGGCCCTCCAGCCCGAGCGCGACCGCCTGCATGCGTGCCAACAGGGTCTGGCGCGCGGCGGAGAGGCGATCCCGGACGTCTTGACGGTCGCGTACGGCGGCAGCGCCTCGCGCCATCTCGTCGCGCATCTCCTGGCTCGGCGCGCGCTTCGCGGCGTCATCGAGCCGGCGGGCCTCCGCGTCGAGGCCGGTCGCGTCCACCCGCTGCAAGGCGCGCTCGACGGCGGTGACCTGACCGGCGAGGCTGGCGAGGTCGGTCAACGTGTCGCCGGCCTCGTCAGCAGCGTTGCGCACCGCGTCGCCCGCTGCGCCGACCTGGGTCGTCGCGGCCATGTCGTCGAGGCTCTTCACCGCCGACTCGGCGCGGTCGAGCCACTGCGCCTGATAGCTCCCTCTCGGCGGCCTCGGCAGCTCGGGAGCCCGCTCGCGACGGTCCCCGCGACCGACAGCCAGCCCGGTGACTGCCTTGACGCCCACGACCACGGCGCCGACCCCGACGCCGAGCGCGATGGCCGGACCGCCACCGAGGGCAGCGGCGGCCAGCGCCCACGCCATGCCGCCGGACACCCCACCCGCGACGAGCCCCCACGGGTCGCGCAGCTCGTCCGACAGGCTCACACCGACAGTCTCCCTCAGCCCGCCGCCGCGCACCGTGACGCCGCGGGTGGGGACGTCGCGGGTGGGGACGCCGCGGGTGGGCCGCGCACCAGGACGGCCCACCCCGCCGCGGCCGACGGTGCCCGCCCATGGTCGCGGCTTGTATGTCGAACTGCTGCCGCATCGGGCACACCAGCGACTCAGTGACACATCCGGCAGCAGTTCGACAGGCACGTGCAACGACACCCCGGACTCTGACCGCCCGCACTCGCGCCCGCGCGTGTCGAAGTGGCCCAGGATGCTGGACCAGTCGAGCGGCCGGTCCGACATGTTGGGCCAGTTCGACATACGGCGGGAGAGGACCCGCCGACGCGGCCGGCCCCGACCCGACGCCACGCCGGCCCGACGAACCTGCTGCGCCCGGCTCAGAAGTTGCTGAGGACCGCGGTGAGGACCTTGTCGATGGAGGCCGGGTCGGAGGCGTCGTACGCCGCCGCCCTCGAGGCATCGGCGATCTTCGTCAGCTCACCGAGGTCGGCGTCCTCGCCGTACGCGATCGGGAAGACCCGCACGGCGCGATCGGCATCCTCGGGGTTGAGCGCCGCGGTCAGCGAGTTGATGTTGTTGTCGGCCGGGAACTCGTTGCGCCCGTCGGTCAGCACCACGATCGCGTTGATGCGCGTCGCGTCGTAGTTCGCGGTCAGCTCCTTGCTCGCCGCGCGCACCGTCGCGTAGAGCCCGGTCCCGCCGTTCGGCTGCAGGTCGGCGATCTGTCGCTTCACGCTCGCCAAGTTGTCGCGCGCGGCTCCGAACTTCACCAGCTCGCGATACGGCTTGTCACCGTTTTGATTGGTCGAGAAGATCCACAGCGACAGCTGGTCATCGGGCGCGAGCAGACCGACGGCAGAAGCCGCCGCCTTCTTCGCCAGCTCCAGCTTGGTCGCGCCCTCCGAGCCGACCTCCTCGCCCATCGAGCCTGAGACGTCCAGCACGAGCAGCACCTTGGCCCGCTTGCGCAGCCGCTCCCACGAGTCCTTCACGCCGGCGAGCACAGCGGGTGCCGGCGGTCCGATGACGGCGGTCGGCTGTCCCGGCAGCAACCCCTGGTCGGGGTTGATCAACGACCCCGCCTTGCCCTCGAAGTCGCGGAAGGCGGCATCGGTGAACCGCTTCTGCGACTTCGCTCCCTGCACGTAGGCGAGGAAGTCGTCGGCCACCGCCCGCTTCGCGTCGTCGACCCAGTCGGCCTTCAGCGTCACGTAGGGGTTGTCGCTGAACAGCGTCCCTTCCTTGGGGTAGATCGCCACCAGCGGCGTGTGCGGCTTCTTGTGCTGCCCGAGCGTCTTCGGGTCACCTGTCGGGTTGCCCTGGTTGTAGTCCCAGACCGACTTCTCCTCGACGGTGACCGCGCTGACGTAGGACAGCCCCTGGCCCTTGTCGTCGGCCTTCTGCAGGTTGGACAGGAAGGTCAGCGTCGTGTCGCCGTAGTGCACGACAGCCGCCTCGACCGTCTTGACGTAGTCGACGACCTTCGGGTCGGTCAGGTCCTTCGCGGTCAGGTCGGAGGAGCGCTGCGTCGCGGCGAAGTAGGCACCGATCGTCGCGTTGAGGCCGGACGTCGAGAAGTTGGGGTTGGTCTTGCCGAGCTTGAAGGCGCCGTACGGCTTGCCGTAGCGCGCCCACCCCTGCGGGTCCTTCGCCAGCGCGAGCACGTCAGCCCAGCCGATCGGCTTGGCCGGCCACCCCAGTGTCTGCGCCATCGGCTTCGGCATCGCGATCACCAGCGGGGTACGCGCGAGCGACGGCGGCTTGCCTTCACCGACGAGGTCGGGCGCGTCACGCGTGGACGTCATCTGGCGCAGCAGCGTCGTCCAGCTCGTCGACGCAGGGGTCCACACGTCCGGGCGCGGTCCGTCGACCTTCTCGTCCCACCCGCGGGCCAGCGCGGTCGTCGCGCCCCCGCTGGCCTTGCTGGTGACGACGACCCGCGCGCACTTGCCACCCGCCGATCCGTCGTCCTTGGCGTACTGCTGCGCGATCGCCTGCAGCAGGGCCGCCTTCTCCGACGACGCGGCGACAGCCAGGGTCGTGCAGCCCTTGGTGTCCCCGGCCGGCTTCGCAGCTGTCGAGGACGACCCACCCTTGGACGTCGCGGCGCGTACGGCGAGGACGGCGATCACGCCGACGACGACCGCCACGACCAGCGGCACCCGACTGCGCGCGGCCATCAGCTGGGCCAGCCGACGCCGGCAACCGCAGGCGCCTCACCTGAGCTCGCCACGTCGACAACCGCGACCGCCGGCTCGGGAGCTCGCCCGAGTCCGACCGCGAGCAGTCGCGCGCCGGCAGCGACCTCGTTCGAGGTCCCCGGCCACATCACGTGCCCGCACAACCAGCGCAGCACCAGGTCGACGGCGACCGCGTCACTCGGCGCTCCCGCTTCCCTGAGCACGGTCTCGACCGCGGCCCTGGCGGCGTCCCACAGCCGTCCGGTGGCCGGCGTGCCCAGCGCCGCGAGCAGCGCCGGGTCATCGGCCGCCACCCGCCGCACCGGGCGGCATGCGTCGAGCCACTGCCCGGCGTGCTCCAGCGCAGGCCCCAACCCGGCGGCCGCGAGCTCGGAGCACTCCGACGCCAGCGCCTCGAGCCGGGACAGGACCAGCGCCTTCAGCAGGTCGTCCTTGGTCCGGAAGTGGTTGTAGAGCGTCGCCTTGGCCACTCCGCCCTTCGAGGCGACGTCGCTCATCGTCGTCTTGCGCACGCCGTACCGCTCGATGCAGCCCGCCGTCGCGTCCAGGATCGCCGCCCGGGTGCGCAGCATCGCGTTGCCGGACCGGGTACGCGTCCCGGTCTCACGGATCGGGGCGTCGGAGGGACTGCTCACACGAGCAGCCTGCCAGACGAATCAGGCTGCGGCGACGACGTGCATCTCGGCGCGCACGCTGTTGCTCACCAGGTGACCGTCGCTGCCGACCGGCTCGAGCGCAGGGACCCGCGCCGGGATGGTGTCGGGCACCGGCAGCGGCTCGGGCTCGAGAACCGCCAGGGTCTCGCTGACATCACGCAGGACGTCGGACAGCCGGACGCCGAGCGCCCGGCAGATGCTGGCCAGGAGCTCGGAGGAGGCCTCCTTCTGGCCGCGCTCCACCTCGGACAGGTAGCCCAGGGACACCTGGGCGGCGCCGGAGACCTCACGGAGGGTCCGCTGCTGACGCAGCCGGGTGGTCCGGAGCGCTTCACCCAGCAGGGTGCGAAGAACCGCCATGCCAGCTCCCTCCCATCCGATCGTGGAGATCACGTTACCCGCGGCCCCCGACAACAGCACTCGTTCGCCACGGGATGTCCGCTCTGAGCACAACGCCGCGGGGCGCCGCGCGCTTCCATCACCCGGTCAGGTGACGGCGCAGCAGGTCCAGGGCCCCGGTGACGGCGAGCCGGCGGACGCGGTCCCTGTCGCCGTACAGCCGAACGCTCCGCACCACCGACCGGTCCGGGCCGCTGACAGCGAGGTGCACCGTTCCCACCGGCTGCCCCTCCTGCTCGCTCGGTCCGGCGACACCGGTCACGCCGATGCCGTAGGTCGCCCCGAGCCGTTCGCGCGCGCCGCTGGCCAGCGCACCGGCCGTCTCCGGGGACACCGCCCCGACCGAGGCGAGCAGCGGACCCGGCACGTCGGCCAACGTCTCCTTCAGGTCGGTGGCGTAGACCACGACCGATCCCCGGAACGTCGCCGACGAGCCGGCCATCCGCGACAGCTCCGCCCCGACCAGCCCCCCGGTCAGGGACTCGGCGACCGCGACCGTCGCGTCCTGCGCGGCCAGCAGCCGGTGCACCACCTCGTCAAGCCGTTCGCCGTCCCGCCCCCAGACATCGTTGCCGAGCGCCGCAGCAGCGGCATCCGAGAGCCGCCGCACCACCGCGTCGTCACTCCCGGTGAAGCGCACCCGCACGATCCCGCCGCCGGCCAGGTAGGCGAGCGAGACGCCGTCCGGCACCTCGACCGCCTTCTCCACGATCTCTGCCACCGTCGGCTCACCGACGCCCGACGTCGAGACCGTCCGGGTGTGCAGGACGGCTCCGGACCGCTCGCGGAGCTCTTCGAGTACGACGGCGGCAACTGCCTGCAGCTCGTGCGGCGGCCCGGGCAGCGCGTAGACCACCCGCGTCCCCACCGGGAGCCGCAGGCCGGGCGCACTGCCGACCGGGTTGTCCAAGGGCGTGCCGCCTACAGGCACATCGGCCTGCTTGAGCACCTCGGCCGGCATCGGGTAGCCGTAGGCCGCGAACCGGGCCCGCAGCTGGTCCTCGAGGGCCGGGTCGCGCGTCAAGACGACCCCCGCCGCAGCGGCCACCGCCTCCCGCGTCACGTCGTCGCTCGTCGGGCCCAGTCCGCCGGTGACCACCACGATGTCCGCGTCCTCGAGAGCGCGCTGAAACGCAACTGCCATCCGGGCCAGATCATCGCCAACCATCGTCGACGCGACCACCTGCACCCCGACCCGAGCCAGCTCCCCGCCGAGCCATGCGGCGTTGGTGTTGACGGTGTCCCCGAGCAGCAGCTCGTCGCCGACGGCGACGACCGCTGCCGTCAGCGTCACCCCTGCGCCGCCTTGCGCGCCCTCTTCATCGCCGCGCGGTCACTGGTCCGGCGCAGCGTCACAGCCCGCGCGATGTAGTCGATGCCGGTGACGACGGTGACCGCGACCGCGAGGGCCATGACCCAGGCCCGCCCCGTCGCGGCCCAGCCGGACAGCGGCAGCAGGTAGAAGCCGATGGCCAGCCCCTGCAGCAGCGTCTTCAGCTTGCCGCCGCGGCTGGCCGGGATGACGCCGTGCCGGATCACCCAGAACCGCAGCAGCGTCACGCCCGCCTCGCGGACCACCACGATGGCGGTCACCCACCACGGCAGCAGGCCGAGCAGTGACAGCCCGATCAGCGCGGTGCCGATCAGGGCCTTGTCCGCGATCGGGTCGGCGAGCTTGCCGAACGACGTGACCAGCCCGCGGCTGCGGGCGATCTGGCCGTCGATGCGGTCGGTCCACGACGCGATCGCGAAGACCACGCAGGCGCCGACGCGCCACGGCCTGCTGTCGCCGCCGTCCCAGAGCAGCGCGAACGCGAAGACCGGCACCAGGACCAGCCGCAGGATCGTCAGCTGGTTGGCGATGTTGAAGTTGCTGACCCGCGCAGTGACCGGGGCGGTGAGCGGATCCCCCGGCCCCTGCGCCGTACTCATACTGCGATCGCTGCCGGGACCAGGTCAGCGACGAGGTCCACGCCGTCGGTCCCCACCACCACCGCCCGCACGATGTCGCCGACCCGC
>JAVXVI010000382.1:0-11728 GCA_032230005.1 Actinomycetota bacterium | reverse complement strand
TGCCAGTCCGGCCAGGTCGCCGGTGCCGAAGTCGACGACGGGAGGGATGGTGGCGTTCATGATCTGCGTCGCGTCGGTCGTGTGCATGAGGCCGACGGCATGACCGAGCTCGTGGAGAGCGAACGTGTACCACGAGGACGCCCCGGTCATCGGCGCGACGAGGTCAGCGTTGAGGGCGATGACCTCGCCGATGATCGCCGACCCAACCGAGAGTCCCTGCGACACGCCTGTCGTGTTCGCCGGCTGGCCAGCCAGTAGCGACGATGCGCGCGGCGTGGTCCAGCCGATCAGCAGCACGCCCGAGGCGAGGCCGGGACTGTCCGGGACGACCGTCGAAGCTCCGACGTCGACGAAGCGGAGCCGCGTTGCGATGCTCACCCGAGCGACGGCAACGCGGACCGTGTCCTCGCCACCCGGCGGGGCACCGGCGGAGTTGAATGACCACGGCACAGCGGCGCACGGGTCCCACCGGAGGACCGGAGCCGGGAGGGCGTAGGCGGCCGCGTGGACGCTCACTGCGACGTGCGCGCGACGGGGGACTCCGTGCGGCTGACGCCAGTCGGCTGACGCCGACGACGCCGAGCCGACGGTGAGCCCGACGACGAGCGCCACGCCAAGAACGCGAGTGCTCGACGTGAGGGCTTGAAACATCTCAGGTTCCTGGGCTCGACTGAGTCCAGCGTTGCTTCCGGGGACTCGCGCAGCCAGAGCCCTCCGCCTCCTGAACCGAGGACCAAAGTCCCCGAGATAAAGCCGTCCTCGACGGCAGTTACCTGCGCTCGGTTGTGCGACGGCTATCCGCGGACCCGGGCTCGGCGCATCTCCCACGCGTCGGTCACGAGCTCTTCGAGCCGTCCGACGTCGACGGCCTCCAGCCGGAGCATGACAAGGGGCCAGCCGTCGTAGCCGTCGGTCGTGAAGAACAGTTCGGGCTCTCCCTTGAGGAGGGCCTGCTTCTCGGCTTCGTCGCCGACGAACAGGACCGCCACATCGGTACGGATGACCCGCCGCTGGCCAGGTCGCCGCTCCGGGTACGACCAGACGAATCCCTTGCCGCCGACGCGGAAGTCGAAGCCCTCGCTGTCGACCTCCACCACATCCGGCAGCGACAGGGCGATGTCGCGCACGTCGTCGTGCCCCGCCAAGACGCCCCCTTGCAACCTCGCCATCCGGCTCGTCACCGTAACCGGCCCACAGGGGTTCCTAGGCTGTGGCGGTGGACGAGAACCAGGACGCGCCCGTGATCGAGCTGGTCCGCTGGAGCGGTCCGTGGCCTGCCGATGACCCCGACGCCAACTTCAAGGCGGAGGTCGCGGACTACTGCCGGCTGGACCCGCTGCGCACCGTGACGGGACTGGCGACGAACCTCGACATCCCGGTCGGCGCCGTTGTGCGCTACGTCCTCGCCCGCTGGGCAACCGCAGGCAGCGGCGGCCTGCTCGAGCTCGGGCCGACGATGGTGCGCCGCCTCTGGGAACCCGTTGCGCGCGCCGAGGAGGCAGCCACGGATGAGGCGCGGCTCGCGGCGTACGCCGAGTTGCGCTCCCTGCTGTCCTGGCTGAAGTTCCCGCTCGACGACGACACCGTCTACGAGGTCTGACGACGCGACGCCCAGGTAGCCTCCGAGGGTGACGACGGCGGCGAGGGACGAGGCTGCGCGCCGTCGTACCTTCGCCGTCATCAGCCACCCCGACGCCGGCAAGTCGACCCTCACCGAAGCCCTCGCGCTGCACGCCCGCGTCATCAACGAGGCCGGCGCGATCCACGGCAAGGCCGGCCGCAAGAGCACCGTCAGCGACTGGATGGACATCGAGAAGGCCCGCGGCATCTCGATCAGCAGTGCCGCCCTTCAGTTCACGTACGACGGCGCTGTGGTCAACCTGGTCGACACCCCCGGGCACGCGGACTTCTCGGAGGACACCTACCGGGTACTCGCCGCCGTCGACAGCGCGGTCATGCTCGTCGACGCCGCCAAGGGCATGGAGCCGCAGACCCTCAAGCTGTTCCAGGTCTGCCGGCACCGCGGCATCCCGGTCCTCACCGTCATCAACAAGTGGGACCGGCCCGGTCTCGAAGCCCTGCAGCTCATGGACGAGGTGCGCGACCGCACCGGCCTCGAGCCGACGCCGCTGACGTGGCCGGTCGGCATCGCCGGCGACTTCCGCGGCGTCATCGACCGGCGCACGGGCGACTTCATCAAGTTCACCCGGACAGCCGGCGGCGCCACGGTCGCGCCGGAGCGCCGCATGAGCCCGGACGAGGCAGCCGAGAGCGAGGGCGACGCCTGGGCCTTCGCGAAAGAGGAGAGCGAGCTCCTCGACGCGATGGGACAGGTGCACGACCAGGACGGCTTCCTCGAGGGCAAGACGACGCCAGTCCTCTTCGGCTCGGCGGTCCTGAACTTCGGCGTCCGCCAGCTGCTCGACACCCTGCTCGAGCTGGCCCCACCGCCGGGTCCGCGCCCCGACGAGAAGGGCGAGCCGCGCGAGATCGACAAGCCGTTCAGCGCGTTCGTCTTCAAGGTGCAGGCCGGCATGGACTCGGCCCACCGTGACCGGCTGGCCTTCGTCCGCGTGTGCAGCGGCGTCTTCGAGCGCGGCTCGGTGGTCACGCACTCGACCACCGGCAAGCCCTTCGCGACGAAGTACGCCCAGCAGGTCTTCGGCCGGGAGCGCTCCACCGTCGACCTGGCCTACCCCGGTGACGTCGTCGGCCTCGTCAACGCGAGCAGCCTGCGGGTCGGGGACAGCCTCTACATCGACGAGCCGGTGACCTTCCCGCCCATCCCGAGCTTCGCGCCCGAGCACTTTGCCGTCGTACGCGCCAAGGACTCCGGCCGCTACAAGCAGTTCCGCCGTGGCATCGAGCAGCTCGAGCAGGAGGGCGTGGTGCAGGTCCTGCGCAGCGACCTGCGCGGCGACCAGGCGCCGGTGCTCGCAGCAGTTGGTCCCATGCAGTTCGAGGTGTCGACGCACCGGATGGAGAACGAGTTCGGGGCTCCGGTCACCATCGACCACCTCGAGTACACGATGGCCCGCCGCACCAACCGGGAGTGGTCGAAGATCCTCGACCGCGAGAGCGGCGTCGAGGTGCTCGAGCGCGGCGACGGCGAGCTGCTCGCGCTGTTCGCCGGCAGCTGGCGGCTCAACCGCGTGCTGCGCGATCACCCCGACGTCGTGCTCGAGCCGCTCGTCGCCGCGACGGACGTCTGATGGGCAACCGACGCACACCCAAGCCCGTCCTCGTCCTGCTGCTCTTGTTCGCCGCCCTCTTCTCGCCGACGACTCCTGCCGCCTCAGCGTCGCCGTCCGCCGGCCTCGCCATCACCCGCGCCGTGACGCCGCAAGAGGCAGTGGCGCAGCGTGGGCGTACCGGTGCCGAGCACCGCTCGGACCGTCCCGAGATCCGCGCGACCGTCGCGGCGGCATCGGCCGTGCCGCTGCCCAGCACGCCGGCCCGCGACGCCCGCCTCGCGGCACCGCGCCTCCTTCTCGTCCAGCGCCCCCGCCCACCGACCAGCACCTACGCCGACTCGGACGTCTCCGCACCGACCGGCCGCTCGCCACCTTCTCCCGCAGGCACCTGAGCGTCCCTGCCGTCGCCGCCGTTGGCGCGACCGTGCCCGCGGCGGCATGCCCTGCTGGAGAAACCCATGAACCGCACTTCCTTGGTGCGCGCCCTTCTGGCGCTCACCGTGCTTGCCCTGTCCGCGTTCTTCACCGTCACCACCTCACCCCGCCTCGGCATCGATCTCCGGGGCGGGACGCAGATCGTCCTGGAGACCCACGACTCGCCCACCACCAAAGCCGATAGGCGATCCACCGATCGTGCGCTCGAGGTGCTCCGTCGCCGCGTCGACGCGCTGGGTGTCTCCGAGCCGTCCATTGCGCGGTCCGGCGACCGCCGGATCGTCGTCGAGCTGCCCGGCCTGCAGGACCCGGCCGAGGCGAGCAAGGTCATCGGCCAGACCGCCCAGCTGACCTTTCACCCCGTGCTCGATACGACCACGGGCAGCACGGTCGACGAGAGCGGCCAACCGCTCGACCTCGGCCCCACGGCGCTCACCGGTGAGGGGGTGAAGGACGCGTCCGCCGCCCTCGACGCGCAGTTCGGCACCAGCCGCTACGTCGGCATCGACTTCACCGGCAAGGGCGACCGCGCCTGGACGAAGCTGACCGCCGACGCCGCCTGCGCCGCCCCGGGCGACCCCCGACGCCGCATCGCGATCGTCCTCGACGGTGACGTTATCTCCTCGCCGCAGGTCGACCCGTCAGTCCGCTGCGGCGTCGGCATCGTGGGCGGCCGCACCCAGATCACCGGCAGCTTCAGCGCGAAGCAGGCCGACGACCTCGCCGCCCTCATCAAGGGCGGCGCGCTCCCGGTGCCGGTGACCGTCATCGAGCAGCGCACCGTCGGCGCCACGCTCGGGGCCGACGCCATCGCCTCCAGCCTGAAGGCCGGGGTCATCGGCATTGCGCTGACCGCGGCGTTCCTGGTCATCGTCTACCGACTGGTCGGCCTGATCGCCGCCGTCGCCCTCGCGTCGTACGGCCTGATCTCCTACGGCACTCTCGTCGCTCTCGGGGCCACCCTCACGCTGCCAGGGCTCGCCGGCCTCCTGCTGTCCGCGGGCCTCGCGATCGATGCCAACGTCCTGGTCTTCGAACGGGCACGAGAGGAGTACGCCGGCGGTCACCGGCGCGGCCTGCGCGGTGCGCTCGAGACCGGCTACCGCAAGGCATGGAGTGCCATCGCCGACTCGAACGCGACGACCCTGCTCGCCGCCGGGCTGCTGTTCATGCTCGCCGCGGGGCCGGTACGCGGCTTCGGAGTGACGCTCTGCATCGGCGTGCTCGCGTCCATGGTCTCGGCACTCGTCGTCTGCCGCTCTCTCACGGACTTCGCACTGGCCCGCGGCGCCGTCGTACGCCGCCCACGCCTGAGCGGCCTCGCATCTCTCGGCCGGTTCCGGGAAGCGATCGTCCGCCGCCGCCCGGACCTCATGCGCTACCGCCGGCGGTGGCTCGGCATCTCACTGGTCGCCGTCATCCTCGCGACATCAGGCATCGTCGTCCGCGGCCTGCAGTACGGCGTGGAGTTCACCGGCGGCCGCTCCGTCGAGTACTCCACCAGCCAGCCCGTGTCCGTGGCCCAGGCACGACAAGCCGTTGCCGATGCCGGGTTCCCGCGGGCCATCGTCCAGCAGTCAGGCAAGGCGGACATCACGGTCCGCACCAGCCCGATCACCGACGCCCAGCAGACGACCATCCAGCACGCTCTCGAGCGCGACGGTGGCACCGTCACCAAGCAGCGCGACGACCTCATCGGGCCGACGCTCGGCAAGGAGCTGCGCAACAAGGCGATCCTGGCTCTCGGCATCGCGCTCGCAGTGCAGCTCGCCTACCTGGCCCTCCGCTTCCGCTGGAGCTTCGGCGCGGCGGCGGTCCTCGCGATGCTGCACGACGTCCTGATCGTCGTGGGCCTGTTCGCCTGGCTCGGCAAGTCGATCGATGGCGTCTTCCTCGCCGCCGCGTTGACGATCATCGGCGTCTCGGTCAACGACAGCATCGTGACGCTCGACCGGATCCGCGAGACCTGGTCACAGCGACGCAAGGAACCCCTCGCGGCCGTCGCCAACGACGCGATCCTGCAGACCGCACCGCGGACGCTGAACACCGGCATCGGCGCGATGTTCATCCTCGCCGCGCTGACCTTCCTCGGCGGCAGCTCGCTGACGGACTTCGCCCTGGCGCTGCTGATCGGCCTCGTCGTCGGCACCTACTCCTCGGCCTTCACGGCCACCCCGCTGCTGCTGGCCTTCGAGGCGCGGTCGTCATCACCACCACCGATGCCGAAGCGGTCGCAGACTCGCCGAGCAGCCGGGCCTGCAAGAGTGCCGCAGGACTCCGGGGCCGTGCTCTAACGGGAGGTGACGCGTGGACGGGCACCTCAACCTGGTGGTGCTCGGCGCGTGCTGCCTGCTCCTGGTCGCCGTGCTCGCCGTGCGGCTGGCCAGCCGCACAGCGCTGCCGGTGCTGCTCATCTACCTCGCGCTCGGGATGGCAGTCGGGGAGGCGGGTCTCGGGATCCGCTTCTCCGACTACCGCCTGACCGCCGACCTCGGCCTGTTCGCCCTGGCGATCATCCTGGCCGAGGGCGGCCTGACGACCCGCTGGTCGGCGGTGAAGGGCGCGTTGCCCTTCGCCACTGTCCTGTCCACGCTGGGCGTCGCCGTCAGTGTCGCGATCGTCGCGTCGGCAACGCACTTCCTGCTCGACATCGATGTGCGTACGGCGGTGCTGCTCGGTGCTGTCGTGTCCTCCACCGATGCGGCGGCGGTGTTCTCCGTGCTGCGCCGGCTGCCGCTGAAAGGCCGGCTGCGCCACGCGCTGGAAGCCGAGTCAGGGCTGAACGACGCCCCCGTCGTCGTCCTCGTCACCCTCGCCTCCAGCGATGCCTGGAACGACACCTCGGTCATCGCGGCAGCTGGCCTCATCGCCTACGAGCTCGTCGCCGGAGCGCTGCTCGGCATCGCCATCGGCTACCTCGGCCGTCACCTCCTGGCCCGCGCGGCACTGCCCTCCGCCGGTCTCTACCCGGTCGCCACCGTCGGCCTGACGCTCGTTGCCTTCACGGCCACGAACGCCCTGCATGCCAGCGGTTTTCTTGCCGTCTACCTCGCCGGCATGGCCCTCGGCAGCGCCCGGCTCCCGCACCGCCGGGCAGTGCTCGGCTTCGCCGGATCGCTCGCCCTGCTCGCCGAAGCCGGGCTCTTCCTCCTCCTCGGGCTGTTGGCCGCACCGCACCGGCTGCCCGGTGCGCTGCCGACCGCGGTCGTCGTCGGGGGTGTCGGAACCCTGCTCGCGCGCCCGGTGGCGGTGGCGCTGTCCGCTCTGCCGTTCCGCCTCCCGTGGCGCGACCAGGTCTTCCTGTCCTGGGCCGGCCTGCGCGGCGCGGTGCCGATCGTTCTCGCGACTATCCCCGTGACCGAGGGCGTGCGCGGCGCGACCCGGGTCGTCGACGTCGTACTCGTCCTGGTCGTGGTCTACACGCTGGTGCAGGCCCCGACGCTGCCCCTCGTGGGGCGGCGCCTGGGCGTCGTCGAGAGCGACCAGGCCGCCGACCTGGAGGTGGAGGCGGCGCCGCTCGACCGCGTCCGCGCCGACCTGCTCGGGCTGACCGTTCCGGCCGGTTCGCACCTGATCGGCGTCTATGTCGACGAGCTGCGGCTGCCGCCGGGGGCGCACCTGACCCTCGTCGTACGCCAGGACCGCAGTCTCGTCCCGGACCGCTTCACCCGGCTGCAGGCCGGGGACCAGGTGCTGGTCGTCGCGACGGCGGAGTCGCGCGACGCGGCAGAGGCCCGGCTCCGGGCCGTCTCGCGCGGCGGCAAGCTGGCCGGCTGGCTGCGCTGAAACGGGAACGCGCGTAGGACAGACCTGGTTGTACGACGTGACGTCCCCTGCCCCGACGACAACTCATGCCTGAGGAGCCCATCGTGTGGTCCGCCCGCAAGAAGCTCGACCTGCCCACCGCTGACACGGCGCTGCCCGGCCGCCCCACCCGGATCCCCGTCCCGGCCAAGCACGCCGTGCTCGACACGCCCCTGGACCCGCCGTTCGCGCCGGGCACCGAGGTCGCGTACGTCGGCATGGGCTGCTTCTGGGGCGCCGAGCGCATCTTCTGGCGCCTCGATGGCGTGGTCAGCACCTCGGTCGGCTACCAGGGCGGCATCAGCCCGCACCCGACCTACGAAGAGGTCTGCTCGGGCATGACCGGGCACACCGAGGCGGTCCGGGTGGTCTTCGACCCGACCAAGATCTCGTACGGCGAGGTGCTGAAGGCGTTCTGGGAGAACCACGACCCGACCCAGGGGATGCGGCAGGCCAACGACGTCGGCACGCAGTACCGCTCGGCGATCTACACCACGTCAGATGCCCAGCTGGCCGAGGCCAAGGCCTCGCGTGACCTGTACCAGGGCGCCCTCGACCAGGCCGGCCGGGGCATGATCACGACCGAGATCCTGCCGGCCGGCGAGTTCTACCCGGCCGAGGAGTACCACCAGCAGTACCTCCACAAGGTGCCCAACGGCTACTGCACCCACGGCTTCAACGGCGTGAGCTGCCCCATCGGCCTCGGGGTGCCCGCCCAGGTCGAGGTCCTGCCGCCGCGGTAACCGCCCGGGCACGCGCTGTAGTCGTTTCCGTCCCGCTTTGTCGATTTCCGCGTGTGATCGGGCGACGCAGGGCATGCTCGCTGTAACGACCGACGTGGTTCCTGCACGTCCTGATAGTTCAGAGAGCGGGGTGTGCGATGGCCAGCGAGCAGGACGACGTCGTCGCGCTCCCGCCCGTCGAGGTCGACCCGGTCTTCGTCGAGGCCGTCGAGGACGCCATGAGCGGCGACGACCCGGCGACGCTCAGCCCCAACCGGGCCCTCGGTGCCGACCCGCACGACTTCGCGGGGCTCTACATCCGGCACCGCTCGTCGTTCGCCATGCACGCGCGGCGCTTCCTGCGCGACCCGCGTGACGTCGACGAGGTCGTCCAGGAGGCGTTCCTGCGGCTGTTCCTCGCGCTGCCGGAGCTGAGCACCGAGCTGCAGGCGCTGGCGTACTGCCGCCGTACCGTCACCAATCTCTGCATCGACCGCTACCGCGCTGACAAGCGCCGCCCCCGGCTGGTCAACATCGAGTCCCTCCCGCAGAACGACTTCGCAGAGGCCGAGCTCGACGACCCCGTCGTGCAGGCCGAGGACGCTGCCTTCGTCCGCGAGGCGCTCTCGCTGCTGACGCCGCTGCACCGCGACGCGCTCGTCAAGCGGGAGATCGAGGAGAAGTCGATCCCGGTGATCGCCGAGGAGCTCGGCGTTCCCGAGGAGAGCGTCAAGCACCTGCTGCACCGCGCCCGGCGGGCACTGCGGCGGCACCTGGCCAAGACCCACCTCGCGCCAGGAGCCAACCTGGACGACGTCTCGACCCTCACCCTGCTGGCCCGCAGCGCCGCCTCCGGCGGCGGCCGGGCGGGGGTGGCCGTGCTGTTCATGCTCGTCTTCCTCGTCGGCGCCAAGCCCGACATCCCGGCCACCGCGCTGACGTCCTGGCCGCTGCACGACCTGCTGCCGGCTGTCGGCCGGGCCCTGGCGCCACCCCCGGTGCAGGCGCCGGCGCCGGTCAAGCCGAAGCACACGGTGCACACCCCCACCCACGTGCAGACGCCGCACCAGGTGTCGGGCGCGATCGCGCAGAAGCTGGACGGCAAGCTCCTCGCGGCGCCGCGGCCCTCTGCCGAGGTCAAGGCGATCCCGGCCACCTCCCCGACGCCGGACGTCAGTCCGCTCGCAAAGCCCGGGCCGGTCGCGTCGCCTGCGCCGGCCTCGCCGTCCCCGTCACCGTCGGGTTCGCCGAGCAGCAGCCCGAGCCCGGAGCCGAGCACCAGTGCCTCGCCGAGCCCGAGCCCGGTGTCCACGACCAGCCCGAAGCCGCGGTCGACCACCGCCAGCGACCCGCGGCAGGCGCACGTCGAGGCCTCGCCCAGCCCCGGGATCGAGGCCGAGGGCTAGGAGTCGCTAGGCCGGCAGGTCGAGCGAGCTCGCACACCGGCCGTGCTGCTCGAAGAAGCCGCGGACCAGTGCGGCGAAGGCGCTGTCTGCCGTGTGCAGGCGCACCGTCATGCTGCAGGAGTCGCACCCGAGGACGACGAAGCGGTCCTCGTGGGCGGTCTCGATGCGCAGCGGCTGGCGCGGCGACGGCGTCATGGCGGCCCTCCTCGGGTCCCCATAACTGTGCTATGTCCGGATATGACTGACCATGGGGAGCTCGGATGGTTCTGGGGTGAACGGAAGGACTACTCACGTCCACGTGGGATCGTGACCCGGTGCTACGTCGCGCGGAGCTCCGAATACCCGCTGTGGTGGCTCTCTGGGTGGTCATCGTCCTCGGGCTCGACACCCGGTCGTCGCTGATCGAGCAGCGCCTCCTCGGTCTCGGCACCTGGCTGCTGCTCCTCGCCGCGCTGCGCGGGGAGAGCCGGGCCACCCGCATCCAGGTGGCGATCGTGGTGCTCTACGCCACGACGGTGGAGTACGTCTTCGCCGGCTGGCTCGGGGTCTACGTCTACCGGCTGCACAACGTGCCGGCGTTCGTCCCGCCCGGCCACGGGCTGGTCTACCTCGCTGCGCTGGTCCTGGGCCGCAGCGCGCTGGCCCATCGCCACCGGCGGCCGGTGATTCTCGCGACGCTCGCCTGCTGCGGAGCCTGGGTCCTCTGGGGGCTCACCCTGTCGCCGCGCCTCGACGTCCTCGGCGCGATCTGGTTCGGCTGCCTGCTGCTGTTCCTGCGGCGCGGCCGGACCCCGCTCGTCTACTGCGGCGCCTTCCTGGTGACGTCCTACCTCGAGCTGATCGGCACCGGCCTCGGCAACTGGGCCTGGCAGCCGCACGACCCGAGCGGCTGGCTCTCCATCGGCAACCCGCCCAGCGGCATCGCCGGCGGCTACTGCTTCTTCGACGCGGCGGCGCTGTGGCTGACGCCGCGCCTGCTGGCCCGCTACGGCGCGTCGAAGGGGACCGCCTCCGTTGCCGGGGCAGATCGGGCGAGCACGACGACGGCGCCGATGACGAGTGCCCCGCCGGCGATCTGGACCGAGGACAGTGTCTCGCCCAGCGCCAGTGCCGCGACCACGACGCTGACGACCGGCTCGACCGTCGACAGCACGGCCGTGTCGGCGGGGCCGAGCAGTGCGAGGGCTCCGAAGAACGCTGCGACGGCGACGACCGTGCCGAGCACCGTCACCCCGGCCAGTGCCGTCCAGGCGGAGAGCGACGACGGCAGCGACGCCCGCGTCGCGACGGCCAAGGCGTCGTAGACCACGCCGCAGGCGGCCATGACCACGGCAGCCGTCGCGAGCGGGCCGACCCCTTCGATCGCGGTCGAGGACAGCACGATGTACATCGCGTACGACGCGGCGGCGGCCAGCCCCAGCAGGACTCCGGTCGTCTGACCACCTGCGACGGGGCCGATCGTCAAGGCCGTTCCGACCGTGGCCACGATGACGGCGCCGATCGCGACGGGCGCCGGGCGGTGCCGGAGCAGCACCGCGGACAGGACGACGACGAGGGCCGGGTAGAGGTACAGCAGCAGCGCGGTGAGCCCGGCCGAGATCCGGGTCAGGGCCGA
Source organism: Actinomycetota bacterium (assembly GCA_032230005.1). GTDB lineage: Bacteria > Actinomycetota > Actinomycetes > Mycobacteriales > SCTD01 > RYN-124. Next base: position 552 of record JAVXVI010000382.1, on the reverse strand, counting down.
AAAGTAGCAGAGGGACTCGACGACGTAGCCGACGCCGCCGAGCAGCGCCAGGTCGCGCAGCTGGCGGCCGCGTGGGAGCTGCTCGCCGCGCAGTCGCGCCAGTCCCAGCAGCAGCAACGCCGCGACGCTGAACCGGATCGACAGCACGCCGATCGGACCGGCACCGTCGTCGTACACCACCTTGGTCAGCACCGGCATCACGCCGAAGGACGCCGCGCTCGTCATGGCGAGGGCGACCCCGGCAGCGCGAGGGGAGACCGCCACCTAGTCGTCGCTCCGCTGTCCAGGTGCGAGGGCGGCGAGCACCTCCTCGTGCAGCAGTCCGTTGCTGCAGACGACGCTGCCGCCATCGGGGCGAGCGGCGCCGTCGAGGTCGCTGAACCGGCCGCCGGCCTCCTCGACGATCACCTGCAGCGCCGCCAGGTCCCACAGGGAGACCTCCGGCTCGCAGGAGATGTCGACGGCTCCTTCCGCCACGAGCACGTGCGACCAGAAGTCGCCGAACGCTCGCGTCCGCCACACCCGGCGGCCCAGATCCAGGAAGCCGTCGAC
>JAVXVI010000381.1:0-12551 GCA_032230005.1 Actinomycetota bacterium | reverse complement strand
GCTCCCGCCGGCTCGACCTGGCGGCGGTCACCGGTCATGAGCTGGTGTGGGAGATCGAGCCGAACGGGACGGTCACCTACATGAGCGAGGTTGCCCGCGAGATGTTCGGGGTGGATCCGGCGGACATGGTCGGACAGAGCGTGTTCATCCTGCTGCCGCCGGAGCAGCAGGACGCCGCCCGCGCCCTGCTGGCGGACTCGGTTCGCGAAGGACGCGGCTGGACAGGTCTGAGGTTCGCGGCAGCACACGCAGACGGCGAGCTGCGATGGGTCGAGACCACAGGCGTCGCCCACGTCGACGACGCCGGCCGCGTCTACGGCTTCACGGCGACGACGCGACACATGGACACAGAGGCTGTGCGGAGGATGGCTCAGGAGATCGTCCGCGACCGCATACAGCGCGTGCTGGCGGAGCGGCGGCTGACCACCGTCTTCCAGCCCATCGTCGACCTCGAGTCCGGGCAGGCGCTAGGCCACGAGGCGCTCTCGCGTTTTCCCGACGAGCCGGCTCAAGGTCCTGACCGCTGGTTTGCCGAGGCCGAGCAGGTCGGACTAGGTGTCGAGCTCGACCTGCTGGCGGTCGAGATCGCACTCGTCGCCGCGGAGCAGCTGCCCGCGCGAGGCTACGTCTCGATCAACGTGACGCCCGCAGCCCTTCAGTCGCCGAGCCTCCAGGAGCTCCTGGGCGCAGCAGCCCTGCCCGGCGAGAGGCTCGTGGTCGAGATCACCGAGCACGTCTCTGTCGAGGACTACCAGACGCTTCGCCAACCCCTGGAAGCACTAAGGGCGATGGGCGTGCGCCTGGCTGTCGACGATGCCGGCGCGGGTTATGCGTCCTTCCGGCACATCCTTCGCCTGCGGCCAGAGTTCATCAAGCTCGACCAGGAGATCACCCGCGACATCCAGCTGGACCCGGCCCGTCGAGCCCTCGCCGCTGCCGTTGTCATGTTCGCGCTCGACGTCGGCGCGACCGTCATCGCCGAGGGAGTTGAGACGGACGACGAGCTGGCCATGGTCGCCAATCTCGGCATCGACGCGGCGCAGGGCTACCTGCTGGGCCGCCCGACCGCCGACCCCACGCAGTGGACGCGCTCGTGGCAGTTCGAGCACGCCGCCCAGTCCTCCGCGGGCCGACACGGGTTATGAGGAGCTGTCGGCCAACGCGTCTGTCAGGAGGGTGACGAGGGCTTCGAGCTGAACGTCGATCGACGACGACAGCTCGTCGTCCGATCCGTCGAGAGCGCGCGCGGCGAGCCCGGCCTTCTCGTCGATGAGCTCGGCGATGCGGGCGTCGATGGTCTGCGCCGCGATGATCCGCCAGGCGGTCACCGGCTGGTCCTGGCCGATCCGGTGCACGCGGTCGATGGCCTGCGTCTGCTCGGCACTGGTCCACGACAGCTCGGCCAGGACGACGTTCGACGCCACCTGGAGGTTGAGTCCGACGCCCGCAGCGGTCAGCGAGCAGACGGCCACCTCGATCGAGGGGTCGGTCATGAACGCGTCGATGCTGGCCTGGCGGACCCGGCTGGTCTGGTTGCCGCGGATGGAGGAGTAGCCGATGCCGCGCTGCGCGAAGGTCTCCTCGGCCGCGTCCATCACGTCGATGTGCTTGGCGAAGAACACGACCTTGCCGACGTTGCGCGCGAGCTGAGCGGTGTAGTCGGCAGCCAGAACGGCTTTCGCCTGTCCGATGCGGCGCATCATGCTGAAGACGTTCTCGCCGTCGCTGTTCTCGTTGCTCTCCTTGCGTTCCCACGTCGCCACCTGGCGGACGAGTGCGTGGTCGATGCCGCTGTGAGAGACGCCAGGGTCACGGGCCTCGAGGGCACTCTGGTAGCGCTTGAGCAGTCGTCGGGCCAGGACGCGCTCGGCCTCGCGGATAGAGCGGCCCAGTGCCCCCTCCAGCTCCACGGGCAGGTCGGCGACACGCCGGGCCGGGATGTCGGCCGCGACGTCGACCTTGCGTCGCCGGACGATGCCCATGTCGATGACGGCTGCTCGCGCGGCCGTGGCGAAGCCCGGCTCAGCGGGGACGAGTCCGGTGGTCTCGAGCGCAGCCATGAGCTCGGCGCGGGGTTCGCTGTCATCGATCCAGCCCAAGAACTCCCAGATCGCGAGGAAGTCCTCGATGTCGTTGATCAGCGGCGTACCGGTCAGGGCCATCAGCAGCGGCCGGGCCGTCCGCGAGCGGATCCGCTCGGACAGCTCCAGCACATGTCCCGACCGTTGCGACCTCTTGTTCTTGATGAAATGCGCCTCGTCGATCACCATGCCGCGGAACCCGAAGGTGCCGAGCCAGCCGACGTGCCGGTCGAGCACGTCGTAGTTGACGACGACGATGTCGGAAAAGGCATCGACCGTGTGCCCGTCACCGTGGACGACGGTTGCCGACCGCGACGGGGTCCACAGGTCCGCCTCGCGGGCCCAGTTCGTCTTGACGACGTTGGGCACCACGGCGAGCAGTGGATACGCGCGGGCCGCCTCGGCGGCCAGGAGTGCCTGGGCCGTCTTGCCCAGTCCCGGCTCGTCAGCCAGCAGGAAGGTTCGATGTCCCGCCGCGGCAGCAGCGACAACCTGGGCCTGGTGCGGCATGAGCAGGCGGCCGCCGGCCGCCTGCAGCCCGGCGGGCGCGGGCAGCGTCATGCAGGAGGAGGCTCCGCTGGAGGCGTTCTCGAAGGAACGAAGCAACGGGCCCAGCAGCTCCCAGCTGGACAGCATCCCCTGCCGGCGCGGCGGACGGGCGATGGAGAAGTCGGGCTCGAGGAACGGGTTGGCGAGCTGCCTGGACACGACGGACTGCGGCACCGCCCGGCGCTCCACCTTGGGCTCTGCCGACTCCGTGGGAGCAGTCGGCGGTGCCTCAGCTGGCGCCTCGATGCCGGCTGCATGGCGCAGTGTGCGGAGGACGGCGCTGGTCTCCGGCAGCACGCCGCCGTCGTCGCTGAGCAGCGTGAGCAGTGATCCGTCTCTGGCGGCCGTGCGAGCCAGGATCGTCGCGATGCCGTCGAGACGCTTGAGCTGCTCGTTTCGGCGGGCCTCGCTGACGGCTGCGGTCTGGATCCTGGTGCGTTCCTCGCGAACCAGGAGCGCGAGCGCCTGGAAGGTGCCGCGGGTCGAGGCACGGATGCGGCCGCGCTGGACGGCCAGCTCCACATCCCGGGCCGCCTGCGTGAGCACCGGAACGAAACCGCGCACGTTCTGTGCGCGGGCGGGCTGCCCTCGCCGTCCAGGCGGGTTTCCGCCGCGCGGCTGCCCCCGGTCTCGCGTGGCCAAAGCGCCTCTCCTCTACGTGCCCAGGGTGAGGAGTGCGTCCTCCGGCACTGCATCCCTGGAGCGGGCGACCGGGATCGAACCGGCAACATCACCATGGATCGACGGCCGGGGCTGGTTATCCCGTGCCGCGGAGTCCCTGTGTGCAGGTCAGAGTCCGTGTCGTTCGCCACCAGTCTAGGTTCACGCCGGCCCGCCTGTCCCGCGCGGGGGATTTCGGACACCCGGCCGCAGCCGCAAGGATGCCCCGTGGACTTCATCGCGGAGCTGCTGATCCAGCTGATCGTCCAGTTCGTGATCGAGGTGCTCTGGGATCTGCTGCTCGAGAGCCTGCTCCGGGGACTTGCCGAAGCCCTCGTCCGACGGACCGGGCGCTTCGTCCTCGGCGGGCTCGTCGGCCTCGGGTTCGGCTGGGCGTGGGGCCACCACCTCATGGGCGGCTCATCCTGGCCCAAGCTCCTCTGGGTCAGCTTGCTGCTGGGCGGCATCGCTCTCGTCCTCGCGGCCGGACGGGCCGGCGCCCCCAATGACATCGTCACGTCAGCAAGTCGGCCACGCAGGGTGGCCGCTCTCCTCGCTCCTCCCTGGCGATGGTTAGCCGAGCGGCTCGTCGGGTTCGCGATCATCAACGCCGGAATCGCCGCCGGCATTGCCCTGAGCTTTGGGCCTGCAGCGTGACCCTCGCCCTGTGTTTCAGACGCCCTTGTAGTTGAAGACCTGCCGCAGGGTGTGCTGCACCTCGACAAGGTCCGCCTGGTCAGCCATGACCTTGTCGATGTCCTTGTACGACGCGGGGTGCTCGTCGAGCAGCGCCTGGGCGGACGCGTCGTTCCACGACCGGCCGGCCATCGCCTCCCGGAGGCTCTCCACCGTCAGCTGCTTGCGGGCCGCAGTGCGCGACATGCGCCGGCCGGCGCCGTGAGAGCAGGAGGCGTACGACGCTGTCGCACCGAGTCCCGACACGACGTACGAACGTGTGCCCATGGAGCCGGGGATGACTCCCTCGTCGCCGGCGGCGGCCTTGATCGCTCCCTTGCGCGTGATCCACAAGTCCTTGCCCATGTGGTGCTCGAGCTGGGTGAAGTTGTGGTGGCAATTCCGAGAGAGGATGTTGTCCTCCAGCGCGAAGGTGTGCGTGCCCTCAACCACTGCGCAGTAGACCTCCGTGGTCTCGCCAGTCGGCCGCACAGACACGACGTTCCAGCCGCGACGCTCACTCGCCGACCTGCCTGCGACGAAGCGAGCGCGGTGCTGAGGAATGAGGAAGAAGTCCTCGTCCAGGTCACCGCGCATGAGGCCAACGAGGTGCAGTGCAGACGGCTCCTTGCCGTACCCCTTGCGGAGACTCGATCGGATCCCGAACGTCCCCACGCCGATCGTCTGGCACAGCAGACGCACATACTCCAGGTTGTCGCGAGACGCCGAAGAGAGCGTGGGGCGACCTGTCTTGCCCACGTCACCGTCCGCCGCGAAGTACCCAGCCAGCCAGCCGTAGAGCACGCTGGCGTCGCTGTCCAACGAGGGGCGCTCGACCTTCCAGTCCCGTGGCAACCCATTCACTACCGTCACAGTCCCATAAGTCCGAGCGGGCCGACCGAGGCCCTCGAACAGCGGCAGCATCGCCACATCCTTGTCGCCACAGAAGCAAGCGCGAGAGCGGTTCGAGGACGACACGGAGCCGTCCCCGAAGACGAATCCCCGCGCTGCTGCAAGCCGGTCGACGGCCATTCCCTCCGGTCGGGTCGGAAACGCGCACTGCATTCGGTCGCCGGGCTTCAAGTCTGCCGTGGTCGCCTCGACCTGGAAGTTGCGCCTGGTGCGGAGCAGCCAGCCATGCTCACGCGTGGCGCGGATGGTCTTCACGACGCCCGAACGACTCAGGACGACCTCCCACACCTCCTGCCGCCCGAAAGACTGCACCGGAGCCTTGACCCACTCACCGTCCGTCGTCAGTAGTTCATGTTCGCCGCCAGCGAGGGCCTCGATCGGCCGTGTGCCGGTGCGCGTGATGACGGGGGTCTCGCCTGCGAAGCAGTTGATCCGGTCCACCTCGGTGCCGATGCCGACGACCTCGAACAGGCTCTTGAGGGCAGCGTCCATCATGACGGCCCGCGACCCCATGGCGTAGCGCTGAGCCCAGAGCATGTCGGCGATGTAGGAGTCGAACGAGGGCTCGCCCTGGACGAGGTACGCGAGGTCCGGGTCCTCCAGCCTGATGAAGCGCTCCTTCATCAGGCCCTTCGCCTCGCTGATCGCCTTCTGCGCCAGCTGGTTGCCGATACCGCGCGACCCTGAGTGCAGAACCGTCCAGACGACGTCTCGCTCGTCCAGGCAGACCTCGAGGAAGTGGTTCCCCGAGCCCAGGGTCCCGAACTGCTCGGCAACGGTCCGCTCCTGCTTGCCCGTCAGTTCGGTGCGTGGCCGCCCGAGCGATGCCAGCTCACCCTCAGCCACCGGGTTCTGGTGACCCTTGCCGACGCCGGACGGGATCCGGCGCATGACCAGTGGCATCAGCGCATCGAGGCTGTCCGGAAGGTCGGCTGCGGTCAGTGTGGTCTCCGACGCGACCATGCCGCAGCCGATGTCGACGCCGACGCAGGACGGGATGACGGCACCCCGTGTCGGTACGACGGAGCCAACCGTGGACCCGAGGCCCTGGTGGGCGTCCGGCATGAGGGCGACGTGACCCTCCACGAACGGAAGCCGTGCGGTACGAGCGGCCTGCTCAATCGTGCCCTGCTCGATGTCGCTGGCCCAGCTCAGCAGCTTGGGAGCGACCTGGGTGGCGGGCACATCGAGATCCTTCCACCGCGCGGCAAGCGAAAAAGCGAACCGGGCGACCTCCTGAGACGTGGAAGAGGCGTCACATCACGCGTCACGGCTAGAACTGAGGAACCCCGTGGGTCGCATCCGCCGCCTTGCCTGCCTGGTCGCCGTCGCGTGCTGCGCGGCGTCGACACCGGCCGTCGCGGACGGCGCCGCCCCTGCGGCGCTGCTCGTCGCGGCGGCGAAGGACGGCATCGTCCTGGTCGAACCTGCCTCCGGAAGGATCGCGCGGCTGCTCGTCGCCGGCGGCCGTGACCCGGCACTCAGCCCCGACGGGGGCCGACTCGTCTTCGGCATCTTCGACGGCGCCAATCAGCAGCTCTGGGTCAGTGACATCGACGGCACGCATCGCCAGCAGCTGACGACCGGCTCGAGCTTTGACAACAGCCCCGAGTGGTCACCGGACGGGGCGCAGGTCGCCTTCTGCCACGCCACGATCGTCAACCGGTTCCAACAGCAGGAGATCTCGGTCATCAACGCAGACGGGACCGGGGAGCGAGGAGTTCCTGGGACGGCGCCCGGTTGCGGTCCCTCGTGGTCGCCGGACAGCCAGTTGCTGGCCTACACCGCGGGGGACGGCACCCATGTGACCGATCTGGACGGCCGCTACAACGAGCTGGTCCTCGCGGACGGCTACAACCCGGACTGGTCCCCGGACGGCGGCACCATCGCGGTCGCAGCCGGCGGCAGCAGCGACAGCGACGTCACCGTGCTGGACGTCAGCTCGCGACAGCACACGACGATCACCGAGTTCGAGGGCTACCACCGGACCTGGCTGGAACCGGTGTGGTCAGCCGACGGCGGCTCGCTCTACACCGGCGTACTGACCGAGTCCTTCCCGGACAGCCGTGGCATGACTTCGTCGGGGTATGGCATCGAGCACCGCGCAGCTGACGGCACCCGCGATGACGCCTTCTGGGCCGATCAGCTGGAGTCTCCGTCCGTCGGCGGCGGCCCGGCCTACCTGCGCGACAGTCTGGCCCCGGCGCCCGTCGCGGCGACGGCGACGGCCACCATCAACGGCATCGACATCGCCGCATCGCCTCAGCCCGAAGCCGACGCGGCAGGAATCCTGGTCCGCTACGCGGTCGGTGACGTGCCGCCGGCGACACCTTCGGACGGGTTGCCCGCCGGTCGCTCGGTCGACGGCCGACTGAGCCTGCGCCGCCTGCTCGCGGACACGACCTATGCCGTCTCCATGTTCCCGCTGGATTGGTCGGGCAATGCCGGCCCCCGGACGTCGCTCACGGCTCGGACGCCGCACGAAGTCGCGACCACTCTCGTCATGAGCGGCGTACCGCAGTTCATCTTCTACGGAAGGACGATCGACGTACGTGGACGGCTCGTCCGCGAGGACACCGGAGCACCTGTCGTCGGCGCGCCGATTTCGCTGTTCGGGCATCTGCGCAATCAGCCCGACCGGTTGCTGGCGACCCTGACGACCGACGCGGACGGCGTCGTGACGTCCCGGCGCCTGCCGTCCGGCGGATCCCGCTACACGTTGCGGTACGACGGATCGGATCCACTCCAGTCGTCGGCGCAGAACGCCATCACCAACGTGCGCACCGTGGTGACGGCTCGCCTCAGCACCGCGAGTGCCCTGCGAGGGAGCCCGGCCACCGTCGCCGTGCAACTGCGCCCGGCCATGCCCAACACGAAGGTCTTCGTCGACCAGTGGGTCAGCAACAGCTCGCGTCGCCGGTTCACGGCCGTGACCGGAGCCACGGGGCGGGTGACGGTCCGGCTCGATACGGCGCGCCGAGGGGCCTTCACCGTCCAGGCCAGCACCTACGGGGACGCCTTGCGGACGTACGGCGACACCGGCCGGGTTCCGTTCCGGGTGCGCTGACCGCGGGCGTGTCTTGCAGGTGTCTGCGCCAGTTCGTCGAAGACTGCTCCGCGCACCTGCGCCGAGGGGGATCCGTGAAGCTCGCAACCGCCAGCGCTCTTGCTACGTCCGTACTGGCCGCCGCGTTGCCCCTGACGGCGCACGCCGCCGCGCCGGCTCGGTACGAGGTGTTCGTGCCGAGCGCCGCCGCCGCCCGGCAGCCGCTGGCCCATTTCGCGGACAGTCTCGCCCGCCCTGCCGACCGCGAGCGTGCGCTACGCCGTCGGCAGCTGGCGAGGGTCGCGGCCGCGGGAGTGCCGGCGTCGCTGCTGCGCGCAGCGCAGGTCGCCGCCGCGCCGCAGGGGGCTCACTTCACCCAGGTCCAGGACGACGGCGCAGTCATCGCCGTCTCCAGCACGGGCAGCATCAGCACATCTGCACTGCTGCCCGCAGGTGACGTGAACGGCGACGGCGTGCGGGACCTCCTCGACGTCCGCTTCGGCACGACTGCGAGCAACCAGCAGGCGGTCATGACCGCCGTCCGCTCCGGCACGACGGGCGCCGTCCTGTGGCACCGACTGGACGCGGTGCACCCACAGCACTTCGTCTTCCCGATCCCGACGAGCGTCGGCGTCGGCGGCCATCCTGGCGTCGTCCTGCTGGACGTGGGTTTCGAGAAGCGCAGCAACGACACCATCGACGTGTCCGATCGACTGACGGCGTTGGACGGCCGTGCCGGTAGGAAGCTGTGGAGCCACGGCGACCAGGGCTCGGAGAGCTTCGCAAACGGGTTCAGCGGCAAGCACGAGCCGAACCTGACCGGCTTCCTCCAGGCCGGTCCCGGTGCGAAGTCCGCCCTGGTCACCATCAGCGACTACAGCGACGACGGCTCCGGCACGCAGCACGGGACCGTCGCCGTGTACCGGATCAACGGAGCAAACGGTGCGGCCACACCCGACGGCGCACCGGTCACCAGCAGCGACGCCATCCCGCGCGTGTTCGGGTTCACCGACCTGTCCGGTGACACCCGAGAGGACTACCTCGTCCTGACCGCAGGGGCGTCGCCCAGCGTCGAGGCGCGGCAGGGTGGCACCGGTCAGAGCATCTGGCGGAACACCTCCCTGGCGCTCCAGCCCGGCGCCTACCCTCTGCCCGCCGGCCGCCTGACGGGCGCGGCCGTACAAGACCTGGCGGTCACCACCGGCACGCCCGCCCCCATGCTGCCCACGATCGGCACACCGGCCGGCGACGTCGCCGACCCGACCAGCCCCGCGCACGGGCAGGTCGCGCTGTTGCGTGGTGACGCGGGCACGCAGGTCTGGTCGCAGGTTGGTGACGGCGCGTTCGCCGTGCAGCGAGCCGGTGCAGGCAAGGTGGCGGCCGTCGGCGTCACGACCTCCGACACGACGTCCGACGCCAACGGCACGACCGAGACGCTGCACCTGCAGGCGTATGACCTCAGCGGGGCGCAGCTCTACGACCAGGCCTACACGGTGCAGGCGCCGGGGGACCGCTCGAGCGGCACGTTCTCGTACGGGTTCGCGGACGCCTTCGCCGTCGGGGACCTGCAGCAGGACGGTGCCCTGGACGGCGAGGCGGTGATCTTCGCTGTCGACGGCAGCAACACCCGAATCCGCACGCTGCTGTTCGACGGCAGCAACGGGACCGCTCTGCCCGGCGACCACGAGTTCGTCGGTGGCACCCTCACCGGCGCCGGCGACGACCTCGTCGACGTCACGGCCGGAACCTCCATCACCGTCACGGCCCGGAGCGGCCGCGACCTGCACCCGCTGTTCGTCCGTCGACTCCCCACCCACGCACGGACCGATCACGCCTACGCCTATGGCGCGAAGATCCGCGGCCGCTGCGCCGGTCTCATCGTGCTCAGCGGAAGCAAGTCCTCCGGCTACGCCGCCGTACTGACCGCAACGGGCGTGCCGCGGTGGAGCATCGAGCACGCGGCGAACGACCTCACGGCGAAGGCGGCGACGCTTGGCGTCGGCCCCCGTTCGGCCTCCTGCGGCTGAATCTGAGCGGGCGACCGGGATCGAACCGGCACCATCAGCTTGGAAGCGGCAGACCGGGGTGGTCGGCTTCCGCGTGCGCTGGCGGTTACGCGGCACGGACTGGGGCAGGGGACGTCGCGTGAGGCGCCTCCCCCTCGCCCTGGCGGCTGCGATCGCGGTTGCCGCCGTTGTGGCCGCTACCGCTCCCCCCGCATCTGCCGCGCCGGGCGATGTGACAGCCGTCACCTACGACTCGTCCAACAACGCCTACTACGCCCCGAGCAGCTCGCAGCTGGCCGACGCGAGCCGGGGGCAGCAGGTCGTCGTCAAGCGGTGGACCGGCAAGGGCGTGGAGATCGATACGCCGGCGCAGTACGAGCTGGTGCCGGGCGGCGCCGATCTTGCCGTCGGGGAGTACGACGTCGGGACCGGGCCGGGTCAGGTGCGGTTCGTGAAGTACAACGAGGACTGCGACAACCAGACCGGGCACCTGTCGATCCGCGACTTCGCCGCGACGGCCGACGCCGTGCAACGTCTGGACGCGACGTTGCAGGTCAACTGCACGTACAACCGCATCACGTCCGAGATCCGCTGGCACGTCGACAACCCGTATCGATCGGCGCGGACGACCGGTCAGTTCCGGCTGCCGGACGGTGCGCTCGGCCAGGACCGGTCGGAGGCGCTGACGCTGTACGCGACCGGGATGTTGCCGGTGACGTTCGGGACGCCTCGGTTCGAGGGCGCGGACGCCGCGGCGTTCTCCTACAGCGACGACACGTGCGACGGCCGCACGGTCCCCGTGGGTGGCAGCTGCACGATCGTGCTGCACGCCCGGCCGACGCACGACCAGGTCTCGCGAACCCGGCTGACCATCCCGGACGACACCGTGCACGGGGCGCGGGTCCTCGGCGTGGAGGCGTGGGTCGTCCCGCCGCCGGCCGCGCCGTCGATCACAGTGAGCGCCGGGTACGACGGGCTCGGCATCCGCGCAAACGCCAGCAACATGTCCGCCTCCGGGCAGACGACGTCGTTCCGCTTCTACCGCGTGACGCCGACCGGCGACCAGGGGATCGGCGAGGCACCCGCGGGCAAGGACGGCAGCGGCTTCGTCACCGACCCCCTGCCGCCCGGTGCGTCGGGCACCTATCGCGCGGTGGCGGTCGGGCCCGGCGGGGAGAGCGGGTCGAGCCCGAACGCCAGCGGGACCGTCCCCGTGCGGGCGGTGCCCGCCGCAGGCGACCAGACGGTGTCGATCGTTGACCGCCGCCTCGGGGTCGACATCAAGACCGACACGACGGTGACCGCGGTGCCGGGCGCCATCCGGTTCATGACCGGGACGAGCGGTGACGTGACGATCGCGTGGACCGGTGACCTCGCGCCGGGCACCTACACCACGACCACCTACCCCCCGGGTAGCAGCGCCTCGAGCGGCAACGCGACCGCTGCGGTGCGGATCACGCAGCCGTTCTGCTACGGCCGGCAGGACCTGACCGTGCACGAGTCGGCCGTGCACGCGAACGGGACGCCCGACGTGCTGGCCGCCACCTTCCACTTCGCCTGCGACGACGGGACCGTGCTGGCCGGCGAGCTGCGCTGGCACGCGAACACGCCGTACAAGGTCTCGCAGGCCAACACGCTCGGCCTGCAGATCGGGCACCAGCCGGTCAACACGACGACGAAGCACTCGGTGGTGATCACCAACCGCGGCACCGCGTCGCTGACGATCGGGACGCCGGCCATCAGCAGCGACGAGGAAACGTACTCGGTCTCCGGCACCACGTGCGGCGGGCCGATGGCCCCCGGTGCCAGCTGCACGGTCGACGTTGCTGCGCATCCGAAGACGTACGGCGACCACATGGCCTACGTGGTCGTGCCCGACGACAGTGCCGCAGGGCGTCGCGATGTGCGGCTGTACCTGCAGGCGACGACGGTGCCGGCCACGCCCTACACGTGGGTCGCACCGGTGATCGACCGCGTGCAGCTGCGGTGGGAGCCGGTGCTCTACGACTCGGGCGGCGAGCAGGTCACCGGCTACGAGATCTGGCGCGGACCGGTCGGCGGTGCGCTGACGCGACTGGCGTCGGTGAACGTGTCAACAAGCGTGTACGACGACCGCGGCGTGCGGCAGGGCGAGACCTGGCAGTACGCCGTGCGCGCGCGCAACAGCGTCGGGCTGTCGGCGATGGACCCGAAGACCGGCGACGTACCGGACGTCGAGGTCCTGATGGCGTCCGACCGCGGGCCCTCACGGATCGGGCAGCCGTTGGCGGCGGCGGCTGACGAGATCCCCGTTTCGTGGCAGTCACCGGACGGCTTGTCGGGGCCTTCGGGCATGTTGTCGGCGTCGGCGGACGGGTCGCGGGTGGCGTACTCCTCCCGGCCGCCGCAGTCGAGCGAGTACCGGCTCGTGGTGGCCGCCGGCGATGGGAGCAACCCGCGGACGATCACCTCGGGCCACTGGGACCTCCAGCCGACGTTCTCCCCGGACGGCCGGACGCTCGCGTTCCTGCGGGAGGACCAGTCCGGGCACAACCCGCAGCTCTGGACGGTGCCGGTTGGGGGTGGGACGGCCCGGCGGGTGCCGATGGCGGACGCACCCACGGCGCCGGCGCAATGGGTATC
>JAVXVI010000380.1:0-6555 GCA_032230005.1 Actinomycetota bacterium | reverse complement strand
GTCTGGACGCCCAATCGCGCTGGCTTGGCCATCGTTGCACGGTCCGCATCCAAGGCCACGGCGGCGGACGCGCGACCTACGCGTCTGTCGGAACCTCGGCGAGTCCAGACGGGGGCCGCCGTCTCTGCGAGTCGCGGCATGACCGTGGCATGAATCGCCCGCCGTGGCATGGCCGTGGCATCATTTTTCCACCATTTTCCGGCGCTCACCATCGCACGCCATCGCACGTTTGCGCAGGTCAGAGCCTATTTTCGCAGGTGAGAGTCTCAGCGTGATGGTAGCGGAAATCAACCAAGGCGCTCGCCCCAGACCGCACGGGTCACTGACGGGACGAAGGGGGCAGCCGCGGGCACAGCTAGGACGGTAGCCGTGGCCGAGCCGTCAGGGCGTTCCGCCACTCGCAGCTTGATCGGCAACTGCCGTTTCCAGCCGACGCCAGTCTGCGTCCGCCCAGCCCCGCCAGGTCGCGCGGTCCGTACTGGGGCGGCCGAGCAGGTAGCCCTGTCCGGCGTGGGCCCCCAGTCGGCTCAGCGCCTCGAGCTCCGCGACGGTCTCGACGCCCTCGGCGGTGACGGTGGCACCGAGGTCGACCGCGAGCAGGATCAACGAGGTGACCAGCGACCGCCGGGCGGCGTCGGTAGCGATGTGTGAGACCAACGAGCGGTCCACCTTGATCACGTCCGGCCGGAGCCGGATCACGTGGCTGAGGGACGCGTAGCCCGCGCCCGTGTCATCGATGGCCAGCCGGACACCGCGCTCCCGCAGCGGCAGGATCGCCTTGCGCAGCGCGTCGTAGTCGTCGATCTGGACGTGCTCGGTGACCTCGATGACGATCCGGTTCAGGGGAAGCGGGGCGGACAGCATCGACTGCAGCTCACCGGACAGCAGCAGCTCAGGGGTGGCGTTGATGGACACATAGCACCGCTCGGGTACGTCCGGCAGCGCGGAGAGCGCCAGCCGGAAGGCGAGGCGGTCCAGGGCGAGCGACTGCCCGCTGTCTCGGGCTTCCGTGAACCACATGTCGGGGGACCGACCATCCCGGAACCGCGCAAGCGCTTCCGCACCGACGAGCCGGCCGGACGCAAGGTCCACGATCGGCTGCATAGCCGTGTCCATCGCGCTGCCGTTGACCACCTCGTCGACCCGGGTCCGCGCGGCATCGAGCCGACGCTGCGCCCGCTCGCGGTCAGTGACGGCACGGCGGACCCCGCGAAACCCGACGACGGTGCCGCGCTCATCCTTGATGGGCGCCGCCTTGCCCCGGAGGGCGACCTCGGTGCCATCGGCCCGAAGCCAGGTGAGCTCGGTCGTCGTCCAACCGTCGGTGCCTTCGATAGCCCGTCGGACCAGCCCCCGCGCGACGTCACGGTCGCCGTCCGGGAGCAAGGAGAACGTCGGCCGCCCGATCAGCTCCTCCGCCTGGTATCCGAGCAGCTCGTGCACACCGGGACTGCTGTAGGTCAGCCGGCTGTCGAGGTCGGTCTCCCACAACCAGTCCGTGGACAGGCTCGCGTCGACGGCCAGCGCCTCGGTGCGGCTGTGCAGCTCCCGGCGAGCCTGGAGCAGCGATCGCACGAGGAGACCAGCGAGCAGGAAGACGGTCAACGAGCAGAGGAGGCCGATCGCCGCCGCCCAGCCCGTCAGGTCGTGCCGACCGCTGAAGAAGCCATCCAGCTCATGGCCGCTCGCGACGAGCGCGCACACGAGGTCGATCGTGACGACAGCCACCAGGAGCCGTGTCCAACGACCGGGCACGTCGGATCGCCCCTTTCAGGTCGGTGAGGTCCCGCCCGCTACTGCCCGCAGGACCTCGGCGGAAAAACACTGCATCTGGGACAGTGTCGTGCAGGAACGCACGGATCGCCGTCGAAATCAGTACCGAGCGTGATGCGACCAACACGCAACGTCAGTAGCGGAGGGCGGGGAGGTCTGCAGTGGCGCGGAAGGTGAGTGACGCGGACGTCCCGCGCGTGCAGCTCGACCTCGATGCCCCCCGTCCCGACCCAGCGGCCACGCTGACGGCTCGGTTGGCGGCGGCGGAGCGGCTGACGCTCGCGCTGTTCGACGGCAGCCCGTTCCCGATCAGCCTGCTGGACGAGGACCAGACCGTCCTTCGGGCAAATGACGCCTATGCGGAGCTGGTCGGGCGGCCCGCCGGGGAGCTGACCGGCGTCAGCCTGTTCGACATGACCCATCCCAGCGACACAGGCAAGCTGGCCCGCGCCCTCTCCCAGATCGAGGGCGGCGAGGGCCCTGCCGTTCTCGAGAAGCGCTTCCTGCGCCCGGACGGCACCGCGGTCTGGGGCCGTACCAGGATCTCGTCCATCCCTGGCGAGGACGGCAGCCGGCTGCTCCTGGTCCAGGTCGAGGACATGAGCGCCACCAAGCGCCACGAGGCCCGGCTGCGGTTCGACGTCCTCCACGACCCGCTGACCAAGCTGCCCAACCGGACCCTGCTCCTCGACCGGCTGGACCAGGCCCTGCACGACGCCACCGAGAGCCGTCAGCTCGTGGCGGTCCTCTTCTGCGACCTGGACCGGCTCAAGGTGGTCAACGACGTCCACGGCCACGCCGTGGGCGACGAGTACATCCGGGCGGTGGCCCGCCGGATCCAGTCGGCGCTGCGTGACCACGACATGGTCGGGCGGCTGGGCGGCGACGAGTTCGCGGTCGTGGCCGAGCGGGTCTCGACCCCGACGGAGGTGCTGGGCCTCACCGGACGCATCCTCGACGCCGTACGCAAGCCCCTCCGCATCGGTGACGCGACCCTGGCTCCCTCGCTGTCGATCGGGATCGCCTACAGCCAGGGCACCGGGCACACGGCGCCGCAGGTCCTGGCCGATGCCGACGCAGCGCTGCACGCTGCGAAACGGTCCGGGCGGGGCAGCTGGCGTCTTTTCGACGAGAGCCAGCGAACCTGGACATCCGACCACCTCGCGCTGCGGACCCGGGTGGGCTCCGCCCTGCAGCAGGGCGAGCTGGAGCTGCACTACCAGCCGATCGTGCGGATGGCCGACCACGAGACGATCGGCTACGAGGCACTCCTGCGGTGGCGGCACCCGGAACGCGGGCTGCTGAGCCCGCACTCGTTCCTCGATGTCATCGTCGACAGCGAGTACGAGACGCCGGTAACCGACTGGGTCATCAGCCAGGCGACGGCCGACGCCGCGCATTGGCCGGATGGCTCGCACCCGACTGTCTCCGTCAACCTGACCGTCTTCCAGCTGGCCCGCACGGACCTTCCGCGGGTCGTGTCGGAGGCTCTGCGCCGCAGCGGCCTACCGGCCAGCAGTCTCGTCATCGAGGTCACCGAGGACCGCTTCCTCGAACGCGCCGAGGGGGTGGCCCAGCTGGCCCGGTTGCGTGACCTGGGTGTCCGGATCGCCATCGACGACTTCGGCACCGGCTTCGCTGGGCTCGGCTACGTCCAGCGGCTGCCCATCGACACCCTCAAGATCGATCAGAGCTTCGTGCGGCTGCTGCCGAGCCACGCCATCAGCGGCCACATCGTCCGCGCCATCTTCGAGCTGGCTACCGCCTGCAACCTGCGCGTCGTCGCCGAGGGCGTCGAGACGACCGAGCAGCTGGCCGCGCTGACCGAGCACGGGGTGACGGTGGCGCAGGGGCATCTGTTCGGCTACCCCATGCCCTTCAGCACGTACCTGTCGGCCTGACCCGCGACGGTTACTCTCCGCGACCATCTGTGCGCACAGCGAGACGATCTTGACGTCTGCACCATGGCGCCACCAGCCGACCTGACTACCCCGTGTCGGCCCATAGCCGGACATCTCGGCCGCCTGACCCCCGATCGGGTGACCAGTCGCCCGGTTTGAGCAGCTCTGGCCTTCGCGGGCCGCTGCGCCGGACGGCGTAGCCAAGTAGGCATCGATGTCCTATGTCACACACTGTGATCAGGGCGTTACCTTCCGTGCGGCGCCAGTTCTCGGCTGGCCCGCCGTGCGAGGAGATTCGATGAGACCGGCCCGCCGTAGCAAGCCCGGACCCGCCGCCGCGGGTTCGTCCTGGACGTGCGTCGCTGCTGACGCGGACGGCTCCAGCTGGACGAACGAGGCGCACGAGCAGCGAGGCTCGTCATGGACGCGCACCGCCGCCATCCTGCGCGGCTCGTCGTGGACCCGCGACGCCGCTGCGGTACGGGGCTCGTCGTGGACCCGCGACGCGCAGCCGGCGAGGGGCTCCTCCTGGACCCGCGACGCGCAGCCGGTCCGCGGATCGTCCTGGACCCGCGCACTCCCCCGCACCGTCGTCGCCGGGCTCGCCGCGCTGGCCATGGGCGCTGTCGGCGCTCCCGCCTACGCCGCGACGACCTCGGCCCCCGTCGCAGCACCCCAGCCGGACAGCACGTGGCTGGTCCGCACCGACGCCGCGCACCTCGCCGCCGTCCAGCGCGAAGTGGCCCGCCTCGGCGGCAGCGTCGTCAACACCATGACGACCGTCAGCATCCTGCAGGTCCGTCTCGCCGCCAGCCAGGTCGCGAAGCTCACCCACACCGCCGGAGTCCGCGGCATCAGCCGCGACGGCGCGGTCAAGATGATGGCCTCGGAGTACGACGCCGCCACGGACACCCTCGCTGCCACGACAGCGGCCGTCGGCCTTCGCGGCGCCACCAGCAAGGCGACGGGGGCCGGCGTGGACGTCGCGCTGGTCGACTCCGGCGTCGCCCCGGTCAAGGGCCTGCAAGGCGCCAACAAGGTCATCTACGGCCCGGACCTCTCCTTCGAGTCGCAGAACGCGAAGACCCGCTACCTCGACACCTTCGGGCACGGGACGCACCTGGCCGGCATCATCGCCGGGAACGACGGCGGCTCCAGCGCGTCGTCCTTCAAGGGTGTCGCACCCGACGCCCGGATCCTGAGCGTCAAGGTCGCCGACGCCCAGGGCAACTCCGACGTCTCCCAGGTCATCGCCGGCGTGGACTGGGTCGTCGAGCACGCCCACGACAAGAAGGCCGGGCTCAACGTCCGGGTCCTGAACCTCTCCTTCGGCACCGACGCAGACGTCAGCTACCTGCGCGACCCCCTGGCCCAGGCCGTGGAAGTCGCCTGGCACCGCGGCATCGTGGTCGTCGTGAGCGCGGGCAACCAGGGCAGCGCCCTGGGTCACCTCACGGATCCCGCCATCAACCCCTGGGTGCTGGCCGTCGCCGCAGGCGACAACCACGGCGGCGTCGCGGCGTTCAGCAGCATCGGTGACGGCACCCGCAACCCGGATGTCACGGCCCCCGGTTCGCACATCCCGAGCCTGCGGGTCCCCGGCAGCTTCATCGACTCGCTCTACGGCGACACCGCGACCGACCCGACCGACGACCGCCTCATCCGCGGCAGCGGCACCAGCCAGGCCGCCGCGTTCGTGAGCGGCATGGTCGCGGACATGCTCCAGGTCAACCCCTCGATGACGCCGGACGAGGCGAAGTTCCGCCTGCGTAACACGGCCACCCCGCTGAATGCCCTGCCCAACGCGGCCGGCGCCGGGCTGGTCAACGCCCGCGCCCTCGACGACAGCGCCCTCGACGCGGCCACCGACGCGACCCCGGACGTCACAGCCGGCGACGCGTCCGACACCAGCACGGCGTCGATCGCTCCTCTGGCGCCGACGCCCAACGGGGCCAAGAAGGCCGCCGCGAACAGCGACATCGCGCAGTCCTTCGCCCGGTCGACGGGTGACGGCTCGCTGAACGCGTCACGCGGCCACTACATCCTGGTCAACGGCCAGGTCGCCCTGACCGGCGAGCAGGACATCTTCGGCCAGCCGTGGGACGGTGCCGCGCTCGCCAAGCAGCGCGCCGCCGGCCACATCTGGAAGGGCGGGTCCTACAACGGCTCAGCTTGGGGCGGCTCGGCCTGGGGCGGCAGCGCCTGGGGCGGCTCAGCTTGGGGCGGCAGCGCCTGGGGCGGCTCAGCTTGGGGCGGCAGCGCCTGGGGCGGCTCGGCCTGGGGCAACGGCGTCTGGTCCGGCTCGGCCTGGGGCGGCAGCGCCTGGGGCGGCTCGGCCTGGGGCGGCAGCGCCTGGGGCGGCTCGGCCTGGGGCGGCTCCGCCTGGGGCAGCGTCCTCTGGGGCTGATCGCATCCCCACCACGGCACGTCATGAGTCGGCCCCGCACCTGAGCACCGGTGCGGGGCCGGCTCGATGCTCCGTCCGCACGCCCGTGCCAGCAGCAGGCGATCTGACCCAGTTGACCTACTACAGGTGTTCCCGCCGTCCGTCGATCCCGATGGCAAGGAAGCCGCCGTGCTCGATCTACCCGAGAACGGCCTGAGGGGGACCCGTGCCATTCCGCGCGCGCATCTCGATCGGCCCGACGTCCCGCGTCGTGCTGCTGACGTGCACGTTGCTGGCGGCTGCCCTCCTGTGCGCCAGCACGTTCGAGAACGCCAGCCCGCTGCTCACCACGCCTGCCCTGCCCTGGGGCGTGCTCATCGTGCTGTTTGCGGTTGCCGAGAGCTCCGTGCTGCACATCCAGCTCCGTCGCGAGGCGCGCACCGTCTCGCTGTCGGAGATCCCGCTCGTGCTCGGGCTGTTCCTCGCCTCGCCGAT
>JAVXVI010000379.1:0-8642 GCA_032230005.1 Actinomycetota bacterium | reverse complement strand
GGCGGAGCTTCATCTCCTTGATGACGGTGAGGACCTGGTTCTTGCGGCTCTCACGCGCCTTCTGCGCGGCTTCGTACTTGAACTTGCCGTAGTCCATGAGCTTGGCGACCGGCGGACGGGCCATGGGCGCGACCTCGACGAGATCGAGGTCGCTCTCCTGGGCCATCTGCAGGGCCACGCCGATGGCGACGATGCCGACCTGCTCGCCGTTCGGACCGACCAGCCGTACCTCGGGGACACGGATCCGGTCGTTGATGCGGGGTTCAGCGCTGATGGGGCCTCCTCGTAGGGCTTACCGCTCTCCGGCGGCCCCTCCACGAAGAAGGGCCCCGCGCTTCGCGCAGGGCCCACAGCACAGCCCACTCCCCCGTCCGCGAGGACGGGGCGGAGCCGACCGGACCCGGATGCCGCGAGGCGTCTCGGGTGGGAGTGGGTTCCTCCGCTTGCGCGACCGCCAGGATCTGACGGCCGGGTCGCCTTCCAAGCGTAGCAGGGGCGCCGGCTCAGCGGCCGGTTCTGCCGAACCGCCGGGGAAGCAGGCGGTGCCCAGGACCTTTGGGCGGTACGACGGCGACGTCCAGCCCCTGCTCGGGGAGCTCCGCACCGAGCCGGGCTTGCACCCGCTGAGCCAGGGCTGCGAGCTGCCCGGCGTCGAGGGCTGTGCGCGGGGCGATGCCGAGAACGGCGCCGTCCGGTCCGGCGAGCAGCCGGGCCGCCCGCAGCCGCTCGGGCCGCAGCGCGGCGCGGAGGGCCTCGACCAGAGCCGTGGGCGGGTCGGTCGCGAGATCGGTCAGCTGCGCCGTCGTACGCCTGGCGGCAAGGGGTGCCCCGGCCACGGGCACGTAGCCGTCGGCGAGAACCGCCAGCTCGTCGGCCCTGACGACCATGGCGGCTCCGCCCGGGTCGAGGAGTACCGCGGCTGCGCCGTCATCGAGAGCTGCCCTGGCGAGGTAGGTGCCGGCGACGGGGACCGGCCGGACGTCAAGGCGCCAGCGGCGCAGGGCTGCCGTGTCCGGGAAGGCCGGGACGGCGCGCTCGCCGTCGGAGGCGAGGATCGACACGAGCGCCATCTCCGCGCTCGACTCGGCCCGCAGTCCGGTGGCCGCCGCGGTCTCCTCGGCGGTCGACGTGGCGGTGATGGCGACGAAGACCCGCGCCGTGACGAGCGCGGCCAGCGCCTCAGCCCGGGACGCGTCGCCCCCGTCGTACGCGGCCAAGGCCTGAGCCAGCCGCGGATCCGCGCTGCCGTCCTCGCTCATGTCCCGCAACGGTAGGTGCACCTCAACACCTCCACCTCCGCGCTTTCCGAGGGGAGCCGCGCGGGCCGCCCGCGCGACCGTCCCCGAGGTGGAGGCGTTGAGGTGCAAAGCGGGTGGCCGGGCCCGACGGGTGGCCGGGCCGGACGGGTGGCCGGGCCGGACGGGTGGCGGGGCTACTCGGTGGCGGAGGCGAGCACTACGGCTGCGGCGTCGAGGGCGTTGCGGGCCTTGAGGCCGTCCCGTACGCCGGTCAGCTGGAACGAGAACCACACAGACCGGCCGCTCGCCGTGGTGGTGAAGCCGGACAGGGCGCGTACGCCGGGCAGCGTGCCGGTCTTGGCGAACAGCCGGCCGGCGGCGGCGGTGTCGCACATGCGCTTCTCGAGCGTGCCGTCACCGCAGGCAACCGGCAGCGCGGCCCGGAAGTCAGGACCTGCAGGCGTGGCGTCGGCGAGCTGCAGCAGCGCGAGCTGGGCCGCCGCCGTCTGCCGGTCGGTGGAGGACAGACCGGAGCCGTCGGTGCCGGTGCCGGCAGCGACACCGCGCTGGACGAGGACGTCGCGCACGGCGGCGTGACCACCCGCGGAGGTGGGCTCGCCGCGGACGACCTTGCCGACCTCCTTCAGGACGAGCTCGGCGGCGAAGTTGTTGGAGTCCTTCAGCGTGCGGCGCAGCACGGCCGGCAGCGGGCCGGACTGCCACGTGGCGACGCTGCTGGCGCCGGACGGGCGGCGCATCCGCTTGATGGTGCCGTGGACCGTCACCCCCTCGGCCTTGAGGTAGACGCGGAACAGCCGCGCGGCCGGCAGGGCCGGGTCGGACAGGAACGCGCTGTCCTTGCGCCACTGGTTCTCGTCCACCGCCATGGCCGACAGCGGCCCGGCCTCGTCGGGCACGTAGGAGCGCTTCCAGCCCGACGCGTGCCGACGTGCGTCGTAGCGGCTGTCGTCGAGCAGCAGGTCGGCGGCCACGTAGGTCACCCCGGCGCGCCGGACGCTGTGGGCGAGTGCCCGCAGACCGGACTTCGTCAGGTAGGGGTCGCCGCCCGCGACCAGCCAGATGCTGCCGGGCAGCCGGCCGGCGACCGGCTTGGCGCGGGCCGCGACCTCGGTGCTGAAGCGGAAGCCGGCCGGTAGCGACAGCAGCGCCGCCATGCCGGTGAAGGACTTCTGCGTGGAGGCGGGCGGCAGGGCGTGGGTGGCATCCCGGCGTACGACGACGCCGAGACCGTCCACGTCGACAGCTGCGCCAACGGTGGCTGCGCCCCCGGACGAGAGGGCAGCGTTGACCCGGGCGGCCAGGCTGTCGACCGCGGCCTGGTCATCGGTCCGCAGCGCGACCGGCGAGACCTGGACGGCGGCCGCGAGGGGGGCGGGCCCTTCAGTGCCGGCGTCGGGCAGGAAGTCCGCGCCCGCAGGGGTGACGAGTCCCCCGAGGGCGAGCGCGGCCAAGGTCAGGGCGATGCGGCGAGGCAAGGTCACATCTCTCGGTCGGCATTCGGCCGCCCGTGATGGAGCGCCGTCGAGGCGAGTCTTGGCTGTCCCCGCCGAGTTGTCCGGCAGACAGGCCGATACGCCCCTAGCCGCTAGGGGAACCTCGCGAGATCGCCAGCAGCCGGCGCAGCTCCAGGACCGTCTCGACGGCGTACAGCCCGTCATTGGCCTGTACGGCGAGGAGCGCGATCGTGTCGTCGTCCTGGAGGTCGAGGCTGGCCCACGGCGACCCGTCGTCCAGCCGTACTCCGGCCACGACCTGCCAGGGGATGACCTTCTCCCCCACGTAGTTGCGGATCCGCAGGCCCCGCTCGTCGGCCTCGACCCGGGCGCGGGTGAACTGCAGCACGGCCCAGGCGAGCAGCACCCCGATGCCGAAGAACGCGATCTGGTCCCCGATGCCGAACGCCGCTCCCCCGGCCGACCCGTGCCGCAGCAGCACGGCGAGGGTGCCGAACACCACCAGCAGCACGGCCCCGGCGATCCGGCAGACGAGGAGCAGCCGGCGCGGCCTGACGACGAGCACTAGAGCGGCACCTCGACGGTGCGGCCGATCGGCGTCTGGCGAAGGACGCGAAACGCCAGCTGCATCGTGGGCCCGATCCCGAGGGCGAAGGCGATCGTCCCGATCCCCACGGGCCCGCCGAGCAGCACGCCGAGCACCAGAACGGAGCACTCGAGTGCCGCGCGGGCAGCACCCACCGGCCAACCCGTCCGTTCGTGGATGGCGACCATCAGGCCGTCGCGCGGGCCGGGCCCGAGATGGGCACCGAGGTAGAGCGCGGAGCCGCACGCGACCGACACGATCCCGGTGGCGGTGGTCAGCAGCCGCAGCGCCATGGGGCCATCGCCCACGCCGTCGAGCAGCCCGGTGCCGAGCATCACGTCGATGACGACGCCGATCAGGACGACGTTGAGGACCGTGCCGATGCCGGGCCGCACCTTGGCGGCCAGCGCGATGAGGAGAACGACGACCGAGACGCCGATCGCGGTCCGGCCGAACGGCAGGCCGAGCTTGTCCGCGAGCCCGCCGTGCAGGACGTCCCAGGGACCGACGCCGAGACGGGCCTGCAGACCCAGCCAGATGCCCACGCCGAACAGGCACAGCCCGAACACGAGCTTGACAAGGCGGACGGCCAGGCTCATGCGGGCACCGCGGCGGCGGATCGTGACGGGCGACCGCTGACAGCGACCGCCACCAGAGTCAGTACGGCACCGGCGACGGTGGCCGCGGCGACGCCGTGGCCGGCGGCAGGGATCACGAGGTCGAGGCCGATCGCGCCGACCAGCTGGCCGGCCACCGTGGCCAGCCCGAGTCGGAGCACGCCCAGTGTGCGGACGATCGCGGCGGCGACCGCGACGAAGGTCGCGCCGAGGACTCCCCCGGTGTAGAGCCACCACCGGTTCACGCCGGGCCAGTTCGCGGTCTGCCCGGAGGAGAACAGCAGGTAAGCCAGGGTCAGCGCCGCCGTACCGATCAGGAAGTTGACGAGCGTCGCGACGGAGGCATCTCCGGTCACGCGCCGCACCCGGCCGTTGAGCGCCTGCTGCACCGAGATGAGCAGGCCCGAGGCGATGACGAGGGCGAGAAGCAGGGGGTTGGCAGACCCGGCCCCCTTGCCGAGGACGCCGACGAGTACGGCGACCAGGCAGAGCGCAGCGCCGACGACCCGCGGCCAGGTCAGTGGATGGCGGCCACCCGGCGCGAGGCCGACCTTGTCGGCCAGCAGCCCACCGGTCGTCTGGCCCGCGACGAGCCCCACGGTGAGGAGCGCTACGCCGATGCGCGGGGCGGCATAGGCCCCGACCGCGACCAGGCTCGCGCCGCCGATCCCGCCGAGGCGTGTCCACCACGGGACGTCCTTGACCCGCGACCACGCGGCGCGGGCGGGCCGACGCGCGAGGACGACGGCGAGGACCGCGATCAGGCCGCTGCCGAAGGACACCAGCGCGGCCAGCAGGGCGTCGTGCAGGTCCTCGCCCAGCTCGCCGTTGATCCGGGCCTGAACGGCCACGAGGGCACCGCAGACGACGGCGGCGCCGAGGGCGAGGGTGGTGGCGGAGGCGCGCTCCGCCACTACTCGACGATCTTCGAGATCGGCAGCTCGAGGATGTCGCGAGCACCGGCCGCGCGCAGTGCGGGGAGCAGGGTGTTGACCCCGCGCTTCGGGACGACCGTCTCGACCGCGCGCAGGTCGCCGGCCGCGAGCGGCATCACGGTGGGCGAGGCCATCGACGGCAGGACCGCCAGCACCGCGTCGAGGGACGAGAGCGGGACGTTGAGCTTGAGCAGCACGTGCCCACGGGCCCGCAGGGCGCCTTGTAGGAGCAGCGCGATGTCCTCCATCGCTGCCCGCTTCTCCGGGTCCTCGTAGGCGGCCCGGTTGGCCAGCAGCTCCGTGCGGCTGGTCAGGAGCGTCTCGATGACCTTCAGGCCGGCCTTGCGCAGCGACGAACCCGTCTCGGTCAGGTCGACGATCGCGTCGACGATGTCCGGGATCTTCGCCTCGGTCGCGCCGTGCGAGGTGAAGACCCGGCCCTTGATGCCGTGTTCCTCGAGGAACCGCTTGGTCGTCTCGGGCATCTCTGTCGAGATGCGGACGCCCTCGGGAAGGTCGCGCACGCTCTCCCAGGGCGACTCGCGCGGCACAGCGAGCACGACGCTGACGACGGCCTCACCGGCCCGGCCGCCGCCGATCTCGCCGAGGCTGACGACGTCGGCGCCGGTCTCGGTGACCCAGTCCCGGCCGCTGATGCCGAGGTCGAAGATCCCTTGGTCGACGTAGGTCGGGATCTCCTGCGGGCGCAGGAAGCGGACCCGGTCGATGCGTGGGTCGTCGATGCGGGCGGCGTAGTCGCGGTCGCCGCCGCGGATGACCGCGAGGTCGGCGCCGCTGAAGAGCTCGAGGACCTGCGTCTCGAGAGAGCCCTTCGGGAGGACCAGGGAGAGCACGGAAAAGCCTTTCGTTTCAGGGGGTTGTGCCGGTGCGCAGGCACTTCAGCGTGCGCGCGGCATCGAGGGCGGCGAGGACGGCCTCACGGCCCTTGTCCTCGGGTGAGTCGGGAAGGCCGGCCCGGTCGAGCGCCTGCTGCTCGGTGTCGCAGGTGAGCACGCCGTTGCCGACCGGCGTATGGGTGTCGAGCGCGACCCGGGTGAGACCGGCGGTGACGGCGTCGCAGACGTAGTCGAAGTGAGGAGTGCCGCCGCGGATCACCACACCGAGGGCCACGACGGCGTCGTGCGCCTTCGCCAGTGCCTGCGCAACGACCGGGAGCTCGACGGCGCCCGCGACGCGGACGACGGTGGGCTCGTCGACGCCGCACTCCTTCGCCGTACGCAGGGCCGACTCCAGCAGCGCGGACGTGATCTGCTCGTGCCATCGCGTCGCGACGACGGCGAGGGTGAGGTTCTTGGCGTCGACCGGGCGCGCTCCTGGTGCTCCCGAACCGCTCATTGGGCTTCGCCGGGGTGAGGGATGTCGACGGACGCCTCGGTGGGCTCGTCCTCGAAGGCGGCCAGGCCGGGCAGGTCGTGGCCCATGCGATCGCGCTTGGTGCGCAGGTAGCGGAGGTTCTCCGGGGTCGGGTGCACCGGCAGCGGCACGCGACCCACGATCTCCAGCCCGTAGCCCTCCAGCCCGGCGCGCTTCGCCGGGTTGTTGGACAGCAGGCGCATCGTGCGGATGCCGAGGTCGACCAGGATCTGCGCGCCGATGCCGTAGTCACGGGCGTCGGCAGGCAGCCCGAGCTCCAGGTTGGCGTCCACGGTGTCGGAGCCGTGGTCCTGCAGCTGATAGGCCTGCAGCTTGTGCATCAGCCCGATGCCACGGCCCTCGTGCCCGCGCATGTACAGCACGACGCCCCGGCCCTCGGCCGCGACGGCTGCCAGGGCCGCGTCGAGCTGCGGCCCGCAGTCGCAGCGGCGTGAGCCGAACACGTCCCCAGTCAGGCACTCGCTGTGCACCCGCACGAGGACGTCCTCACCGGACGACAGATCACCGCGGACGAGTGCGACGTGATCAGTGCGGTCGAGGATCGACTCGAAGCCGACCGCCCGGAAGTCTCCGTGCCTGGTGGGGATCTTGGCCTCGGCGACCCGGACGACCTGCTTCTCGGTACGACGGCGCCAGGCGATCAGGTCGGCGATCGAGATGACGGCCAGCTCGTGCTCCGCGGCGAACACCTTCAGCTCGTCCAGCCGAGCCATGTCGTGCACGTCCTTCTGGCTGACGATCTCGCAGATGACACCGACCGGCTGCAGGCCGGCCAGCCGGCACAGGTCGACGGCCGCCTCGGTGTGACCGGCCCGGCGCAGCACTCCGCCGTCGAGGGACCGCAGCGGGTTGACGTGCCCTGGCCGGGTCAGGTCGTAGGGCGTCGTCGCCGGGTCGGCGAGCACGCGCATCGTGCGGGCGCGGTCGGCTGCCGAGATGCCCGTGCTGACGCCCTCGCGCGCGTCGACGGTGACGGTGTAGGCCGTGCGCATGCGCTCCTGGTTGGCGCTGACCATGAGCGGTATCTCGAGCCGGTCGAGAGCGGTGGGCGTCATCGGGACGCAGATGTAGCCGGACGTGTAGCGGATCATGAAGCTGACGAGCTCAGGCGTGGCCTTCTCGGCCGCGAAGATCAGGTCGCCTTCGTTCTCGCGGTCCTCGTCGTCGACGACCACGACGGCCTTGCCGGCCGCGATGTCCGCGATGGCTCGCTCGATGCTGTGCAGCCCGCTCCCCGAAAGCTCCTCGGACTCCATGGCGGTCACGCGTCCTCCCTCGGGCGCGCAGGGACGACGCCGGCAGCGAGCAGCTTCTCGACGTACTTCGCCGTGATGTCGACCTCCAGGTTGACCGGGTCACCGACGTGCTTGCGACCCAGGGTCGTCAGCTCCAGTGTGGTCGGGATCAGGCTCACCTCGACCCAGGTGTGACCGACCCCACTCACCGTCAGCGAGACGCCGTCGACGGTGATCGACCCCTTCTCGACGACGTAGCGCTCGAGTTCGGCCGGCAGGGACACCCGAACGACGGTCCAGTGGGCGTCCGGCGTGATCGACAGAAGGTCACCCGTGCCGTCGACGTGCCCTTGGACCAGATGGCCGCCGAGCCGGTCCTGCAGGCGTACGGCGCGCTCGAGGTTGACCGGGCTGCCCACGCCGAGAGCCCCGAGCGAGGACCGGACCAGCGTCTCCTTCATGACGTCGGCGGTGAACACCCCGTCGGCGTTGTCGACGACCGTGAGGCAGACGCCGTTGACGGCGATGGAGTCGCCATGGCTGGCGTCGGAGGTGACCAGGGGCCCGCGGACCGAGATCCGGGCGGCATCAGGCAGGTCCGTCCAGCCGACGACCTCGCCGAGCTCCTCGACGATCCCGGTGAACACCTAGACCCTCCTCAGCGTGAGGCGCGCGTCGTCGCCGACGCGGCTGACCTCGCACAGGCGCAACCGGAGCGCATCGTCGATCGTTCCCACGCCGAGATCGCCCACAGCGGCCGGGCCGGCGCCGAGCAGAGCCGGCGCGACGTAGGCGATCACGCGGTCGACCAGGCCGGCGGTCATGAAGGCCGCGGCGACGGTCGGGCCGCCCTCCAGCAGGACGCTGACGATCCCGCGGTCATGAAGCACCTTGAGCACAGCGGAGGGGTCGTGGGCGGAGATGTCCCGCTCAGTGAGAATCAGCGTCTCGGCGGCATCGTCACGGACCCTGGCGGTGTCCGGTGTGCGCCCCTGGCTGTCGAGCACGACGCGGAGCGGCTGGCGGCCCGGATCGGGGCGCACGGTGAGCGCGGGGTCGTCGGCGAGAACGGTGCCGATGCCGACGACCACGGCGTCCACCTCGGCGCGCAGCCGGTGCACGTCGGCCCTGGCCTCCGGGCCGGTGATCCAGCGGCTGGAG
>JAVXVI010000378.1:0-21277 GCA_032230005.1 Actinomycetota bacterium | reverse complement strand
CCGCCGATGCCGGCCGCTTCCGCTGGGCCTGGAAGGTAGGCGTCGCCGCCTACGCACTGGCACTTCTCGGCGCCATCGGGGAGTACTGGTCACCCTGGACCGACATCGCGTTCGTCGCGCTGTCGCTGCCGTCGATCCTGCTCCTCTTCGTCGTCTCGCCGTTCCTCGGCGCCCGCATGCTGAGGCAGCGGGTCGGGTCTCGTGCCGGTGGATGGATGGTCGCGCTCACCATGCCGGGCATCATCGCGATGACTGCACTCGGGGGGCACCTGGGCTTCGCGGTCATCTGGCTCAGCGTTGCGTGGATGCTGCACGCCCGCACGATGCTGTACCGCACACCCGTGGCCTCGGCGGCAATGACACCCGCGACTGCCTGAGCGCACAATGCGCGGATGCCCCGACCAGCCACTTCGACGGTCTATCCGGTGATAGCAGCGGTGGACGCTCTACTCGCTGCGACCGGGCGTCGCGGCGCCCGCCGGGTCACGAAGCCGCTGCTCATGCCGACGCTGATGCGGGGCAAGCCGCGACCGACGCAACGCGCGCTCGCGCTGGGCGGTGTCGGCGACGTGGCCCTGCTCGGCGAGGGACAGACCGCCTTCACGATCGGGCTGGCCAGCTTCCTCGCCGGGCACATCGCCTGGATCGCCGCCCTCCGGCCCCGGTCGTCAGGAGTGCTGTCCCGCCGGCCCGCCGCGGCGGCGCCATACGCTCTCGCCTGGCTGGGTCTCAACGCCTACCTGTGGCCGCGGACGGGCAAGGACCGCATCCCTGTTCTCGTCTACAGCGGCGCGCTGCTTGCCACCGCGCTGGCGGCGCTCGATACAGGCGATCGCGAGGTCGCCACGGGCGGTGCGCTCTTCATGCTCAGCGACACGCTGCTGGCACTCGAGAAGTTCGGCGAGGTGCACCTGCCCGTGCACGAGGGGCTGGTCATGGGGACCTACACGAGCGGACAGGCCCTGCTCGCGCGGATCTAGCGGTAGCGGGCAGCGCCAAGGAATCGGCGTACGTCGGCGGCTTCAGCATCAAGTGCCTTCGTGACCTCGGGGGCCAGCGGCGCGAACGGCTGGAGGCCGCCGGTCAACGACCACGACGCCACAGCCCGGCCGTCGACCAGGGCGAACGGCCGGAAGACCCCGTTGCTCGTGACGAGCTCGCCGCGGCCGCCGACGATCGGCGTCCGGTCGACCCACCCCAGCAGCACCGGCTCGAAGGGACCGAGCAGCCGGGGCGGCGGAAGTGCCACCGATCTCGCCGTGGAGAGCGACGCCAGCCCGTCCTCGCGGTCCCGCAGCCCACGCACTCCGCCGAGCCCGCGACGCGCGTCGCCCAGCGAGATCCCGGCCCACCGCGCGAGGTCGCGGTCACTCGCCGGACCGTGCCCCTCCAGGTAGCGACGGGCCAGCTCGGCGAGCGCGTCATCGCGGTCCGGCGGAGGCGGTGGCGGACCCAGCCAGTCGCGAACCAGCACGAAGGCCTGGTCGGCATCGACGAGCGGTCCCCGGACGACCCCGCCCAGCAGGGTGGTGCGGAAGAGCACGTGCACCAGGGCCTGGCCGGCAACCGGCACCCCCGCCGACACCAAGAGCTCGCGCAGCTTGGCTCGCGTCTTGGGCCCGTGCTCGAGCGCCTTCAGCACGACCTCCGTGCCGCGCTCGGCCTGCTCAGGTGACACCCCTTCCTGCGCCAGCCGTCGGGCGTTGCCGGTCCGCAGCTGCGGCGTCGTCAGCGACTGCAGCAGTGGCAGGTCCTCGACGCAGACCAGGTGCAGCGTGCCGCGGTTGAGCCAGGTCACGACCACACTGCGGTCGGTCGTCAGCGCCCGGTCGACCTCGGCGGCGACCAGCCCTTTGCTCCGCGCCCGCACCGTGAGTCGGGCGCCGCGGGGGTCCTGAGCCTGCACAGCGAGCAGCCGCCGTACGACGCCCTCCACGGATCTCGCCGGAGGCCCGGACAGCAGCTGCGCGCGACAGCGCTCCGCGACGACTCCCACCCGCACGAGTCTGCCCGGTCACCCTGTCCTGGAGGGGAGGTTCTGCCTACCCGACCAGGACAGTTGGGCGCTGACCCTCGAAGAGTGACCTCGCAACCCGAGCAGGAGCAGACGAGCCGCTACCGGGACCTGTTCGCGCAGTCAGGCGTGCCACAGGCGGTCGTCGGGCTGGACGGGACCATCACCGCCGTCAACGCCGCCATCTGTGCGCTGTTCAACCGCACGCCGGAGGAGCTGATCGGCCAGCAGCTCCTCGAACGCGTTCCGGAGCAGGGCCGTGCCCTCGACGCCGAGCTGCTCTCTGCGGTGCTCTCCGGTCAGCTGGAGTGGACGCAGTTCGAGCGCCGCCTCGACCACCGGGACGGCCACTGGGTCGACACTCTCGTGTCGGTGTCGGCCGTCGCGACCGACGACGGCGAGCTGCGCGAGATCTCGGTCTGCCTGCAGGACATCACAGAGATGAAGGCCGCCCAGCGAGCAGCCGAGCGGGCGCAGGCGCGCTGGCAGTCGCTGTCGCAGAACGCCAGCGACATCGCGCTGATCACCGACGCCGAGCTCGTCGTGAGCTACGTCAGCCCCTCGCTGGTCGCCGTGCTCGGCCAGCACGACGAAGGCGTAGTCGGGACCTCGCTGCTGGGCCTGATCCATCCCGAGGACGTCGCCCGCGTCCAGGCGTCGATGCACCGCTTCGTCGTCGAGGACGGACGCGAGCTGTGCCTCGGCTTCCGGATGCGCGCGGCAGACGGCAGGTGGCGGCACGTCGAGCAGCGCGTCATCAACCTCCTCGCCGACGCGGACGTGCAGGGCTTGGTGGTGAACCTGCGCGATGTCACCGAGCAGTACGAGCTGCAGACCACGCTCCACCGCGCAGCGCTCGAGGACGCCCTGACCGGCCTGCCCAACCGCACCCTGCTCATGGACCGCGTCCAGCAGGCCATCGAGCGCGAGCAGGCCGGCGGCCCGTCGTACTCCCTGCTGTTCGTCAACCTCGACCGGCTCAAGGCGATCAACGACACCTTCGGCCACGGCACCGGCGACGGCGTGCTCAAGACGGTCGCCGACATCCTGTGCGCCCTGGTGCGGCCGGTCGACACCGTGGCCCGCTGGGCCGGCGATGAGTTCGCGGTGCTGCTCGAGGACGTGCCCAGCAAGGCCGAGGCAGAGGCCACCGGCCGGCGGGTGACCGCAGCCCTGAACACCGCGATGGAGCACGACGAGCAGCCCGCCGTGCGGTTCTCCGCCTGCGTCGGCTTAGCGAACGGTCCCTCACCGAGCGCAGAGGCTCTCGTCTCTGCCGCGGAGGCCGCGACGACCCGGGCCAAGGAGCTGGGCCGAGGGCGCATGACAGTCCTCGAGGACTGCGCCCGCGACCGGGTCAAGGAGCACCGCGTCCTCGGCAGCGAGCTGGCCGCGGCCGTCGCCGCCGAGCAGCTCGCGGTCCACTACCAGCCGATCGTCGACCTGACGACCGGCCGCATCGTGAGCTTCGAGGCTCTGGTCCGCTGGCAGCATCCGGACCGGGGACTGCTCGGACCGGGAGCGTTCCTCCCCCTCGCCGACGCCCTGGACCTGCAGAGCACGATCGACGAGTGGGTGCTCCGCGAGGCGTGCCGCACCGCGACGACGTGGCAGCCCGGACCGGCCGGCCCCATCTCCGTCGCCGTCAACGTCGCCCCCGCGCACCTGACGTCGCCCGGCTTCGCTGACGGAGTGCGGGCCGCGCTCGCGGACTCGGGACTCGCCCCCAACGCCCTCGTGCTCGAAGTCACCGAGACTGCCGTCGTGACGGATCTGCCCGCCGCGGAGCAGGCCCTTCGTGCCCTGGGCGACCTCGGCGTGCAGGTCGCCATCGACGACTTCGGCACCGGCTACTCCTCCATGCTGCAGCTGCGCCAGCTGCCCTTCGACAAGCTGAAGATCGACAGGGAGTTCGTACGACGGCTGCCGCAGAACCGAGACGACATCGCGATCTGCGCGAGCGTCATCAGCCTCGCCAGCCGCCTCGCCGTCCGGTCGATCGCCGAGGGCATCGAGACGCAGGAGCAGGCGGCGGCGCTGGTCGCGCTCGGCTGCGGCTTCGGTCAGGGCTTCCTGTGGAGCCCGGCGGTGCCCGAGGCCGATGCCCGCCGACTGCTCGAAGGGGACGCCTGGAGCACGGGCACGGTGTTCGAGCTCGCGGAGGCGCCGCGCCGCGCCCTCGACGACGACCCGGTGCTGACCGAGCGGGTGCGCAGCATGCACGAGTCCGGCGTGTCCCTGCACAGCATCGCGTCGAACCTGAACCGCGACGGGCACCGCACGGCTCAGGGCAAGCGCTGGCACCCGGCAACCG
Source organism: Actinomycetota bacterium (assembly GCA_032230005.1). Lineage (GTDB taxonomy): Bacteria > Actinomycetota > Actinomycetes > Mycobacteriales > SCTD01 > RYN-124. The sequence goes on along the minus strand of JAVXVI010000378.1, from coordinate 16,949 downwards.
TCGCGCGGCTGATCTACCGGACACAGCGGTGAGAAGATTCTGCGGAGTCGCTGCACGGACGAGCCGATCGTGGGACGGTCGGGCAAGGGGCAGTCATGAAGCAGCCGGTCGCCGAACCTGAGACGCGTGACGTCGTGGACGCCCGCCTCCGAGAGCTGATTCGCGAGAGCCCGTTCCCGCTCTTCCTCGTTCGGCTGTCCGACAGCGCGCTGCTGGAGACGAGCCGCCCGCTCGAGGTCTGGGCCGGCCGCGACCGCTCCGAGCTCGTCGGCATGCGCACGCTCGACTTCGTCAACGACCCGGAGTCGGCCCGCCGGTCGATGTCACTGCTGGCCTCCGGTGTCATCGACGCCTACACCCGGATGAGCGTGTACCGACGGCCCGATGGCACGCTGCTGGAGTTCGAGGTCCGGTTCGCCGCCTACGTGGACGAGGTGCCGCGTCGTACGGCCGTCGCCATGATCCTGGCCTCGTCCGACCAACCCACGGCGGAGACGCTGGAGCAGCCGGAGATCCCCGGCTCGGTGCTCGTCCTGGGCACCGTCGACATGCGGTGGACGATCGACCGCATCACGAGCGACGTCTCCGCCCTGCTCGGCTACGAGGCGGAGAGCCTGCTGGGCAAGACGGCCTTCGAGCTGATCCATCCCGAGGACGTGTCATCGCTCCTGCTGATGGCCGCCCACTCCGGTGAGCGGGCGGGCGGCGCGTGCGGCCGCATCCGCGTGCGTACCGCCGGCGGTGAGTGGATCGTCGGCCGCATCGTGGTGCAGCCACTGGCCGGCGCGACCTCACCCGCGTTCGCGTTCGCGCTCTCGTCCATCACGACGGCACACCGCTTCGACGAGGACCGCGCCCGCGAGCTCGAGGACCACCTGCGCCGCATCGCCCGCGAGATCGCGGCGTCAGGTGTCGCGGCCTGGTCCACGAGAATGCCGACGGCGGCGGAGCTGCCCGAGATCAGCCAGCTCACGTCACGGGAGTACGAGATCGTCGTGCGGCTCGCGACGGGCGAACGCGTCCCCGGCATCGCCCGCGCGCTGTTCCTCAGCGAGAGCACGGTGCGCAACCACCTCACCTCGGTGTACCGGAAGTTCGGCGTGCACTCGCAGAACGACCTGATGTCCCGGCTGCACTCGATCGCCTGATCCTCACAGCGACTCCACAGGTCACACCCAGACCCACCTCAGCCGCGGCCACGAGGCTGCTCCTTGCGCGGCCGACCGCGTCCAGGAGCCGAGGAGATGCCGTGACCACCGCACCGCCCGCTGCCCTGCGGTCGGCCGCGCCCGCGCCCAGTCCCAGCAGCGCAACCCGACCACGGACCCCGCGTTGGTGGCGGGACGCCTCGTCTGCGGTCGCCGGCGGGAGCCTGCTGATCGTCACGCTGCTCTGGCTGCACGGAGGTGGGCTGTCCACCCTCGGCGCCGGCTCGGCCGGCTTCACCACCAGCCTGGGTCGGCTGACCGGTCTGGTCGCCTCGGACCTGCTTCTGCTGCAGGTCCTGCTGATGGCCCGCATCCCGGCGGTCGAGCGCAGCTTCGGCCAGGACGAGCTGGCCCGCCTGCACCGGCTGGTGGGCTTCTGGTCGTTCAACCTGATGCTCGCGCACATCGGCCTGGTCACCGTTGGCTACTCGATGACCGGCGGGCGCAACCCGGTCGCGGAGCTCTGGACCCTGGTCTGGACCTACCCCGGAATGCTCATGGCCGCCGCAGGCGGCGCGCTGCTCACGATGGTCGTCGTCAGCAGCATCCGGGCGGCCCGGAGCCGGCTGCGCTACGAGTCGTGGCACCTGCTGCATCTCTACGCCTACGTCGGTGTCGGCGTCGCCCTGCCGCACCAGCTCTGGACCGGAAGCGACTTCCTGACCTCGCGCCCCGCCGCGCTCTTCTGGTGGACGGCGTACCTCGCGACCGCCATGACCGTCATCACCTACCGGCTAGGCCTGCCCGCCTACCGCACCTGGCGCCACCAGCCGGTCGTCAGCCGGGTCGTCCGAGAGACCCATGACGTCGTCTCGCTGCACATCCGCGGCCGCGACCTGCACCGCCTGCCGGTCCGCGCCGGCCAGTTCTTCGTCTGGCGCTTCCTCGACGGGCCGGGCTGGACGCGCGGGCACCCGTTCTCCGTCTCGGCCGTCCCGGGCGGCGAGCTGCGCATCACCGTCAAGCACCTCGGCGCCGGCAGCGCCCGGCTGTCCGGACTGAGGGCAGGGACCAAGGTGCTGATGGAGGGCCCCTACGGCCGGCTGTCCGGCGACGTGCGCACCCGCCGCACCCTCACGATGATCGCCGCCGGCATCGGCATCACGCCGCTGCGCGCGCTGCTCGAGGACCTGCCCTACGGCCGCGGCGAGGCCACGCTCATCTACCGCGCCAGCCGCAGCGAGGACCTGCTGCTGCGCAGCGAGATCGACCAGCTCGCCCGCGCCCGCGGCATCGACGTCTTCTACATCACGGGATCCCGCCGCAGGGACCGGCCGTCCTGGCTGCCGGCCAGCGCGAAGGGCGCCGGTGACGTGCAGATGCTCGAGCAGCTGGTACCCGGTATCGCGTCGTCCGACGTATACATCTGCGGCCCGGACGCGTGGCTCGATGCGGCGGTCGTCGCTGCCCGAGGCGCCGGCGTTCCCGAGACGCAGCTGCACGTGGAGCGGTTCTCATGGTGAGCGACAACGGCATCGGCGTACGACGCATCGTCCTCGCAGTCGGCAGCACCGCCGCCGGCCTCGCGATCCTGCTGAGCTGGCCGACCAGCTCGTCGTCGGCGGTGCGCCCGTCGTCTGTGACCTCGGCCGCTGCGGGTGTGACGACCGGTCAGACGTACGACGGGTCGGTGGCCCAGACCCGATGGGGCCCGGTCCAGGTGCGGATCGTCGTCAACGCCGGCAAGGTCGTCGGCGCGAGCACCCTGCAGGTGCCCAGCGGCAACGGCCGAGACGCCGAGATCAACAGCTACGCCGTCCCCATCCTCAACCAGGAGGCGGTCTCGAAGGGCACCGCCGCCATCGACACGGTCAGCGGCGCCACCGTCACCAGCGACGGCTACATCAGCTCCCTGCAGGCGGCGATCGACACCGCCGGCATCGCCTAGTCCCACAAGGAGACCGCCCCATGGACAACCGCGAGATCCGGGTGCATCACCTGGACGAGACCACCCAGTGGCCGACGGGACCGGAGGAGATCGCGTCTCCGGAGCGCAAGCCGGTCGGCCGCGCGGTCACCCTCGGCGCCGGTCTCGTGCTCGCCGGCGCACTCGTCGGCACGGGCGGTGTCTCGCTGGTGCAGGCGGCCACCCGTAACACCGCAGCCGCCACGACGCAGCCGCCGGCGGTGGCGCAGGGCGGCACCGGCGCGCAACCCGTTCCCCCCAGCGGTCGGTTCGGCGGGCCGCAGGGCGGTGGCGTTGCCGGCGAGCAGCGCATCACCGGCACCATCGCGTCCATCGGGACCAGCAGCGTCAGCGTGAAGACGACCTCCGGCACCATCACCTACAGCGTCGACGGGTCGACCGACATCCGTCGCGACGGCCAGACCATCGCGCTGTCGTCCCTGACCGCCGGTGAGACCGTGCTGCTGCACGTCTTCCCCGCCAGTTCCGGATCCGCCATGTACGCGGAGCGGATCCTGGCCGGCACGTCGTTCGGACGTGGTGGCGGTGCACCGCCCAACGGGACAGCACCCAACGGCACCCCGACCACGACGGGGACCGGCCGCAGCACCTGATCGATCGACGTCTGCCTCCGCGCGGCGCAAACTTGGTACCGGCTCTGGCTGCCTTGTGCCGCGACGCGCCGGGCGGGTGGCGGCACAAGGCAGCATCAGCGCCTGACGGGCGAGGCGGCGCCGCCCAAACGCCTTACAGGGCACCGCAGCCGCCCGTACGCTCCGACCGTGACGACGTACGTCTGTCCACTGCTCGTCGGACGTGAGGCGGAGCGCGCCGAGCTGGCCACCGCCATCGCGGGACGTCGAGCGGTCGTCGTCACCGGCCAGGCGGGCGTCGGCAAGTCGGCGCTGGTCCGCCACACGCTCGGCGACGCGGCCGCCGTCGCGGGTCGGGCGACTCCTTCGTCCACCCTGCGTGCCTACCGGCCGATCGTCGACGCCGTCCAGCGGGCACGCCGGACCCGACCCGACCTGCCCGTCGCACTGACCAAGCTCGTCGACCCGGCCCCGAGTGACGCCGACCCGCTGCACGTTGCCGATGCGCTGGTCGAGTGGCTTGCGTACGACGGCAGCGTGCTCGTCCTCGAGGACCTGCACTGGGCGGACCAGGGCACCGTGGACGTGGTCGAGCAGCTCGCGGACACCGGCGGACTCGCAGTCATCGCGACAGCGCGCACTGAGCTCCCGGCCATCCGCGGCACCGACGTCGTACCTCTTCGGCCGGTCTCCGATCTCGTCGTCCACGAGATCGCCTCGCGCTGCCTCGGCGGCGCCCTCACCGCCCGGCTGGCCGCCGCGGTCGTGCGCGGCGCGGACGGACTGCCCTTCCTCGTCGAGGAGCTGCTGGCGGCGCTGTCCACCGACGGTCGGCTGCAGAGCACGCCCGACGGCTGGGACGTCGTCGGCGCCGACCCGGCCATCCCCCGCAGCATCGCCGAAACCGTTGCCCCGCGACTGTCCCGGCTGGACGACACCGACCGCCGGGTCATCGCGGCTGCCGCCGTCATCGGCCGGCGCTTCGACTGGGACGTCGTCGCGCAGGCCGCCGATGTCAGCGAGACCGTCGCGGTGTCGGCCCTGCGGCGGTGTGCCGAGCTGCAGCTGCTGGACGCCGATCCCGACCGACCCTCCGAGCTGCGGTTCCGGCACGCGCTGACCCGCGATGCGGTGGACGCCCTGACGTTCCCCCTTGACCGCAGGCAGCTGGCGTCGCGCGCGCTCGATGTGGTGCTGGCCGGCGGCTCGGCCCTCACCGGGGACGACCTGCTGTCTGCAGCAGCTCTCGCTCGCGCCGCGGACCGCGACTCCGAGGCAGCACCCCTGCTTCTCGCCGCCGCGCAGGAGGCTTTCGACCGCAACGCCTTCGATGCAGCCGAGCAGCTGCTCGAGGTCGCGGCTGCGGTCAGCGATCCAGCCGACCCCTTGCACCGCAGGGCGCTCCAGGAGCGACTCCGGGTGCTGTCGGCGACCGGCCGGCTGCAGGACGCGCACGAGCTCGGCCAGCAGGTCCTGCAGGCGATCCCCGATGACGACACCACGTCCCGGATCGAGGTGCACCTGCGGCTGTCCCGTTCGGCCGCCGAACGTCGCGAGCCACAGGTCGCCTTCGCGCACGTCACCATCGCGCGTGGCCTGCTCGGGCCGGAACACGTCGGCCAGTGCTACCCGGCGCGGGTGGACTTCGAGCAGGCCAACGCCCTCGTCGCGGCCGGCCAGTTGCCGGCCGCGGTGGAGGCGGCGCAGCGCTGCATCGCGCAGACGTTCCCGGACGACCCGGATCGGGACCAGAACGAGTTCGCCGACGTCGAGGCGTTTGCGCTCATCGTCTGGGCGCAGGCCGTTCGGCGCGACGACCCGGCAGATGCGCACCGGCTCCTCGATCGAGCCGAGCGTGTCATGGCTGGGATGTCCCAGCCGCTGATGCTCGCCCGCATCGGCATCGAGCGCGCCGCCCTCGCCCTCGATGCCGGCCATGGCGACCTCCCTGACCTTCCCGCCGCCGAGCGAGCCGCGCGCCTGGCCGGCAGTCGTGGCGTCGTTGCCCGCGCCCTGGTCCTGCGCGGCACGGCAGCGCTGCTGCGGAGGGACGACGACGGCGTGATCGCGGCCGCGACGGCGGCCGAGCAGGTGGCCGAGCGGTACGCCCTGACCGGCATCCGGGCCGACGCCGCGCTGCTGCGTGCGTGCGCAGCAGCGTTGCGCGCAGACGGGGTCGAGCAGCCCGCGACCGAGCATCCGGTCGTCGCGGCGCTGGCCCAGCTCGCGCGGGGTCAGGACACCGACGCACCCGATATCCCGTACAACGACGTGCTGCTCCCCTTCGCCCGGGTTTGGGCAGGGCCGCCTTCGGCGGCAGCCTGGATTCGCCACCAGCGCACCCGGTTGCAGTCCGAGGATCGCGACGAGCTCGCGAGCGCCGCCGCGTGGTTCGAGCTCCAGGGCCTTCCCGCCGCGGCCGAGGCCACCCGCGACCGGCTGCGGTCCCAGGGCATCCCGTTCCCGCGCCGGCGCTCGGCGCTTGCGGACGTACCCGCCAACCTGCAGGCGCACGGGATCACGGCCCGCGAGCTGGAGGTGCTCAACCTCGTTGCGCAGGGACTGAGCAACCGGGAGGTCGCCGACGCCCTGGTCCTGTCGGTCCGCACCGTCGACAAGCACGTCGAGCACCTGCTGGCCAAGACCGGTCGGGCGAACCGGACCGCGCTCGCAGCCCTGGCAGCTCCCGCCACTACGTAGGTACGCGCTTCTCGCTACGTAACTGGCGCGGTCACGACCCGCAGCGCTGCTGATTCGCAACGCCCTGCGTCCGGCCACCGTCGTCGCATGACCACAACAGCTGCGGCACCGGCCGCCACCCGTCCCTCATCCGCCCTCGACGAGCTCCGCGCCGCCGTACGCGGACCTGTCCTCAGCACCGACGACCCCGCCCTCCCGGGCGAGGCCGCCACCTGGAACCTCACCGTCGCGGTGCGGCCGCACCTCCTCGTCGGGGCGACCTGCGCCGACGATGTCGCTGCTGCGGTTCGCTACGCGCACGCGACCGGCCGCGGCGTCGCCGTGCTGGCGACCGGCCACGGCACCTTCGACACCGCGGCGGACGCCGTCGTCGTCACGACGTCGCGGATGCACGACCTCGTCGTCGATCCGGCCGGCCGCACTGCGCGCATCGGCGCCGGCCTGAAGTGGAAGGACGTCGTCGCTGAGACCTCGAAGTACGGCCTCGCGCCCCTGACGGGCTCGACGAGCGACGTCGGCGCCGTCGGCTACACCCTCGGGGGCGGCCTCGGCAGCCTCGGCCGCAAGTACGGCTTCATGGCCGACCACGTACGCAGCATCGAGATCGTGACCGCAGACGGCGTCGTACGCCGGATCGACGCGCATCACGAGCCCGAGCTCTTCTGGGGCGTGCGCGGCGCCAAGGCCAGCTTCGGCATCGTCACCGAGATCGAGATCGAGCTGTTCCCCGTGTCGACCCTGTACGCCGGCTCGATCGCCTTCGACGGATCGCACACCGCGGCCGTGCTGCACGCCTGGCGGGACATGGCGGCGTCACTGCCGGAGGAGACGTCGACGTCGTTCGCACTGCTGCGGCTTCCCGATGCCCCTCACATCCCCCCGCCGCTGCGAGGAAGGCTCACGACCCACATCCGCTTCTCGCACCTGGGCACCGACCTCGAGGCAGAGCTGCTTCTCCAGCCGGTCCGTGACGCCGCGCCCGCGATCGCCGACGACGTGCAGCGCCGGCCCTACAGCGAGGCCGACGTGATCCACAAGGATCCGGTCGACCCGACCCCGTTCTTCGAGTCAGGTGGACTGCTCGGCGACCTGTCGGCGGAAGCCCTCGACGGACTGATCGCCGCCGCGGGCCCGGGCGCGGATCCAGGCGTCTTCCTCGTCGAGGTACGCCTGCTCGGTGGCCAGCTGGACAGGCAGCCCGAGCCTCCCAACGCCGTGCCGGGGCGTGGTGCGGCCTACAACCTCCTGATGGTCGGGCTCGGAACGCCGGACGTCATCGACGCCACCCGCGCCGGCGCCAACAGGGTGCTGGCCGCGCTCGCCCCGGAGCTCACCGGTCAGCACCTCGCCAACTTCATCGGCAGCACGACTGATCCGGCCGACGTCCTGCGCGCGTACTCGTTCGGCACCGTCGCCCGGCTGCGGGCGCTGAAGCGCACCTGGGACCCGGAGAACGTCTTCCGCATCGGCCATGTCATCTCAGCCGCCGCCGTCCCGGCACAGCGCTCAGTCCAGGAGCAGTGATGATGAACGCCTACGACCTGTCGTACTCCGCCGCCCACCAGCACATCGACGACCTGCGCCGCGAAGCCGCGGCCCGCCGCCTGATCCCGACCCGGACGCGCCGCCCCCGCAGGCTGCTCTGGCTCGGCCTGGCGAGGCCGTGGGTGAGCTCGGAGGTACCGGGCCGACATGCCGGCGCGCCGGCCCGGTGACCCCGAGATCGGTTGATCCTCAGCACCGAGCAGCCGGCTCAGGCTGCCGTCAGGGTGGCGAGGTAGGCCTCGAAGCGGTCCAGCGACGTCTTGAAGCCGGCCTGCGCCTCCTCGCTGCGGAACATCGCGGGGACGTTCGTCTGGTGGATGCGCACCTCGGTGCGGCCGTCGCCGAGGTCGACGAACGTCGAGCGGTTCCCCATGCCGCTCGGCTCCCCCCAGGCGAGCACCGATGGCCGGTCGATCTCCGTGAAGACTCCCGCAGAGGGGTACTCGTCACCCGTCGCGTCGTTGACCATCACGGTCTCGAACCGGCCACCGACGTGCGGCTCGACCAGGATGTTCTCGATCGGCGTGCTCACCCCGGTCGGGCCCCAGAAGTGCGTCAGGTGCTTCGGGTCGAGCATGCAGTCGAAGACGAGCTCGCGCGGCGCGTCGAAGACGCGGGTGATGATGACCTCGCCGAGGTCGAGGGCTGTGTCGCTCATGTCGGGTTCCCCTTGGGTGTCGGTGTTCTCTGCAGCTCGCGCAGGTGCGCGGAGAGCTTGTCGAAGCGCTCGGACCAGATCTGCCGGTTCTGCTCGATCCAGTCGGTGGCGACGTCCAGCCGGTCCGCCTCGAGGCGGCACGGCCGGAACTGCCCGTCCCGCCCTCGGGAGATCAGCCCGGCGCGCTCCAGCACCTTCAGGTGCTTGGAGACCGCCGGCAGGCTCATCGCGAACGGCTCGGCGAGCTCGTTCACGGTCGCCTCGCCGTAGGCCAGCCTGACCAGGATCGCCCGCCGCGTCGCGTCACTGAGCGCGGCGAACGTGGCATCGAGCTGGGTGTCATCCAGGTCCGCGGCCACGACGAGAACTTAACCGGCCGGATAATTATCCGTCAAGTTAAATCTCGCTGCGTGTTCGGTCACTCACAGCCAATGACTCGTTCGGGCCATGGGAAACCGCGGCGTCCTAGGTAGATCGTTCCCAGGTCGATCCGGATCGGGGGACTGCGCATGGCTCGCACGCGCCTGTTGGTGGCAACCGCGGTGCTTCTGGCCGCGGGCGCGCAGCTCGGCGTCGCGCAGCTGTCGCCGGCCGCGGCTGGCGGCGCGACCGGGACGGCGCCCGTCTTCCCGCCCGGCATCCAGCTCACCGCCGACTTCCCATACGGCCTGACGCAGGCGGAGCCGAGCATCCGCGTCGACGACAACGGGCAGCTCTACGTCATCGCCCCCGGGTCGACGCCGATCGGCTGCGAGCTCTGGACGCTGCCGCCCGGCGGCCGGAGCTTCACCTTCCACACCCCGCCGGACCTCGGGGTCGGCGGCGGCGACTGCGACCTCGCCCTCACTCCCCCGCCGGCCGGCAGCACCACGCCCGGCCTGGCCTACTCCAGCCTGTCGCTGCCGAACATCACTGTCGGCGCCTCGAGCGACGGCGCCGCCACCTTCAGCACACCCAACCCGCTGGGCAGCGACATCCCGATGACCGACCGCCAGTGGAACGCCGCCGACGGCAACACCGTCTACATGAGCTACCACCTCGTCATCAGCAACACGATCGGCGTCGCGCGCTCCACCGACGGCGGCCGCACCTACACCTACGCCGGCAACGCCGTCGACGCCCAGCACATCCCGCAGACGCTCTACAACAACGAGCTCGGGCCGATCGTCGTCGACACCCACAGCACCGCCAGCCCGAAGCCGCTCTACACGGTGTTCGTCGCGCCCTCGACCCTGAACGCCAACCTCGCGTCGGCGGCGGGCACGACGTCGTCGACGGCAAACGGCGTCTACCTCGCGATGTCACTCGACGGCGGCGTGACGTGGAAGGACACCGACGTGTACGTCGGTGCGCCGGACGTCTCGCTGGACCGGATCTTCCCGGCGCTGGCGATCGACGAGGGCGGCGGCATCTGGGTCGCCTGGTCCGACCTCAGCCACGTCTACGTGACGCACAGCCTGACCCGCCCCAAGACCGGCGGCCGGGACGCGACCACCGTGCCGCCCGGGACGACAGCGCTCGGCGCCGGCTCGCTCGACCCCGTCCTCGACGCCGCACTGCTGGAGGCACCGGGAGCGACCGTGACCTGGTCGGCGCCGCAGGTCGTCGACAGCGGGCCGGCCCGCGCCAACATCTACCCGTGGCTGGCCGGCGGCGGCAGCCACCGGGCCGACCTGGTCTGGTACGGCGGCACCGGCTCGTCGATCGCCGACCCGACCAACCAGTGGACGCCGCGGCTGGCCCAGCTGACCGTCAACAACAACGGCAGCCTGGGCTCGGTGCAGACGATCGTCAGCGACCACGTCATCCACACCGGCGAGATCTGCACGACCGGCGTGACCTGCCCCGGGACGTCGCGCGTCCTGCTCGACTTCTTCCAGGTCGCCGTCTCCCCCGACGGCCGGGCCGCGATCGCCTGGGCGGATGACTCGGTCTCGGCGGGTGTCGCGCAGGTCTACGCGACCGAGCAGTGCGCCGGCCTGTCGATCCTCACCAGCAAGAAGCTCGTCAGCACCTGCTAACGCGCCACCTGCCGGCCGACAACCACGACGCCGTGCTCGTACGCGTAGATCGCGGCCTGCACCCGGTCGCGCAGGTTCAGCTTCATCAGCACCCGCGTCACGTGCGTCTTCACCGTCGTCTCCGACACGACGAGCTGCTGCGCGATCTCGTGGTTGGACAGCCCGCGCGCCAGCAACAGCAGGATCTCCCGCTCTCGCGGGGTGAGGGCGTCGAGGTCCGCGGTCGGCGCCGGCGGCCGGTCGAGGTAGACCTCGATCAACCGGCGCGTCACGACCGGCGACAGCAGCGCATCACCGGACACCACCGCCCGGATGCCATCGACGAGCTGCTCCGGAGGGACATCCTTCAGCAGGAAGCCGGACGCCCCGGCGCGGAGCGCGTCGTACACGTACTCGTCCATGTCGAAGGTCGTCAGCATGATGACGCGCAGGCCGTCGTCCCGGCCGCGCAGGATGCGCCGCGCCGCCTCGATGCCGTCGACGCCCGGCATCCGCACGTCCATCAGCACCACATCGGGGTGGCAGGCCGTGGCCTGGGCGACCGCCTCCTCGCCGTCGGCAGCCTCGCCGGCGACCACGAGATCCGGTTCAGCCTCGAGGATCATCCGGAAGCCGGCGCGTACCAGCGCCTGATCGTCGACGAGCAGGACCCGGATCACGGTGCCACCAAAGGGAGCTCGGCCCGCAGCTCGAATCCGCCGCCCTCGGCAGCAGCCGCCGAGAGCGCACCGCCGAACATCGCCACCCGCTCCCGCATCCCGAGCAACCCGTGGCCGGGTTCGCACGCTCCGCCGCGGCCGTCGTCGCGTACCGATACGTGCAGTGCACGACCGTCGCAGCAGACCCGCACCCACGCGCGGTCGGCGCGAGCGTGCTTCAAGGTGTTGGTGAGTCCCTCCTGCACGAGCCGGTACGCCGTGAGGTCGAGCCCGGGAGGCAGCGGCTGGTCCTGCGGCTCGCGGTCGAGCACCACGTCGAGACCGGCCTGCCGGAACTTGTCGGCCAGCCGGTCGAGCTGCTCCAGCGTCGGCGGTGGGGCGAGGTCCGGCTCACCGTCGGCCGATCGAAGAACACCCAGCACGCGACGCATCTCGGCGAGAGCCTCCCGGCCGGTCGCCTCCACCGTCTCCAGCGCGGCGCGCTCCTTGCCCTGGTCGGCCCGCATCAGACGCCTGACGGCGGAGGCCTGCACCGTCATGACGCTGACGCTGTGCCCCACGATGTCGTGCAGCTCGCGTGCGATCCGGGTGCGCTCCTCCGTGACCGCAGCAGCCGCTCGCTCATCGCGCTCGCGCACCAGTCCCTCGATGTACAGACGACGGGCCCGGCGATAGGCGCCGAGCAGCCACGCGATGACCCACGGCGACACCCACCCTGAAGCGCCCGCGTACTGCGCCGCGGTGCTCGTGACGGGGTCGCGTGCCGTCCAGACCACACCGAGCGCAAGTACGACGAGCAGTCCCCACACCGCCCGGCCGCGCTCCTCGCGGTTGGCCACGGTGTACGCCGCGATGAGCGGCGGCAACATGACACCGAAGCCTTCTGGTGAGCCGAACACGGCGAACTCCAGCGCCATCGCCGCCGACAAGGCAACGACGCAGAGCAGCGGCCGCAGGCGGCGCAGGACGAGCAGCGCAGCAGGCACGCCGTACCCGAGCGCCTGCGCCCAACGCGGTCCCTGCCGATGCGTCGAGAAGGCACCGGTCCAGACCTCGACCTGCGAGAGAGCCACGACGACGACGGCGAGCAGTACGTCGAAGACAACCGAGCGCCGGCGCACCCGCCGAGATTAGAGCGACGACCGCCGGTCCGCGTCCTCCTTTCGGAGGATCCCCCGTCATGCGTGCGACCGACAAGAAGTTCGTCCCGACGCAGGACGCGACCAGGCGCGCTGCTGCCTAGCGTCCGTGCCGAACGCACCCCGTCCACGACGCAGGAGGACCCATGGACACCACCCGACGCGCAGGCCTTGGTCTGCTCGCCTACGGCCTCGGCACCGCCGTCGCCTTCATGAGCACCGGCTCCCCGGGCGGCAACTACGAGGAGTCCAAAGTGGTCGCCTACATGGACAGCGGCCACTGGCCGGTCGTCGCGGTGCTCGGCTACATCGGTGCGTTCGCCGCGATCGGCTTGCTCCTGTTCGCCAACCGCATGCGGCACGAGCTCGGGAACCGGGGCGACCTGTTCTGGGCGCTGTCGGTCGCCGGCGCCGCGTCGGCGGTCGTCGGCTGGTTCCTCGTCGCGGGCGTCTCAGTCGCTTTCGGCGAAGGCGGCTCGGCCATCACCGCTGTGCCGCACCCGGTGGTCTACCTGATCAGCGAGATGAGCAACCTCGTCGCGGTCTGCGCGAGCGCGTTCTTCGTCGGCCTCGCAGGGATCGTGCTCGCCTCCCGGGCCGCGCTGTCCACCCCACTGCGCGTAACCACCTACGTCGCCGGAGTCTGCGGGATCCTCGCGGCGTTCTTCTTCCCGATCTTCCTGTTCTGGCTGTGGGCGATCGGCTTCGGCGCCTGGACGGCGCTGAGCGACCGCAGCACCGGCCGCGTCCCGCAGGCGCAGCTCGTCTGAGTCCGGTCAGCCGCCGGCCATCGCGCCGATCACGAGGAACGGCTCGCGCCCGTCCACGACCTCGGCGGGCAGCGGGTCGTCGTGGGACGTGTGCGACAGGTCCTCCTGGCAGGCGAAGAACCGCACGAACGGACGGCGGTCCCCGGATGCTGCGTCGCGCATGGTGCCGCGCAGCGCCGGGTGGGCCGCCTCCAGCGCGTCGAGCACCTCGGCAATCGTCGCCGCCTCCACCGTCACCTCGCGGTCGACCTTGGCGAGCGACCGGAGGTGGTACGGCAGCACGACGCGCGTCATGCGAGCGTTTGCACCTCGACGGACAGCACGGCCGGGAGGTCACGGACGATGGGCTCCCAGCTGTCCCCGCCGTCCGGCGAGCAGTAGACCTGCCCACCCGTCGTTCCGAAGTAGATCCCGCACTCGTCAAGCCGGTCGACGGCCATCGCATCGCGAAGCACGTTGACGTAGCAGTTCTCCTGCGGCAGCCCCTTGGTCAGCGGCTCCCACTCGTTGCCTCCGGTGCGCGACCGGTAGACGCGCAGCTTGCCCTCGTGCGCGACGTGCAGGTAGTCGCTGGTGATCGGCAGGACGTAGACGGTCTCCGGCTCGTGCGCGTGCACGTCGATGGCGAAGCCGAAGTCGGTCGGCAGGTTGCCGCCGATGTCGACCCACTTGTCACCGCCGTTGTCGCTGCGCATGACGTCCCAGTGCTTCTGCATGAACAGCGTGTCGGGTCGCGACGGGTGCATCGCGATCTTGTGCACGCAGTGACCGACCTCGGCCTCCTGCTGCGGGATCTCCCCGGACAGCAGGCCCTTGTTGATCGGCGTCCACGAACCGCCGCCGTCGTCGGTACGGAAGGCACCCGCCGCGCTGATCGCGGTGTAGATGCGGTCTTCGTTGGTCGGGTCGAGGATGATGGTGTGCAGGCACATGCCGCCCGCACCCGGCTGCCACTGCGGGCCGCTGCCGTGCTTGCGCAACCCGGACAGCTCGGCCCACGACGTACCGCCGTCGGTCGACTTGAACAGCGCTGCGTCCTCGACGCCGGCGTAGACCGTGTCGACGTCGGTGAGCGACGGCTCGATGTGCCAGACCCGCTTGAACTTCCACGGGATCGCCGTGCCGTCATAGTCCTGGTGGGTGCCCGCGTCCCCGTCGTACGAGAAGTCGTTGCCGACCGCGTCCCAGGTCGAGCCGCCGTCCAGTGAGCGCTGCATCACCTGTCCGAACCAGCCACCGGACTGCGACGCCCAGATCCGGTCCGGATCGACCGGCGAGCCCGCCACGTGGTAGATCTCCCAGCCCGCGAAGTGCGGCCCGTCGATCTTCCAGTCGCGCCTTCCCTCGTCGCTCGTGAGCACGAACGCGCCCTTACGTGTCCCGACCAGCACCCGCACGCCCGCCATGAGCCCACCTCCGACCTCGGACACTACGACGGGAACGCCGGAGCGCCGAGTCCTCAGTGCGCTCGGCGCGCCGCCTCCGCCAACCGGGCGAGCCGGGGATCGTCCGCACCAACCAGGGCGGCGAGCGCCGGCTCGACCTCTGCGGCCGATGTGGAGCCCGCGGCGAGCACCGCCTCCACATCGGCCCAGTCCTTCGTCCGGTCGAACAGCGCCTTGAACAGCACGAGCTCGACGGGCCCGAGCACTGGGATATCGGTGCCCGCGAGCGGTACCCGGCGGGCACCCGCCGCAGCCGCTTTGTGAAGGGGCGCGTAGTCGAAGAACAGGTCGAGCGGCGTCTCTCCCCACCACAGCCGGACCTGACCGGCCTTGGCGATGACCCCCGCGGTGCCCGGCGGCACGTCGACGCCCGATGGCAGCGCTGCGAGCACACCCTCGCTCAGGGTCGCCGACACGAACACGTTGCAGTCGATGTCGCGCGTGCCCCTCGGCTCCGCCGTCCAGTACGCCAGGGCGAGGGCGCCGCCGAAGGCGTGCGGCACGCCCGCGGCGTCCAGGGAGGCATGCAGCAGCAGCACCTGGGAGATCAGATCCATCAGGACGGGATCTTCGGGAACCGGAGTTGCCGTTGTGGCCGGAAGGGCAGTGCCTGGGCCAAGGTCAGCACCTCAACGAGCTCCGCACCTCGGCGCCGCAGGACGGCCGTCTCCTGCGTCTCTAGTGCCAACTGCCGGCCGGTGGCGCCGAGCCACCGGGTGAGCGTCGCCACGCTCGGCTGCTTGCGCCCCGACTCGACCGCAGCTATGGCCGACTGCGACGTGCCGGCACGCCGGGCGAGCTCGCGCTGGGAAAGGCCCGCCTGCGACCTCGCGGCCTTGAGCAGCGTTCCAGCATCCACACGTCAATGATATCAGATCGGATATCAGAGACCGTGGCTGCCGCCTGTGACCGGGATGTCGAGAAGGGCGGTCTGGCAGGGCTCGAGGTGGATGGAGTACGTCGACATGGCGACCGGGTCGAGCGTCGTCGGCGTCCACGTGAAGGCACCCGTCGACGGCAGCCGCGCACCCTCGATGCTGCTCTTGTGCCCACCGCAGCCGCCGGGGTCGGTGATTCTGCTGACCGACGCGGCGCCGGTGTACTGCAAGGGGGTCGTCAGCGTGACGTCGCCGGCGTCGGTATCACTCTTGTTGACGGCGTAGACCTGCAGCCGCTGGCTCGTCGGGTCGACGAGAGTCCAGCTCTTGACGTTCTGCCCGGCCGCCACGGCCGTCACCGCGCTGCAGAACCGCTTGCCGGGCAGGTCGCGCAGCAGCGCCATCGCGTAGAACGTCGGCCGCGGGAAGACGAGCCCGCCGCGTACGACGAAGGGTGTGTAGTAGGACTCCCGCTTCTCGGCCGGGTAGTAGTAGCCGTCCCACGCATGCGCGTGATAGCCGGCGAGGCCGGCGGCGGCGCCGGTCAGCATCGCGTCGACTTGCCACGCCGACGAGCCGAGGACGTCGCTGACCCGGCCGAGCCCGCCGTTGCCGACGCTGTTGCCCTCGTCCATCCGGGTCGGGGCGCCCTCGGCCGCGGTCTTCACCTGGGCGAGCCGATCGGTCCACTCCTTGGACACCGCTGCGCTGAGCAGCCCGGTCAGCGTCGGGCGGTTGGCGTAGTGGTGCCAGGTCAGGAAGGGCAGCCGCGCGCCGTACGCCTGATGGATGCTCGTCAGCAGCGACAGGTCCGTGCGGTTGGCCAGCGACGGCCCGATGATCGGCACGCCGCGGGTGACCGGGTCGGCGTCGAGGGCCTGCACGTAGGTGTAGATGCGGGCGACGTACGACGTGGCATCTGAGCCGAAGTAGACGGTCGGCTCGTTGCCGAGCTCCACGCCCAGCAGCCGGTGGTTGGTGTCGCGGCTGAGCGCGTAGCGGGTCAGGGCGACCGCGTCGGCCGGCCGGTCGCCGCGCAGGTTGACCCCGAGCACGAGCTTCCAGCCGGACCGGTCCGCGACGGCCAGCAGCGCGTCGATCATCCCGCGGTTGATGACGCCCTTGAACAGCTCGTTGTCTGCCAGCTGAGCGTCCGGCCGCCAGACGTAGCCGTCCTGGCTGTTGCCACCGATCCGCAGCATGCCACCCGAGCCCGGGCTCGTCTCGAGGCTGTCGAGCAGCGCCACCGTCGGCTGCACGGCGCCGGCCGCGCTGGTCCCGAACCAGTGCGCCACCATGCTCCACTCGACGCTCAGCCCCAGGTAGTCGGCCGGGACCTGCACGCCGTTGGACGGGCAGCCGGTGACCGCGACGGTGGCCATGGGCACAGTGGGCGGTGCCGGGGTGGCGTAGGCGGCGCCCGCGGC
>JAVXVI010000377.1:0-3531 GCA_032230005.1 Actinomycetota bacterium | reverse complement strand
CCGCCGAACTGGTAGACCGCCGAGTCCTCATCCCCGAAGTAGAGGGGCAAGCCGAATGCCCGCTCGTAGAACTCCTTGGCGGCATCGAGGTCCTCGACGAACAGCGTGATCGCGCCGATGCCCTTGGCCCAGCTCTCCACGAGCCCACTCCCCTGTGACAGTAGGCATGACTGCCGGTGCACGCCTTGCCATCCGAGGCTAGGTGCTCGGCGAGCACAGCGCGTGGAGCGGCGCCTTGCCTCAGGACTGTGCCCACCTCCCCGTGCGCGGCGGCTTGCCTCAGGACTGTGCCCACCTCCCCGTGCGCGGCGGCCTAGCCTCGGGACTGTGCCGACCTCCCCCGTAAACCTCGGCGTCATCACGCCCGATGGCTGCGCGGTCGAGGTCTACGCCCTGCTGGAGCCGCACGACGAGCCGGCCTTGATCGAGTCCGTCGTGCCGGCCGGCGCAACCGTCCTGGAGCTCGGCGCGGGAGCCGGGCGCATCACCCGGCCGCTCGTGTCCGCCGGCTACCAGGTCACAGCGGTGGACGAGTCGCCGCAGATGCTGGCCCGCTTCGCCGACGTCGACGCGCGACAGGTGACGGCGAGGATCCAGGACCTCGACCTGGCCGAGACGTTCGACGCCGTTCTGCTGATGTCGCACCTGGTCAACACGGCCGATGACGCTCTGCGGCACGACCTGCTCGCGACGTGCGCGCGGCACCTGGCAGCGGACGGCGTGCTCATCGTGCAGCGCCACCCGCCGGAGTGGTTCGCACGGGCACGAGATCTCGAGGCAGTCGACGGCAAGGTCGACGTGAAGCTGCGCGACGTCACCCGACCGACGGCGAGCACCGTGCAGGCCACCGTTCACTACGCGCACGGCGGACGGCTCTGGACCCAGCGGTTCGTGGCGAAGTGCCTCACCGACGACGACATCGCGAACGAGCTCGCCGCAGTCGGCCTCGAGCTGTCGGCGTGGATGCATGAGGAGCGCTCGTGGTTTTTCGCCCGCCGCAGTCCCGGGAGGGACCACGCCGTCAACGGGTGAAGCCGAGAACGGCGCCACAGCTGACGTCGGGCACGCTGATCGCATGACCGTGCGGCTAGAGGGCTTCCACGCGGTGAAGCACGCGCTCCGGTTCGCGCCGGACCTCGTCGACACGATCACCGTCCGGGACCGCGAGGCGACGCATGCCCTGGCCGACCAGCTGGCAGCCGACATCACCGAGCTGCTGCTGGCGAAGGCGATGACCGGCGACGTGGAGCACCAGACCGGCGTTGAGGGCACCGCCCGGCGTCCGGCCGAGGACCGCACCGTCTTGGCCGTACGACGGACGCCGCTCGTCCTGCTCGACGATCCGCGTCATCCGGGCAACGCCGGAGCCGTGGTGCGCGTGGCGGCGGCGGCCGGAGCAAGCGGCGTCGCGATGACCGGCGCCCTGGACCCCTGGCACGCAGCCGTGCTGCGCGGCAGCGCCGGGCTGCACTACGCACTCCCGGTCCTGTCGGCACACGCCGACGAGGTGACCGGACCCATCCTCGTCCTCGACGCCGACGGCGACGACCTGCGCAGCATCCCCAACGAGGCGGTGCTCGTGGTCGGCAGCGAGCGCGCCGGGGTCGGGTCAGCCATGCGCGGACGCGCCGACGCCGTCGTACGCCTCCCGATGAGAGAAGGCGTCAGCAGCCTCAACCTCGCGACCGCGGTCGCGGCCGTGCTCTACGCCTGGCGGCTCGACCAGACCTAGCGGCGACCCAGACCTAGCGGCGACCCAGACCTAGCGGCGGCGGAGCGTCGAGACCTTCGTCAGGATGAGCTGCTCGGCCTGCGCGGAGCGGGCCGTCTCGACGGCGAGCTGGCTGCGGAGCGCGGCGATCTCGGCGGACGCGGCAGCGGCCCGGCGGGCGGCGATGGCCGACTCCGAGTTGAGCTGGCCCTGCACCGCCGTCAGCTTGGCCTGCGTGGCGTCGGCGCGTTGCGACTGCTCGTCGACCTGCGAGGAGATCGAGTCGAGTCGATCACCGAGCACTGCCTGCGTCGCGGCCACCGAGCCGCCGGCGACGACCGCGACAGCGAAGGCGCCGACCAGG
The DNA here is from genome assembly GCA_032230005.1 of Actinomycetota bacterium. Lineage (GTDB taxonomy): Bacteria > Actinomycetota > Actinomycetes > Mycobacteriales > SCTD01 > RYN-124. Next base: position 1,456 of record JAVXVI010000377.1, on the reverse strand, counting down.
GCGAAGGTCCATGGCGCGGGCTTCGCGATCCGCACCGACGCCACAGCGGGTACGGGAACGGCCATGGTGCTCATGCGGGCTCCTCGGATCGACTGAGCCGACCGTACGGCGGCAACGGCCGCAGGCCCGGTAGCGACGCGCAGCAACTCTGGATCAGAGCAGCGCGTCGATGGCCTTGTAGATCCGCTTCTCCGATACGGGGTACTTCGTCCGCATCCCCTGCGCGAACAGGCTGACCCGCAGCTCCTCCACCATCCAGCGCACCTCCTGCGCCCGCGGATCGTCCGGCCGCTTGCGCAGCAGCGCCTGGACCTCCTCCTGCACGGCATGCACCGTCTGCATCTCGCGACGGTCCCGCTCCGCCTCGCGCGGCAGCTTGCCCAGCCGCGTCTCCATGGCCTTGAGGTACCGCAGCAGGTCCGGCAGCCGCTCCGCCCCCGCGGCGGTGACGAACCCCGGGTAGACCAGCCGGCCCAGCTGCTCACGCAGGTCGACCTGCGCCGCACTGATCCCGGCCACCTGAGGCGTCAGCGCCGCCCAGAGCCTCAGCACCTCCTCGACCGACGACAGCACCTGCTCAGTCGTCTCCGGCAGAGACGCGCGCACATGATCTCGGAGACGCTCGTACGACGGGGCATCCCAGGCCGGTCCACCACCCGACCGCATCAGCTCGTCCACCGACGCGACCACGACGTCGTCGAGCAGCGCCGGCACGCCGCCGTGCGGATTTGCAGTGAGCGCCAGCTTCGACGCGTTGCTCAGCCGGCTCGCCACTGCCTTGACCGGCGACGGCACCGACAGCAGCAGCAACCGCCGGACCCCGCGCCACTGCGCCGCCGCCTGCTCCTGCGCCGACCCCAGCACCCGAAGCGCGACCGACACCCCCTCGTCCACCAGTGCGGGATATCCGGTGACCCCGGCACCGGCCGGCACCGTGCGCGGCACGTCGACCCACGACGTCAACCCGCGCCGCTCGAGATCGCCGGCAGCGGACGACAGTGCTTGCTGCACCTTCGGGGCGAGCGAGGCACGCAGCGCCGCGAGGTCCTTGCCCTCCCCCAGCGTCCGTCCCTTCTCGTCCTCCACCCGGAACGTCATCCGCAGGTGCTCGGGCACCCGCTCCAGCTGCCAGTCGTCCCTGCGGATGTCCACCCCCCGCAGCCGGAGCAGCTCGCGCTCCAGCGCGTCCAGCAGCGGCTCCTGCCGCGCCTCGAGCCGAGCGAGCACCTCGCGCGCGGTGTCCGGCGCCGGCACCAGCTTGACCCGCAGCGGCTTCGGCAGCGACTTGAGCAGCGCGACGACGAGGTCGTGACGCAGCCCCGGCACCTGCCAGTCGAAGCCGTACGACGTGACAGCACCCAGCACGGCAACCGGCACGTGCACCGTCACGCCGTCGGCATCCGCACCCGGCTCGAACTGGTACGTCAACCGCAACCGCAGCTCGTCCTGCTGCCAC
>JAVXVI010000376.1:0-14384 GCA_032230005.1 Actinomycetota bacterium | reverse complement strand
ACGTCGCCGTCGACGCTGTTCGCCAGCGAGGCGTGCGGGTCGGCGTACTGCCCGGCGGAGGCGCCGACGTTCCAGGTCGCGTCACTGACGCCGACGCCCGCGCGAATGGTGCGCTCCGGCGCCTTGTCCTGCTTGGCGAGAGCGACCGTCGGCATGCCGATGGCCAGCAGGGCGGTGACGGCGAGCAGGGCGGAGGTGCGGCGCATGCCGTTCAGGTTCGACGTTGCTGCGGGATCTCCCGCTGTGACGTGGCACCAACCGAGTTGTTACGCGTCCCAGCCCTTGGCGCGCCCGACGGCGCGGCTCCAGCGGTCGTGCGTGCCGTTCTCACGGACGCCGTCGGCCGGGTCGAAGCGGCGGTCCAGCCGCCAGGTGTCGGCCAGCTCCTGGGCGCTCGACCAGACGCCCGTGCCGAGCCCGGCGAGGAACGCTGCCCCCAGCGCCGTCGTCTCCAGCACCTCCGGCCGCTGCACCGGCACCCCCAGCTGGTCGGCCTGCAACTGGCACAGCAGGTTGTTGGCCGAGGCACCGCCGTCGACCTGCAGCAGCGGCACCGACAACCCGGCCTCGTCCGTCATGGCGTCCACGACATCGCGCACCTCGAAGGCGATCGCGTCCAGCGTCGCCCGAGCGAGGTGCGCGCGGGTCGTGCCGCGGGTGATGCCGAGCACGGTGCCGCGCGCGTCCGGGTCCCAGTGCGGCGCACCGAGGCCGGTCAGCGCCGGCACGAAGACCACGCCACCGCTGTCGGGCACCGAGGCCGCGAGCGCCTCCACTTCCGCCGCGGAGCCGATGAGCTGCAGGCCGTCCCGCAGCCACTGCACCGCGGAGCCGGTGACGAACACGGACCCCTCGAGCGCGTAGACCAGCGACCCGTCGGGGTGCATCCAGGCGACCGTGGTGAGGAGCCGGTCCGACAGCACCGGCTCGTTTCCGGTGTTCACCAGGACGAACGACCCGGTGCCGTACGTGCACTTCGACCGGCCCACGTCGTAGCAGCCCTGTCCGAACAGCGCGGCCTGCTGGTCACCTGCGATCCCGGCGACGGGCAGGTCCAGCCCGAGGAACGATCCAGGGTCGGTGCGTCCGATCTCGCCGTACGACGGCACCACCTCGGGCAGCGCCGCGCGCGGCACCCCGAACAGCTCGCAGAGCTCCTCGCTCCAGCTCCCCGACGCGAGGTCGAACAGCAGCGTCCGCGACGCGTTGGACGCGTCCGTCACGTGCCGCGCGCCGCCGGTCAGCCGCGCGACGACGTAGGAGTCGACGGTGCCGACGACGAGCCGTCCGTCGACAACCCCGCGCCAGGTGGACTCGTCGTTCTCGGCCAGCCAGGTCAGCTTGGTGGCGGTGAAGTACGGGTCCAGTCGCAGGCCGGTCAGCTCGGCGACCCGCGGCTCGTGGCCGGCCGACGTCAACCGCTCGCAGATCTCCGCCGTACGCCGGTCCTGCCACACGATCGCGCGGCGCGGCGCCGACAGCCGCTCGCGATCCCACACCACCGCCGTCTCGCGCTGGTCGGTCACGCCGACGCAGGTCACCCTCTGCCCGCGCAACGCGACCCGGCAGGCCTGCAGCACCGAGACCCAGATCTCCTCCGGCTCGTGCTCCACCCATCCCGGCCGCGGGAAGTGCTGCGGGAACTCCTGGTAGCCGCGGTTGAGCACGCGACCGTCCTCACCGACGACGAGCGCGGTGACGCCGGTGGTCCCGGCGTCGATCGCGAGCACGCTCACGGGCCGGGCCTCATGGTCTGCGACCCTAGCGGCGTGAGGTTCTTCTACGACGCGGAGTTCGGCGTCACCGCGCCCGACATCACCCTGATCTCCATCGGCGTCGTCGGCGAGGACGGCCGCGAGTACTACGCGGTCTCCAGTGAGTTCGACCCGCTCGCGGTCCATCCGTGGGTCCGCGAGCACGTGCTCCCGCAGCTGCCGCCGACCTCCACGTGGAAACCACGAAGCACCATCCGTGACGAGCTGGCTGACTTCCTTGGCGTCGACCCCGTGCTCTGGGCCTGGTACGGCGCCTACGACCACGTCGCCCTCTGCCAGCTGTGGGGGGCGATGCCCGAGCTGCCGCGGGCCATCCCGCGGTTCACCCTCGACGTCCGGCAGCTCTGGGAGCACCTCGGCCGGCCGCAGCTGCCGCAGCAGCAGACCGGACTGCATGACGCACTGGCCGACGCGCGCCACGTGAAGGTCAAGTGGGAAGCCCTGGCAGAGAAGGCATATGCGCTTGGCATGGCCGTCTAGAGCGGTACCGTGCGGGAGCCGGCTCATTCCCGGCAGGGGAGCACCGCCATGTCGGACAAGTCGCCGAAGAAGGACAGCGCCAAGAAAGAGGGCAAGTCCCTCAAGGAGAAGCGCTCCGCCAAGAAGATCAAGCAGGCCGACAAGGCCCGCGCCAACACCTAGATCAGACCGGCGCCAGCACCTCGATGACGACCGACGCAAGGCCGTCGTAGCCGAGCGCGCGTGATCCGGCGCGTGACATGTCGAGGATGCGGTCGCCGACGTACGGCCCGCGGTCGTTCACCAGGCAGCTGACCGCACGGTCGTTCGCCGACACCCGGATGACCGTGCCGAGCGGCAGCTCCTTGTTGGCGCAAGTCAACCGCTCGGGGTCGTACGGCGCCCCGCTCGCGGTCGGGCTGCCGACGAAGCCGGGGCCGTACCAGGACGCGGTGCCGGCGATGCGCTGTCCGGTGGGCGCGTAGCCCTTCGGGTAGTCCGTGCCCGCGGCCTCGATGACGGCGAGCACCGGCGCCTGGTTCTCCGCGGCGGCCCTGGTCCGCCGGGTCTGCGCCGGGGTCAGCACGGCCGTCACCGACGACGAGACGTCGTCGAGCGCCTGCCGCTGGGCTTCTAGCCGGGCCAGCTCCTCCTGCGCGTGCTGCTCGGCGGCCAGCTGCTCGGCGACGGCGAGCAGGTCGCGGGCTCGGTCCTGCGCGGCCAGCACGACAGCGGCCTTGACGCGCAGCGTCGCGCGGAAGGCAGCCGCCCGCTTCTGCAGGGCCTGCACCTGCGCGGACTGCCGGGAGACGGCGTCCACGAGCTGCTGGTCCACCGTCATGGCAGCCGTCTGGCCGCGCTGTGCGAGCCGGCGCAATCCGGGAGAGGTCAGCTCCTCAGCGAGCGAGCCCAGCGGGTTGGGTGCGCTGTGCATGTAGACCAGCCGGGCTCGCGCGTCGAGGCGGGCCTGAGCCGCGTCGTGGTCCTCGGCCAGCCGCTCCATCGCGACCCGCAGACCGCCGTCTCGGGCCGCGGCCTGCTCGAGCTGATCGGTCATCGTCTGCGCCTGCGCGGTCACTGCCGCAAGCTCAGCCTGCAGCCGCGGCAGGTCGGCTGCGGTCGGCGCCGGCGCGGGGTCGGCGGACGCGCCGGAGCCGGGCATGGCGAGGGCGGCCGCCACGAAGGCAGCCGTGATCGCCGTACGACGCAGAAGACGCACGAAGAAGGGGTCGACCGGAACCCGGCGCTACTTGATCTCCCGATAGGTTCGGCGGCACCTACTCGTGGAGGCCCGGATGCGTATCGGTGTGCTGACCGGCGGCGGCGACTGCCCCGGCCTCAACGCGGTCATCCGGGCCGTCGTACGCAAGGGCTCCGAGGTCTACGGCCACGAGTTCGTCGGCTTCCGGGACGGCTGGAAGGGCCCGCTCGAGGGGCTCACGATGGAGCTGGGCGTGCCGCAGGTCCGCGGCATCCTCCCGCGCGGCGGCACCATCCTGGGCAGCAGCCGCACCAACCCCATCAAGGTGGAGGGCGGCGTCGACCGCATCCGCGAGAACCTCGAGTCCTCCGGGGTGGACGCCCTCATCGCCATCGGCGGCGAGGACACCCTTGGCGTCGCCACGGCCCTCGCCGATGCGGGGCTCAACGTCGTCGGCGTCCCGAAGACCATCGACAACGACCTCAACGCGACCGACTACACCTTCGGCTTCGACACCGCAGTGCAGATCGCCGTGGATGCCATCGACCGGCTGCACACGACGGCCGAGTCGCACCACCGGGTGCTCATCGTCGAGGTGATGGGGCGGCACGCGGGCTGGATCGCGCTGCACTCCGGCCTGGCCGGAGGCGCCAACGTGATCCTCATCCCCGAGCGGCCCTTCGACATCGACAGGGTCTGCGACTACATCAAGCACCGGTTCGCCTCGCACTACTCGCCGATCGTCGTCGTCGCGGAGGGCGCTCAGCCCAAAGAAGGCACCATGGCGCTGTCAGCCGGCGACCTCGACGCCTTCGGTCACGTGCGGCTCGGCGGCATCGGTCAGGTGCTCGAGCGCGAGATCGAGCAGCGCACCGGGTACGAGTCGCGCCAGACCGTGCTGGGCCACGTGCAGCGCGGTGGCACGCCGACCGCCTACGACCGGGTGCTCGCCACCCGCTTCGGTCTGCACGCCATCGACGCCGTCCACGAGGGCGACAGCGGCGTCATGGTCGCCCTGCGCGGCACCGACATCGTCCGGGTGCCGCTGCGCGAGGCGACCAAAGAGCTGAAGACCGTCCCGATCGCGCGCTACGAAGAGGCAGAGGTCTTCTTCGGCTAGGTCCCGAGGAGCCGGCGGTACGACGCGCCGGTGGCGGCGTCGAAGGCGACGAGCAGCACCTGCTCGACCGAGGTCTGCGCGCCCCGGAGGGCACGCACCGCGATCTGCGCGGCTGCCGCCTTGGGATAGCCGTAGACGCCCGTCGAGATCGCCGGGAAGGCCACCGACGCCGCGCCGACGTCGTCCGCTCGAGCGAGGGCGTCGACGTACGCCGATTCCAGGAGCTCTGCCTCACCGCTGCTCCCACCGCGCCACACCGGACCCACGGCGTGGATCACCCACTGCGCCGTCGACAGGTCGAAGGCCGGGGTGACCACGGCCTGCCCGGTCTCGATGCCGTCTGGCCAGCCCTCGCGCAGCGCCGCGAGCAGCCGGGGTCCGGCCGCGGTGTGCACGGCGCCGTCGACACCGCCCCCGCCGACCAGCGGGGCGTTGGCGGCCGTGACGACCGCATCGACCCGCACCGTCGTGATGTCGCCCTCGAGCACCTCGATGTCCACCGGCTCAGCCTGCCTCACCCGCTAGCCTCGCTCTCGTGCTCGACCTCGAAGACCTGGACCGCTGGCGAGCCCTGCCCGCGGCGCAGCAGCCTGCCTGGCCGGACCCCCTGGCCCTTGCCGAGGTCTACGAGACGCTGTCCACCGTCCCGCCCCTGGTGCTCCCACGTGAGTGCGACACGCTGACCCTGCGGCTGGCCGCCGTGGCTCGCGGGGAGGCGTTCCTGCTGCAGGGCGGTGACTGCGCCGAGACGTTCGCGGCCAACACGGACGAGGGCCTGCGCAACAAGGTCCGCACGCTGCTGCAGATGGCCGTGGTGCTGACGTACGGCGCGAGTGTCCCTGTTGTGAAGGTGGGCCGGCTCGCGGGGCAGTACGCCAAGCCGCGGTCGGCCGACGTGGAGGAGGCGACGGGCCTCCCGTCGTACCGCGGTGATGCCGTCAACGACCTGTACGGCGACCGCACACCCGATCCCACGCGGATGATCCGGGCGTATGCCAACAGCGCCGCCGCCCTCAACCTGATCCGGTCGCTCGCGACCGGTGGCTACGCCGACCTGACCGCCGTCCACGACTGGAACAAGGACTTCGTCAAGCACTCTCCGGCCGGCCAGCGCTACGAGGTGCTGGCGCGTGACATCGACAGGGCGCTTGCGTTCATGCGCGCCTGCGGGCTGGACCTGCAGGAGATGCCGCAGACGCACGGGGTGGAGCTCTACTCCAGCCACGAGGCGCTGCTGCTGGAGTACGAGCGCGCTCTCACCAGGGTCGACGAGCTCACGGCGCAGCCCTACGGCTTGTCGGGGCACCTGCTCTGGGTCGGTGAGCGGACACGGGCACTCGACGGCGCGCACGTCGACTGGGTCAGCCGGATCGCCAACCCGATCGGGGTCAAGGTCGGACCGAAGGCCAGGCCCGAGGACGTGATCGCGCTCATCGAGCGGCTCGACCCGGACGGCGTCCCCGGCCGGCTGACGCTGATCACGCGCATGGGCGCGCGGCACGTGCGCGACGTCCTGCCGCCGATCATCACCGCGGTCGAGGCGGCGCGCGGCTCGGGTGCTGTGGTCTGGACCTGCGACCCCATGCACGGCAACACCCAGGAGACCCCGAGCGGCTACAAGACGCGGCACTTCGACGACGTCATGGATGAGGTGCGGGGCTTCTTCGAGGTGCATGCAGCACTGGGGACGTTCCCCGGCGGCGTGCACGTCGAGCTGACCGGCGATGACGTCACCGAGTGCCTGGGCGGCGCCCACGAGCTGACCGACGCCGACCTCGCCAGCCGCTACGAGACGGCCTGCGACCCGCGGCTCAACACCAGCCAGGCGCTCGAGCTTGCCTTCCTCGTCGCCGAGATGCTGCAGCGGCGGATCAGCCGCTGACGTCGAAGGTCACGCTGTCGGTCTGCGCACCGTCGGTCGCGCGGATCGTGTGACGGCCGGGCAGGTTGGCCGGGTCCTCGGCCGAGATGCTCGTCGTGAAGCGTCCGCGCGCGTCGACCGCCGCAGTTGCGTGCGAGCCGGTCTGCCGGCCCAGCGGGTCGAGGTAGTCCAGGGTGACGGTGCCGCGCCGCGTCCATCCGGTGCCCTGCACCGTCACCGTCGTGCCGTTGGGTCCGCTCGGCGGGTCGGCCGACAGCGTGAGCGGCTCGGTAGCCGGCTCAGGGGAGGCCGTCGCCGGCGTCGATGACGTCGCGCCGGGTGAGGGCGTCGGCGTGACGATGAACACGCGCGGGCTGGGCTGGTCGGTCGGGCTCGGGATGGTCGTCGGGAACGGACTCAGAGATGACAGCGGTGCGCCGCTGTCCTGCGGAAGGGACGACGGCTGGTCGGACGGCTGCGCTGCCGTCGTCCCGGTGGAGGAGCCGCTGCGGCTCAGCGCCACCCCGATGAGGGTTCCGACGACGACGGCGGCGATCAGCGCGAGCAGCGCGTAGAGGGGAGCAAGCAGCCGGCTGGGGCTCTCGTCGACGAGCTCCTCGTCATCGTCGAGCAGGAACTCTGCGGCCGCCGGGAGGTAGGCCCTCGCCTGCGCATCGACCCTCTCGAGCACCTCGGTGCGGTTGGCCTCTGGAAGGGCGACCACGGTGAGGCCCGCAAGCATCTGGTGCGCCCGGGCCTGCCCGTCCCAGACGCTGCGGCACACGGGGCACGACTGCGCGTGCCGACGGCCCGTGGCGTCGGCAGCGGCGACCTGCCCACCCTCGCCCAGGCGGGCCAGTACGCCGAGCTGCACGGGATGGCCGGTCGTGGGCGAGACGTCGTCGTCGCCGACCGCCGTGAGGAAGGCCAGCCTTGCCCTCCCGACCGTCTGCATCGCAAGCTCGGCATCCGTGCCGAGCGCGACAGCGACGGCGCTGACCGGAAGGGCGTAGGAGTCGCGCAGCAGCAGCGCCACGCGCTCACGTTCCGGGAGGGTCTCGAGGGCCTCCGCGAGCAGTGCCTGGTCCTCGTCGGCCGACAGCACCCCGCCGCCGAGGGGCAGCTCCTGCGTGCCGTCGGACCCTCTGCGCCCCAGCGCCCTGGCCCGGCCGAACCACCAGCCGACGACGTCGGTGACCGTCTGCGGCGCAGTGGCGACGGCATCGACGAGGTCGAGGGCGCTGGTCTCCACCACCTCGACCGCGGCGGGCGGGCTGCAGCCGAGTCGGCGGACGAAGTCGTGGATCCGGTCGGCATGCACCCGGACGGCGGCGGAGACGTCCTCCGCCGACAAGCCCGGCGCCCTGCGCTGGTCCGACACGTCGATACCTTAGGTCCGTGGACCTCGTCGACCTGCGCAGTGACACCCTGACCCGCCCCACCGATGCGATGCGTGCCGCGATGGCTGCCGCTGACGTCGGGGACGACGTGTACGGGGAAGACCCTTCGGTCAACGCTCTGGAGGAGAAGGTCGCCGGGCTGTTCGGCCACGAGGCCGCCGTGTTCGTCCCGAGCGGCACGATGGGCAACCAGATCTGCCTGCGGCTGGTCTGCCCGCCGGCGGAGGAGCTGCTGTGCGATGCCGACGCGCACGTCGTCACCTACGAGCACGGCGGTGCCGCGCAGCACGGGGGCATCCAGACGAGGACGGTGCCCGGCGGGCTGATGAGCCGCTCCGCCGTCGAGGCCGAGCTGCGCCCCGCCGGCTGGGGCACTGTCGCGACGCGCGCGGTCAGTGTCGAGCAGACCCACAACCGCGGCGGCGGTGCCGTGCACCCGCTGGCAGCCCTGGAGGGGCTGCGCGCCCTCACCTCCGAGCACGGCGTGGCACTGCACTGCGACGGCGCCCGCATCTGGAACGCGTCGGTCGCGTCGCAGACCTCGCTGGCGTCGTACGGCGCACTGTTCGACACCCTGTCGGTCTGCCTCAGCAAGGGGCTCGGCGCCCCGGTCGGCTCGTTGGTCGTCACCGACTCGACCCGGGCCGCCGAGGCCCGCATCCTGCGCAAGCGGCTCGGTGGCGGGATGCGCCAGGCCGGGATCCTCGCCGCCGCCGGCAGCTACGCCCTCGACCACCAGATCGAGCGGCTCGCCGAGGACCACGAGCGGGCCCGGCTGATCGGGACGGCGGTCGGTGTCGTGCCCGAGACGAACATCGTGCCGATCGACCTGAGCACGTCGCAGTACGACGGACCCCAGCTCGCCGCCGCCGCCCGCGAGGAGGGCCTGCTCGTCTCGGTCGTCGGCCCGCGCAAGGTCCGCGTCGTCACGCACCTCGACATCGACGACGTCGCCGCGAAGCGCGCCGCCGACGTCCTCGGCCGGCTGCTGGGCTAGCTGGTCACGAGCCGGCGGCCCAAGACCGGCGGCAGGTCGCGACAGGCCGCAGCCAGCAGGGCCAGCTCCTCGCCGTACAAGGCCTGCGGGCCGTCGCACAGCGCGGCCGTCGGGTCGGGGTGCACGTCGACGATGACGGCGTCGGCACCGGCGCCGATGGCCGCCCGCGTGAGGGGTACGACGAGGTCGCGGCGGCCGCCGGAGTGGGACGGGTCCACGACGACCGGCAGGTGGGACAGCGCGTGCACCATCGGGACCGCCGAGATGTCGAGGGTGTTGCGGGTCCCGGTCTCGAAGGTGCGCACGCCCCGCTCGCACATGACGATGTCGAGGTTGCCGCGCTGCGCGATGTACTCCGCAGCCATCAGCCACTCCTCGTAGGTCGCTGTCATCCCGCGCTTGAGCATCACCGGCTTGCCGGCGCTGCCGACGGCCTGGAGCAGCGCGAAGTTCTGCATGTTGCGGGTGCCGACCTGGAGCATGTCGGCGTAGTCCGCGACCAGTGGCACGTCGTGCGCGTCGACGACCTCGGTCACGATGGGCAGGCCGGTCTGGTCGCGGACGTCGGCGAGGATGCGCAGGCCCTTCTCGCCGAGGCCCTGGAACGCGTAGGGCGAGGTGCGCGGCTTGTAGGCGCCGCCGCGCAGCAGTGCGGCGCCGGCGGCCTTGGCCATCTCGGCCGACTCGAGCGTCTGGTCAGCGGTCTCGACCGCGCAGGGGCCGGCGATCAGCGTGAAGGTGTCCGGGCCGATGGGGACGCCGCCGACCTGGATCGTCGTCGCCTCCGGGTGGTGCTCGCGGCTGACCAGCTTGTATGGCTTCGAGACGCGGACGACGTCGACGACCCCGGGCAGGGCCCGCAGGTTGAGGGCCTGGAAGGCCGCGATGTCGCCGACCAGCCCGACGATCGTGCGCTGCACGCCGCGGCTGACGAAGGCCGAGCCGCCGGCGCTCTCGACGCGTGCGACCACCGCGTCGATCTCCTCGGTGGCTGCGCCTGTGCGCATGACGACGACCATGCCGCCAGCCTAGGCGGGGTCCGTCCCGGGACCGGGTGCCCCGGGCGCAACGGACAAAGGGGGCGGCGAGAGGATGGTCCGGTGACATCGCCACTGCGCCGCATCGGTGCGCGCAAGCGGGCGGAAGGGCTGCCGGCGGACCGGCTTCCGCCGGGGCAGTACATCCCGCGCGGCTGGCCGGTCCTGCACTACGGACGGGTCCCGTCCTTCGCCCCCGAGACGTGGGACTTCCGGGTCTTCGGGGCCACGGCGGACGGGGCCGACCGGCGGTGGACCTGGCCCCAGGTCGGGGAGCTCCCGACGACGGACGTCGAGGCCGACTTCCACTGCGTGACCAAGTTCTCGCTGCTGGGCAACACCTGGCGCGGGGTGTCGACCGCGACCTTCCTCGAGCTGGTGCCGCCCGCGCCCGGCGCCAACCACGTCATGGTCTGGGGCGAGTACGGCTACAGCTCCAACATGCGGCTCCAGGACTTCGCGGACAGCTCGGCGCTGTTCGCCACGCATCGCAACGGCGAGCCGCTGACCCCCGACCACGGCTACCCGATGCGGCTCGTCGTGCCGCACCTCTACGCCTGGAAGGGCCCGAAGTGGGTCCGCAGCTTCGAGTACCTCGCCACCGACCGGCGCGGCTTCTGGGAGGAGCGCGGCTACCACAACCGCGCCGACCCCTGGCTCGAGCAGCGCTACTCCTACCAGGAGTCCCCGGGGGACGGGCCTGCCATCTAGGGATGTGGCTGCTAGACCTCGAGCCGGGCGGCTGCCCCCTCGGCACCGCGGCGCGGCCCGACCTCGGTGACGAGCATCGCGGCGAGCACCAGCGCGCCACCGACCAGCGTCCGCCAGCCCAGGTGCTCGCCGGCCGCGACCACCGCGAACAACCCTGCGAAGACCGGCTCCATCGTCATGATGACCGCCGCGCGGGTCGGCGCGAGATGGGCCTGCGCCCACGTCTGCACCACGAAGGCGAGGGCCGTCGCCGCGAGCGCCGTCAGGGCCAACGCGCCCCAGACGCCCCAATCCGGCGGCACCACGATCCCGCCGGGGACAGCCACCACCGCCGACATGGCGGCGACGACGAGCAGCTGCACGACGGCAAGACCGAAGGCGTCGTACGACGGCGCCCACCGCCCCAGGCCGAGGATGTGCGCGGCGAAGGCCACTGCGCAGCCGAGGGTGAGCAGCTCGCCTGTCCCGACCGACAAGCCGTGCAGCGCAAGGAGGGCGAGGCCGACGGTCGCCAGCGCAACCGCCAGCCATGCGGCGCTGTCCGGCGCCTGCCGGAGCAGCAGTGCGGCACCGAGCGGAGTCAGGACGACGAACATGCCGGTGATGAAGCCGCTGACCGCTGCGCCCGTCGTCTGCAGTCCGAGGGTCTGCAGCAGGTAGCCGGCCCCCAAGGCGATGCCCAGAAGGGCTCCGGCCCGGCGTCCCGTCGGACCCAGGGCGGCGACGCTGCGTCTTCGCAGCAGGAGCATCGCGATCGCCGCCATCGCAAAGCGCCAGGTGAGGAAGTCGGTGACGGGCATCCGGTCGACCGCGTCCTTCACGACGACGAACGTCGAGCCCCAGACAGCGGTGACGGCGACCAGGGCGAGGGTCGGCGACCTCACGCGTCGCGCAGCGAGCACAGCAGCTCGATGTCGCGGCGGTGGGCCGCCGCGTCGCCAGGCGTCTCGACCAGGACAGGGACGCCGCGGGTGGCCGGGTGGCGGAACAGCTCGGCGAACATGTCCTTGCCGATGTGCCCCTCACCGATCGACGCGTGCCGGTCGCGACCGGAGCCGAGCGGGTCCTTGGAGTCGTTGGCATGCACCAGGCCGAGTCGGCCGCGCCCGACGGTCTTCACGAGCAGGTCGAGCGTCTTCTTCCCGCCACCAGGAGCGGCGAGGTCGTGCCCAGCGGCGTAGAGGTGGCAGGTGTCGAGGCAGACGCCGAGCATCGGGTGGTCGTCGAGCTGGGCGAACCACGGGGCTAGCTGGTCGACGGTGGCGCACAGCGCGCCGCGGCCGCCGGCGGTCGGCTCGACGAGCAGCTTGGGTCCGTCGGGATCGGCGGCGTCGAGCAGGGGCAGCAGGTGCTCGCGCAGCTGCCCCATCGCGTCATCGCGCTGTGTCCCGGCCACGGCGCTACCCGCGTGCACGACGACGCCCTTGGCGCCGATGGCCATGCCCCGCTTCATCGAGTGCGTCACGGCCTCGACCGACTTGCGCCGGGTGGCTTCGGTGGGGGAGCCGAAGTTCACGAGGTAGGGGGCGTGCACGTAGACCGGCATGCCGGCAGCCGCGCAGGCGGCTGCGAAGGCCTCGTCCTGCGCAGGGTTGCCTGCGCTGGGCGCCCAGCCGCGCGGGTTGGACACGAAGACCTGGACGACCTGGGCCCCGATCTCCTGCGCGTAGGCCAGTGCCTTGGGCAGGCCCGATCCGACGAAGACGTGGGCGCCGACGGCCGACGGCTTGCGAGGGGGCACCTGAAGAGGATGCCAGGGTCAGTAGACGAGCAGGCGAACGGTGCTGCCGCGCTTGACCTTGTTGCCGCCCCCGGGGCTCTGCGCGTGCACGGTGCTGCCGACCCCGAAGGGCTTGATCACCTGTGACTTCAGCCCGACGGCGCTGAGCTGGGTGTTGGCCTCGTCGACGTTCATGCCGGTGACGTTGGGCACGTCCACGACGTCAGGTCCCTTGCTGACCTGGAGCGTGATCGTCGAGTCGCGGCTGGCCAAGCCACTGCTCGGTGACTGGTCGGCAACGACGCCCTTGGGCACGGAGTCGCTGAACACCTCGACGATCGCGGCCTTGAAGCCGGCGCCGTTGAGGATCTTGACGGCCTCGTCCTGCTTCTTGCCCTGTACGTCCGGGACCTTGAGCTGCTCGGGGCCCTTGCTGACGATCAGGTCCACGACGGCCTTGGGGTGCAGCCTGGAGCCGACCGGCGGATCGGTCGCGATGACCAGTCCCCTGGCCGCTGTCGAGAAGCGTCCGATCTCCTTGCCCTTGACCAACCCGACGGCCTTCAGCGCGGCCGCGGCCGCGTCGACGTTGGAGCCCACCACCGTCGCGGGCACTACCCGCCGATCAGGCCCCTTCGACAGGACAAGCGTGACGGTGCCGCCTCGTCGTACCCGCCCATTGGCCTTGGGTCGCTGGTCGGCCACGGCTCCGAGGGGGATGTCCTCGCTGAACTTCCTGTCCTTGGCGATCTGGTGCTTCAGCCCGGCCTTGTCGAGCTTCTGCTCGGCCGCCTTCTGCGACAGCTTCACCACGGGCGGCGCCGTCGTGTAGCGACCGCTGCCGAGGTACCAGCCACCGCCCAGCGCGAGCAGGGCGAGGACGGCCACCACGATCGCGGCGATGAGGCCGGTACGGCGGCGGCGACGCGGCTTCGGGGTGGCCGGAGCAGGGAGCGGGGTCACCGGCAGCGGGACGACCAACGTCGGCTGCGCGTCCACGGCCCCGGCCGGCAGGCTGCCGCGAACGGCTGCGAGCTCGGCGAGGAAGGCCCCGCCGTCGGCCGGCCGCGCGGCCGGATCACGGCGGGTGGCGCGGACGACCAGGTCGTCGACGGCCGGGGGGATGCCGTGCACGACCGTTGAGGGCGGGGGGACGTCGTCGTGGACGTGCCGGTAGGCGACCGAAAGGGGGCTGTCGGCGGAGTACGGCGGGGTGCCGGTCAGCATCTCCCAGAGCAGGATGCCGGCGGCGTAGACGTCGGTGCGCGGGTCGGCGCGGCCGTACTCCACCTGCTCGGGTGCGAGGTAGGCGACGGTGCCGATGAGCACCCCGGTGGTCGCGGTGAGGTTGGACGTCTCGACCGCCCTGGCCAGGCCGAAGTCGGCCACCTTGACCCGGCCGTCGTCGCCGAGCAGGACGTTCTCGGGCTTGACGTCGCGGTGCACCAGACCGGCCGCGTGAGCGGCGGCGAGTGCACGCAGGACCGGCTCGAGAAGCGCGAGGGCGCGGGCCGGCGGAAGGGGGCCCTGGTCCCGGATGACGTCGCGCAGCGTGCGGCCGGCGACGTACTCCATGACGAGGTACGCGGTGTTGGTCGAGGGATCGGTGCCCTGGTCGTGGACCGCGACGACCTCGGGGCTGGAGAGCCGGGCGGCGGCACGGGCCTCGCGGGCGAACCGGGCGACGAACTCAGGGTCCTCGGCCAGTGCCGGCCGCATGACCTTGACCGCGACGACCCGGTCGAGCCGGGTGTCTGTCGCGATGTAGACGGTGGCCATCCCGCCGCGGGCGAGGGCCTGGTCGAGCCGGTAGCGGCCGTCCAGAAGCCGCCCGACCATGGGGTCGGTGGCGGTCTCGACGAATTGGTCCACGGGCCCCGAGTCTAGGTCGGCGCCTCTCACCCTCTGCGGAAGCGCGCCCGCAGCACCGTGACGTTGCGGATGTACGCGTGGGTCTGCGGGAACATCCCGTGGCTGTGCACCGAGCCCAGCCCCTGGTAGTAGCCGGCCAGCGCGAGGTCGGCGCGACCGGTGGCCTGGACCAGCTGCTTGAGCAGCAGCGTGCCGGCCAGGACGTTGTCCTCGGCCTTGAGCAGGTTGAGC
>JAVXVI010000375.1:0-3372 GCA_032230005.1 Actinomycetota bacterium | reverse complement strand
CACTCCTGAGCACCCATCGGGCCGTTCGCCCGCATGCCGGCGGCGAATGACGGACGCTGTGAGACCGGACCCGTCCGCAACCCGAGGAGCGCAGCGTGCCGACGCGCCGTGCCAGCCGCCACAGCTCGGTCTCGGCCGCCGTGGCGGGCTTCCTCTTGGCCGGTCTCGTCGTCGTGGTTGCTGTCGGTGTCTTCCTGGCACTCGCCCAGCGCCGCACCGCGGTACAGGAGGCCATCCGCGGTGCGCGAACCCTCACCGAGCTCAAGGCGGCGGACGTCGTCGGGCCGGTGCTCACTGATGCCGCCCTCGTCCCCGGTCCTGCCTATGACGTGCTCGACCGGAGCGTCCGCGACCACGTCCTCGGCTCGAGCATCGTGCGCGTGAAGATCTGGGACGAGAGCGGCCGGATCGTCTACTCCGATGACCGTGCGCTGGTCGGTCAGCGCTTCGGGCTGCCCACCCAGGAGCTGGCCGCTCTGCGGTCGCGATACGGGACGGTGGCCGAGGTCACCGACCTCCAGGAGCCCGAGAACCGTGACGAGCGGCACTTCGGCAAGCTCCTGCAGGTCTACCTCGGCGTACGCACCAAGGAAGGCCGGCCGCTGCTGTTCGAGACCTACCAGCCGTACGGCGGCATCACCACCGCCAGCCGCCGGATGTGGTCGGCGTCCCTGCCCGTCCTGCTCGGCGGCCTGGTCCTGCTGTACCTGTTCCAGGCGCCGCTCGCCTATCGCATGGCGACCCGCCTGCGGGCTGCGCAGGAGCAACGCGAGCAGATGCTCCTGTCGACCCTCGGTGCCTCCGATCAGGAACGCCGCCGGATCGCCTCTGACCTGCACGACGGCGTCGTGCAAGGCCTCGCCGGCGCGTCGTACACGCTCAGCGCAGTGGCAGAGAAGGCTCGCGCTGCAGGGGTGGAGCCCCTCGCGTCGACCGCCAGTCACACCGCCATGGAGCTGCGTCGCTGGGTCAGGGAGCTGCGCAGCCTGGTCGTCACGATCACGCCGCCCGCGTTGCACGAGCAGGGGCTTGCCACGTCCCTTCACGACCTCGCCTCGACCCTGGAGGCCCGCGGGATCGCTGTCCACGTCGAGGTACCGGACCAGCTGGAGCTGGACGAGCCCACCGAGAGCCTGCTCTACCGGGTGGCCCAGGAAGGCGTCCGCAACGTCGTGCGGCACGCCGCGGCGACCGACGTGACGCTCGCCCTTCGGCGCAACAACGGCAGGCTCCAGCTCGAGGTCGCCGACGACGGTCGCGGCTTCGACATGACCCAGGAAAGCGCCCGGCGCAGAGGGAGTGTGGGCCTCGAGCTCCTTCGTGCGCTGGTGGCCGAGCACGACGGGACACTGAGCGTCGGCCCGTCCGACCGCGGAGGCACCACACTGATGATGGAGCTGCCCTACCGCACCGAGGTGAGCACATGATCCGCGTCCTGCTCGTTGACGATCACCCGCTCGTCCGGCACGGCTTGACCGACCTGCTCGCCGGTACCGAGGACCTCCGCGTCGTCGCAGCCGTCGACGACGGTGACGCGGCAGCTGCGGCGGCCCTCGAGCACCGTCCCGACGTCGTGCTGATGGACCTGTCGATGCTGCGGATGGACGGCATCGTCGCGACCCGCGAGCTCTTGGCGGCGCTGCCCTCCGCGAGGGTCATCGTGCTGACGTCGTTCTGCGAGAACGAACGGATCCATGACGCGCTCGAAGCCGGTGCGGTGGGCTACCTGCTCAAGGACGCAGAACCCGAGGACGTCGTACGCGCCGTCCGCGACGCCGCTGCGGGCGACGCCCCGTTGTCGCCGCGCGCCGCGCGCGCCCTGCTGCCGCAGAACCGCCGCCCGGGCAGGGCAACCACCGATGCCCTCAGCGCGCGGGAGCGCGAGGTGCTCTCACTCGTGGCAGCCGGGTTGCCGAACAAGTCGATCGCCCGTCGGCTCGACATCAGCGAGAAGACGGTCAAGGCGCATCTGACGCGGGTGTTCAGCGTTCTCGGGGTCACCGACCGCACGTCCGCGGCGCTGTGGGCGCAGCGGCACGGCGTGGTTGCCTGACCGGTCCTTACGAGAGATCAGCCCGACGGCGTGCCGTAGTCCTCTGTCGACCAGATCCGCCCAGAGGCGTCGCGTACGACGGCGAAGCCCGCGACGCGGAAGGTCGCCAGCTGCATGTTGCTCCGGTGCGGCGGGCTGGCGATGAAGGCGGCGTTCTGGTCTGCGACCGAGTAGTTCCAGCCGACGTTCTCCCCGAGGGCCTTCATGCGCAGCTGCACGTGTGAGGACCGCGAGAACAGCGGGTCGTTGTGGCGGAGGTCGTTCTGCGCTGCCATGCGCTCTGCCCAGCTGCGCGCGATGCCCGCCAGCCGGCTGTCGACCGCCAGCGGACGTAGCCCCATCGCGTGCCGGCGCTTGTTGACCAACGCAAGCAGCTGCCATGTGCCGGTCGCGGAGTAACCCGCCTTGGGCGGCGCGGGCGCGGCCTGGTCGGACGAGGAGGAGTCGTCCGCAGTGCCGTCTGCGAACGCAGCCGTCCCCGAGGCGAGCACCACTGCCGTTGCGACTGCCGCGATCCACCGTGTCG
The DNA here is from genome assembly GCA_032230005.1 of Actinomycetota bacterium. Lineage (GTDB taxonomy): Bacteria > Actinomycetota > Actinomycetes > Mycobacteriales > SCTD01 > RYN-124. The sequence continues at coordinate 793 of JAVXVI010000375.1, read as the reverse complement.
TCGTTGCCATGTCCGCTCCCCTGGTCGTGACAACCAGATCGGCGGCGCGGACAGGCGCTCTGGAGCAATTCGGGCAGAACGGGTCGAACGTGTGGTCATCGATAGGAGATTCGCACCATGCGGACGGGGCCATTCGGCCCAACGCTGTCCGATTCAGGCAGGGTCGAGCAAGCGGATGCGGACCGCGCGGAAGAGGTCGGGCGTCCCCTCCAGCACTGTCCGCCGTGGGTCCGGCACGTCGAGCAGCCGGCCGGTCACCAGAGGCAGCAGGGGCTCGAGTCGTCGGTCGGTGAGCACCTCGTCGACGGCCGTGCGGTCACCGCCGAGTACGACGGCGTCCAGCCGGGCTGCCTCGGGCACGAGGATGCGCACGACGTTGTCCGCCGCGGCGCCGAGCGCGACCCGCACCTGTCCCTCGCGCCGCCGGGCGAACCGCTGCTGCGACTGCCCGCCGGCCGCTGAGCGCCCGTGGACCTGGCGGCTCCCCACCTTCGACGTGACCAGCCGCCGGCCCTCGAAGACTCCTGCGGCGTAGCCACCCAGCCGCACGAGGAGCACGCCCACCCGCCGGTCGACGCATGCGTGGTCCACCAGCGACCCGGTCAGTGGGGGGAACGGCACCTCGCACTCCGCGACCGCGCCGTCGGTCGCGGTCAGTACCACCTGTGCCGCCGTGGCCACCTCCGTGACGCCACCGTGGCGGTCGGCGAACCCGGCCAGCCATCGTTCGAGCCGTTCCGGAGGAACCGTCGCCCAACGACCGCCGCCGGCGGCCGGGGAGGTTGCCATGAGG
>JAVXVI010000374.1:0-4934 GCA_032230005.1 Actinomycetota bacterium | reverse complement strand
CCATGGCGGGTCGAGCGGTCGTGCTCATCGGCTTCGATCGCAGCCGACAGCCGATCGAGCTCGCCGACGTCGAGAACCGACGCCCCGAGGACCTGCTGACCGACTGCCATGCCAGCAAACCTAGCCGTGACCTCCGACAGTTTCGGAGCCGAAAGTGCCTGGTGGATAAGGGATTTTCGCTGTGGATGGAGCTGGCAGAGGGCGCTTCTTTCACCAGGCTGATCAGGGTAGGGGCGAACCGAGCAGATCTTCGCCGCCTGAAGGAGATCCTCGAGCCAGGCTGACATGCGAGGAGCCCCCACCCGGGATCGGTAGGGGCTCCTGCGACGGCACTTCGCCTATGCGTTGGGACGCTTGCCGTGGTTGGCGGCGTTCTTCTTGCGTCCGCGGCGCTTGCGGCCTCTCTTCGCCATGACGACTCCTCTCGGCGGCGACCTACAGGGTTACACAGGTCAGCGCCCGGCCATCGTGAGCGTCTTCGACGACGCCGCCCGGCCGGCCGCGTGCCTGCCGCGCCGCCCGCCGGCCCGCATGCCGAGGAAGATGAGCTGTGCCAGGCCGGCGGCCACGAGGATGTCGCCGGGGCTGACCACCTCGGGCCGGCGCGGCGTCCGCACCGGCACGACGTCGCCGAGCCAGCGCAGACGCGTGTGACGGTCGGCGAGCTCGTGGCGGGCGTCGTCGCCGGACACGATGTGCTGCGTCGTCGTACCCGCCCGCCCGGCCGCGTCGAGCGACACCGGCATCGCACCGTTGAGGCCGACGACGAGCGCGTTGCAGAGCAGCCCGAGCCCGACGAGCCCGGTGCCGCGGATGCCGCGGTTGCGGCTGAGGAACCAGCCGACCAGCGCGACCGAGACGATCAGGCCGATCGGGTACAGCGGGCCGCCGATGAGCGTCCCGCCCAGCTGTGCGACCAGTCCGGCCCACACCAGCCGCCTGCTCCGGAGCGACAGTGAGCCCAGCCGCTCCAGCGTGCCCCCGCTGAGCCGGCCGACGACGACGGCGACCAGCAGCGCGACCACGGCCAGGACCACCTCGATAGTGTCGCCGCTCGACAGCCTCTTGCTCGGGAAGGACCCCGCGTGTTCGACACCGTCCTCGTCGCCAACCGCGGCGAGATCGCCCGCCGGATCGTGCGCACCTGCCAGCGGCTCGGGGTCAAATCGGTCACCGTGCACTCCGAGGCCGACGCGAAGGCGCTGCACGTCGTCGAGTCCGACGAGTCGGTCCTGCTCGGTCCCGCCCCGCCGACCGAGTCCTACCTGGACCAGCTGAAGGTCATCGAGGCCGCGAAGCAGACCGGTGCCCAGGCGATTCACCCCGGCTACGGCTTCCTCGCCGAGAACGCCGCCTTCGCCCAGGCCGTCGTCGACGCAGGTCTGGTCTGGGTCGGCCCCTCCGCCGACGCCATCGACCGCATGGGCGACAAGATCAACGCCCGCAACCTGATGGCAGCTGCCGGCGTCCCCGTCGCAGCCGGCACGCCCGAGCCGCTCACGGACGTCGAGCTCGCGCTGGTCGCCGCGAAGGAGATCGGCTACCCGCTGATGGTGAAGGCGTCGGCCGGCGGCGGTGGGATCGGGATGGGCGTTGCGTACGACGAGGAGGGTCTGCGCGCGTCGTTCGAGACGGCCCGGAGCAGGGCCGAACGGTTCTTCGGCTCCCCGTCGATCCTGCTCGAGCGCTACATGGAGAAGGCCCGGCACGTCGAGGTGCAGGTGCTCGGCCTCAACGACGGCCGCGTGGTCACCCTGGGCGAGCGCGACTGCTCGGTGCAGCGCCGCCACCAGAAGGTCGCCGAGGAGACGCCTTCGCCGGGCGTCTCCCCGGAGCTGCGCGCCCGGATGCTCGCCGCCGCCTCCCGCGCGGGGGAAGCCGTCGGCTACCGCAACGCCGGCACCGTCGAGTGCCTCGTGTCCGGCGACGAGTTCGTCTTCCTCGAGATGAACACCCGCCTGCAGGTCGAGCACCCCGTGACCGAGCTCGTGCACGGCGTCGACCTCGTCGAGCAGCAACTGCTCATCGCGGCGGGGGAGGAGCCGTCGTACGACGTGAACGTGCAGTCGACCGGCCACGCCATCGAGCTGCGGATCTATGCCGAGGACCCCGTGCGCTTCCTGCCGGGGCCCGGCACGATCACGCGCTGGGAGGAGCCGACCGGTGACGGCGTCCGCGTCGACTCCGGCTACCGCGAGGGCGACACCGTCACGCCGTACTACGACCCGCTCATGGCCAAGCTCGCCGTCTGGGGAGCGACCCGTGACGAGGCGCTGGAACGCACCCGCGAGGCGGTCGCCGAGTTCGCCGTCGAGGGGCCGAAGGTCAACCTCCCGTTCTTCGCCGAGCTGCTGTCCAACGAGGAGTTCGTCAGCGGCCGGTACGACACCGGCCTCGTCGACCGCATGAGAGCCAAGAAGTGAGCGACCTCGCAGTCAGCACCGACAACGGCGTGCTCCGGCTGCACATCGACCGCGAGGACAAGCGCAACGCCCTCAACGGCAACGTGCTGCGCGGCATGCTGGAGGCACTGCGCTCTCCGGGCGAGGCACGCGTCGTCCTCGTCACCAGCGCCGGGGACAAGGTGTTCTGCTCCGGCGCCGACCTCGTGCAGATGGCCCCCGATGCCACCGGTCTCGAGGTGCACGAGGGCCGCGGCCTGCTCCGCGAGGTCGTGCTCGAGATGCGCGACAGCGCCTTGCCCGTCGTGGCATCGGTGCAGGGCCTGTGCCTGGCCGGCGGCGTCGGCCTCGTCATGGGCTGCGACATCGTGCTCGCCGCCGAGTCCGCGGCCTTCGGTCTGCCGGAGGTCGACCTCGGCCTCTGGCCCTTCATGGTCAGCGCCCTGCTCGGCCGGCACGTCAGCCCGAAGCGGGCGATGGAGATGATGCTGTCGGCGCGTCGGGTGCCCGCCCGCGAGGCCCTCGAGATGGGCCTCATCTCGCGCGTGGTCGCCGACCTGCCGGCTGAGACCGATGCCCTGGTGACTGCCCTGGCCAGCAAGCCGCCCGTCGCCGTACGCCTTGGCAAGAAGGCCTTCTTCGCCGCCATGGACAGCTCGCTCGAAGCCGGCCTCGAGGCCATGCAGGCGCAGCTGTCGCTGCTCAACACGACGGAGGACGCCGCCGAGGGCGTGGGCGCCTTCCTGCAGAAGCGCAAGCCGGAGTGGAAGGGCCGCTGACCGCGGTCCGGGCGTAGCCTCGCCCTCATGACGGAGACGCCCCAGCAAGCCACCGACGCTGCAACCCACGACCCCGACCGGCCGGCCGCGCTGCTGGAGTTCATGAGCACCGGGTGGGCAGCGCGCGACGAGTCGCTGCCGTCGCAGCACCCTGCCGCGCCCTTCCGCGCGCCACGCCGCAAGGCCCTCGCCGAGCGCTTTCCCGGCGAGGTCCTCGTCGTCCCGACCGGCGGCTACAAGACTCGCGCCAACGACACGGAGTACCGCTTCCGCCCGGCGACAGAGTTCGCCTACCTCGTCGGCTCCCACGAACCCGACGCGGTCCTGGTCATCGACGCCACGGGTGACGCGGTGCTCTACCAGGCGCCTGCCATGGACCGGTCCACACCGGCGTTCTTCACGGACCGGGTGTACGGCGAGCTGTGGGTCGGTCCGCGGCCGACGCTGGCCGCGACGAGTGCGCTGCTCGGGATCGAGACCCGCCCCTTGGAAGAGCTCGACAAGCTCTCCGGGAAGGCCCGCGTCGTGCGCGGCTACGACGCCCGGGTCGAGGGCCTGTTCGAGACCGACGCCGACGCTGACGGCGAGCTCGCCGTGTCCCTGTCCGAGCTGCGCCTGATCAAGGACGAGCACGAGGTCGAGCAGCTCCAGGAGGCGGTCGACGCGACGATCCTTGGCTTCGAGGACGTCGTGCGCCAGCTGCCGGCTGCCCTCGAGACCAGCGAGCGCTGGCTGGAGGGCGTCTTCGGCCTGCGGGCCCGCGTCGAGGGCAATGACGTGGGCTACGGCTCCATCTGCGCCTCCGGCACGCACGCCTGCACCCTGCACTGGACCGAGAACGACGGCGCCGTCCGGGAAGGCGACCTGGTCCTGCTCGACATGGGTGTCGAGGGCCACGAGCTCTACACGGCCGACGTCACCCGCACGCTGCCCATCAGTGGCCGGTTCACCGATCGCCAGCGCGAGGTCTACACACTGGTCTACGAGTCCCAGGAGGCAGCCCTGGCCGCCTGCAAGCCGGGCGCGGACTTCCTCGACCCGCACCGCGCCGCCATGAAGGTGCTGGCACACGGGCTCGAGAAGATGGGCATCCTGGAGTCGGCGGAGACGGCGCTGGCCGAGGACAACCAGAGCTACCGCCGCTACACCCTGCACGGCGTCAGCCACATGCTCGGCCTCGACGTCCACGACTGCGCGCACGCCCGCAAGGACGTCTACAAGGGCACCCTCGAGGTCGGCTACGTCCTCACCGTCGAGCCCGGTCTCTACTTCCAGCCCGACGACCTGACCGTCCCCGAGGACCTGCGGGGCATCGGCGTCCGCATCGAGGACGACGTCGTCATCACCGCGGACGGCCACCGCAACCTGTCGGCCGCCCTGCCGCGCCATCCGGACGAGGTCGAGGCCTGGATGGGGCGCCTCCGCGGCGAGTCGCTGAGCCACTAGGGTCGCGGCACCACCGAACGAGGAGTGCACATGGCAGAGGTCCGCGCCGAGATGGTCGCGAACGTCTGGAAAGTCGTGGTTGCCCAGGGCGACACGGTCTCCGACGGCGACACCCTCGTGATCCTCGAGTCCATGAAGATGGAGATCCCGGTGCTCGCCGAAGGCGACGGCACGGTCACGTCCCTGGCCGTCAACGAGGGCGACGTGGTGCAGGAAGGCGACGTGATCGCGGTCATCTCGTGACCTTTCACCGGCCAAGTCGGTTCAGACTCGCCCGTTCGGGTGGGTCAAGGCGGGGCCGCCGTAC
>JAVXVI010000373.1:0-5748 GCA_032230005.1 Actinomycetota bacterium | reverse complement strand
AGCGGTTCCCCGCTCTCCACCGGCTCCGTCGCGCGCAGCTCGGTCAGCACCTGGTCCTGTTCTTCGACGTAGGTGTTACGCGACGTCGACGGTGACGACGCCACTGGTGCTGCGCAGGAAGCGCGGCGTGGTGGCGAAGTGGAGCTCGTACTGCGTCTTCGAGGTCGGCGAGACCGTGAAGTCCACGCCGCCATGGTCGCCCGTCGTGGCCGACTGCACCACTGCCCAGTCGCCACCGGAAGCCGGTCGGGACAGGAGAGCGACGGTCCGGCCGGCAACAGCGTTGCCCTCGCTGAGCAGCACACCGCTGATCGTGGTGCTGCTCCCCTGTGCCACGGAGGACGCGCCGGAGCGGATCGAGAGGGAAGTCGGCTTGCGGACGATCACCGTCACGATGCCGCTGCGGGACGGGCGGAAGCTGCTGCCGCCGCGGAAGACCAGCATGTAGTGCTGGGTGGCGGCTGGCGAGACGGTGAAGCCGACCCAGCCGTGCTGGCCGGTGGTCTTGGTGCCCAAGGTGCGCCAAGAGCCGGGGCTGCCGGCGACGAGGTCGACGTGGCGGCCGGCGAGCACGTGGCCGTTGCCGCGCAGGACGCCGCTGATGTTGTCCTTGCCGCCGGGGTTGATCGAGGACAGCGCCGAGCGGATTGACAGGGACGAAGCCATCCGGCCGTCACCGCGGACGCTGACGACACCGCTGTGGCTGGCGAGGCGGCTGGCGTCACCGCTGAAGACGAGGCGGTAGCGGGTCGTCTTCGCGGGTGAGACCGAGAACGCGACGCCGCCGTTCTGCCCCGTGTTGGCTGAGCGGACGACCGTGAAGCGGGTCGCGCCGGCCGGTTCTGCGGCCAGCGAGACGACCGCGCCCTGGACCGGCGCGCTGCCCTGGTGGAGCGAACCGCTGATCGTGGAGGCGTTCTGTGCGTTCACCAGGCGAATGGAGAGCGAGGTGGCGGCCTTGTCGGTGGCCGAGGCCGCGGTGGCTGCTCCGGTGAGCATCACCCCTGCGACGGCGACGACCGCCGCCGTACGGCACAACGTCTTTGCCATGTCTGCGTCCCTTGTCCGTGGCCCGAAGGCTGCGAGTGGTTCGCCGACAACAGCGTTGGCTGCCGCGCGGTTGTTACTGGCGGCTCAGCCAGTCGAGGGCGAGGCGGTAGCCGTCGACGCCGAGGCCCGTGATCGTGCCGGAGGCGACCTCGCTGATCACGCTGTGGTGCCGGAACTCCTCCCGCGCCGCGGTCTGGCTGATGTGGACCTCGACGAGAGGAGCGGTGAGCTGCGAGCAGGCGTCGCGCAGGGCGTAGGAGTAGTGACTCCAGGCGGCGGAGTTGAGGACGACCGGCGTGCCGCTGTCGGCGGCTTCGTGCAGCCAGCCGATCATCTCGGCCTCGTCATCGGTCTGCCGCACGTCGGCATCGGGATTCGCGAGCTGGCAAAGAGCGACCAGGTCGTCGTACGACGTGTCGCCGTAGATCAGCGGCTCGCGGGTGCCGAGCCGGCCGAGGTTGGGTCCGTTGAGGACGAGCACCTTCATGCTGTTGCCCTCCGTCGGACGGTGTCGTAAGCCGCGACCAGCAGGGACGGGTCGGGGTCCTCGAGCATCCTGGGCCGCGCGAGCCCGTCGAGCACGACGAAACGCAGGCGACTCCCGCGCGACTTCTTGTCGACGGCCATGGTGGCGTGGAGGCGTTCCCAGTCGCCGTCGTACGTCGTCGGCAGTCCGAGGGTCTCCATCGTGTGCCGGTGACGGTCGGCGGTGGCGTCATCGAGGGTGCCCGCGCGGCGCCCGAGCTCGGCAGCGAAGACCAGGCCGACGCTGACCGCGGCGCCGTGCCGCCAGGTGTAGCCCTCGGCCTTCTCGATCGCGTGGGCGAGCGTGTGACCGTAGTTGAGGAACTCGCGCTGCCCCTTCTCCGTCAGGTCTTCGCTGACGACCTTGGCCTTGACGGCGATGGCCCGCTCGATGAGCTCGCGCGTGTGCGGGCCCTCGGGGGTCGTGGCTTGCTCGTCGATCAGGTCGAGGATCACGGGGTCGTGCGTGAAGCCGACCTTGACGACCTCCGCGAGGCCGGCGACGTAGTCGGTCTGGGGCAGCGTCTCGAGAGCGGTGAGGTCGGCGAGAACGCCCTTGGGTGGGTGGAAGGCGCCGACGAGGTTCTTGCCGGCGCTGGTGTTGATGCCGGTCTTGCCGCCGACCGCCGCGTCGACCATGGCGAGGAGCGTGGTCGGGACGTGGATGACGTCGACGCCGCGTAGCCAGGTGGCGGCAACGAAGCCGGCCAGATCCGTGGTGGCCCCTCCCCCGACGGCGACGATGGCGTCGGTGCGGGTGAAGCCGGCCTGGCCCAGTGCCTCCCAGCATTGGGCGGCGGTGTCGAGGTCCTTCTGGCGCTCGCCGTCGGGGACCTCGATGAGGTGGGGGTGGGCGAGGCGGTCCGCTACCTGCTGGGCCCTGGCTGTGAGACCTGGCGGGTGGATGACGGCGACGCGGTGGGCGGTTTTGGTGAGTTCGTCCAGTTCTTGGAGGAGGGCCGACCCGACGACGACGTCGTACGGCGAGGCGCCGGCGACATGGATGCGGGTGGGTTCCACCCGCGTCACGCTAGTGGGAGCGGAGGTGTGGTCGGCCGCCGTCAAGATGTTCGCGGATCTGACCCGGCCCTGACCGGGTCAGATCCGCGAAGATCTCAGGGAGGCGGTGCCGGTTTGGGCCATGTGGGCGACGGGCGCGGGGATGCCTTGATCACCTCTAATCTGCTGCTATGCGCCAGTTGGTCACGTTGGTGATGCTGCTCGCCCTGGCGGGCTGCGGGGGCAGCTCGTCCGGCCCAAAGACGCTGCCGCCCGTGTCGCCATCGCCATCACCCAGTCCGCTGCCATCGCCGACCCCGTCGCTGACCCCCGAGCAGCAGGTACTGGCCGCCGTGCGGGCCTACTACGCCGCCGCAAACGCGGCCACACAGACCGGTGACGTCAGTGTGATGCAGTCCTTGACGGTGCCTAATTGCGACTGCAAAAAGCTGGCGGACTCGATCCGGAAGACCTATGCCGCTGGCAGCCGCTTCCTCGGAGCTCGCGACACGATCACTGATCTGAAGCTCGTGAGTCTGAACCCGCCGGCCGCGAGCGTGGCGATAAAGATCCACATCGGTGCCTACACCCTCGTCAAGCCTGACGGCACCAAGAAGCAGTACGCCGCCGAGAGCTTCGTAGGTGGCATAGGCCTCATCAAGCGCGGTTCGCAGTGGCTTCTCGTGTCGGTACGGGGGCAGTGATGCGATCCCGGCTGTTCTCCGCGCTGATTCTGCCCGTGGTGCTGATCGCCGTTCCCGCTTATGCGGATGACTCGAATCCCCTCGGCAATGCCGCGCACGGGGGTGGTCACGCGGAGAGCACAGGCAGTTCGTTCGTTGCGACGAGTACGGCGTATGTCGACTCGGATGGGCACGCTCATCCGCTGCGGCCGGGGACGCGGGATGACGCGCCTTCGCTGTACGAGTACCGGGTCGGGCAGGTCTTCTCAGGGATGTGTCCCGACGACGCGCAGGGCAGGCCGGTCGGACTTGTGTTCCTCGATGAGCGACTCATCTCCGACGGACCCACCGGCACGTGGACGCTCGGGCCGGTCTACTGCGCCAGCCCCGGTGCACAGCCGATCGATCTTGGGAACATCGCGGGCCAGGCGGCGACAGTGACAGAGAGCCTGACGCCGCCGACTCCGCGGGTCCGGGTGCAGCCGGGTGGGACGACGCTCGTGGGCAACCCGACCGTGTTCTCGGGCAGTGACCTGGCGGACGTGACCCCGCCGGCACTCACCAACCCGCTGTCCGGGCGTTCGCTGCAGCTGACGGTTCAGCCGACGACGTGGACCTGGGACTTCGGCGACGGCAGCCCAGTGGTCACCACGGACGGGCCGCCCCCGGCGTACGAGCATGGATCTTCGAACCAGGACCTCTTGACCCACACGTACCGCCGCGCCGGGACGGTGTCGGTGCGGGTCACGGTCACGTGGACGGCGAGCTACACGGTCAGCGGCATCGCGGGGGCGCGCAACGTCGCCAACCCGGTCGCGTCCACGACGACGGTCGCGTTGACCGTTCGCCAGGCCAGGAGCCAGCTCGTCAGCCACTGATGCATGGGCTGCTATGCGAGTGCTGCCAGGACGTCGTCGAGGACCTGCTCGGGTGTCTTGCCGTCGGTGAGGACCTCCGCGGAGGCGACCTCCCGGTAGAGGGGAAGCCGTTGCTCGAGCAGCAGGGCGAGCTGGGCGCGGGGATTGATCGACAGGACAGGTCGGGCTGCGGACATGCCTACCCGCTTTGTTGCAGCGGCCAGTCCGACGGCCAGGAAGACGACCCGGTGGGCCTTCAGCAGCTCGCGGGTCTCAGGGCTCAGCACCGCTCCCCCGCCGAGGCTGAGAACCCCTGCGTGGTCGGCCAGGCCTCGTCGTACGGCATCGCGTTCCAAAGCCCGGAAGGCGTCCTCGCCGTGATCGAAGAAGATGTCGGGGATGGGCTTGCCGGCGAGCTGCTCGATGTCGTGGTCGGTGTCGCGGAAGTCGACGCCTAGGCGTTCGGCGGCGAGGTGACCAACGGTGGTCTTGCCGGCGCCCGGGGGTCCGACGAGGACGAGGACGGGCGCGGTCACCGGATGGTGAGGCTCTTGAGGTAGCTCTCGCAGTTGCGCCGGGTCTCCTCGACGGAGTCCCCGCCGAACTTCTCGAGGGCCGCATCGGCGAGGACCAGTGCCACCATGGCCTCGGCCACGACGCCGGCTGCCGGCACTGCGCATACGTCGCTGCGCTGGTGGTGGGCCACAGCGGCTTCACCAGTCGCCGTGTCGATCGTGCGCAGCGCCCGCGGGACGGTGCTGATCGGTTTCATCGCCGCGCGCACCCGCAGCACCTCACCGGACGACATCCCGCCCTCGGTGCCGCCGAGCCGACCGCTGGTCCGGGCGAGCCCGTCATCTCCCTGCACGATCTCGTCCATCACCTCGCTGCCGCGCTTGCGCGCTGCGTCGAAGCCGTCGCCGACCTCGACGCCCTTGATGGCCTGGATGCCCATGAGCGCAGCCGCGAGCTTGGCGTCGAGGCGGCGGTCCCAGTGCACATGACTGCCGAGGCCGGGCGGAAGGCCGTAGGCGAGGACCTCCACGATCCCGCCGAGGGTGTCGCCGTCCTTGTGCGCGGCGTCGATCTCCTCGACGAGGCGTTCGCTGCTGGCGGCGTCGAAGACGCGGACGGGACTGGCGTCGATGGTGGCAAGGTCGTCGGGGGTGGGGAGTACGGCGGCGTCTGCGGCGGCCGCGCCGATGCTGACCACGTGGCTGAGCACCTGGACGCCGTAGGCCTGGTGGAGGAAGGCCTTGGCGACCGACCCGAGGGCGACGCGGGCGGCGGTCTCGCGGGCGCTGGCGCGCTCGAGGACCGGGCGGGCGTCGTCGAAGCCGTACTTCTGCATGCCGACCAGGTCGGCGTGCCCGGGGCGGGGTCTCGTGAGGGGGGCGTTGCGGGCGAGCCCCTCGAGCTCCTCCGGCGCGACCGGGTCGGCGCTCATAACGGTCGACCACTTGGGCCACTCGGTGTTGCCGATGGTGATGGCGACGGGGCCGCCTTGGGTGAGGCCATGGCGTACGCCGCCAAGGAAGGTGACCTCGTCGCGCTCGAAGGCCATGCGGGCGCCACGACCGTAACCCAGTCTTCTTCGGGCCAGCTCATTGGCGACAGCTTCGGTGGACGTGGAA
>JAVXVI010000372.1:0-2940 GCA_032230005.1 Actinomycetota bacterium | reverse complement strand
CCGTGGAAGCTGTGGCGCACGTCGTGGCCGTACGTGCGCCAATCGGCGGGACGCACCGGTGTCGGGATCGACGTACCGGCCCGGGCTGCCCCGGACGCGGTGAGTAGCGCCGCGGTCACAAGGACGGACGCGGTCAGGCGCGAGGCAGCACCGGCAGGAGAGCGAGGCACGTGTCGGGAAGAATTAGCGCCGTGAGCCGACGAGTCCTTCTTGCTGCCATTGCCACCGTCGCCGTCGTGTTGGCGACCGCAGGCGTGGCCGCGGCGGTCAGCGACGGGAACTACCGGCCAGAAAAGCAGCACTGCAGCGGCGGCGCCGACAACTCCGACCGCCCCAAGCACGTCGAGAAGGAGTGCAAGACGTTCATCGTCACCTTCGCCGACGGGAAGGATCGTGAGTTTGGGGGCGTCGGGCTCCGACAGACCGCCGATGGCGAGAACCCCGACCCCACGCCCGGGATGACGCCTGCGTCGAGCTCCGCCGACCCGTCGTCGGGCTTCCGCTTCTACATGGGTGCCGACGACAACCTCGACACCGGTGAGCACGATTCCTCGGAGCAGGTCAACAACGGGCCGAGCGACGGCGGGGCAGTCGTGCTCAATGTCATGACCGACTCGGTAGCCAAGTGGGCGAGCGCGTTGAGCGGCGGCGATCTCGGGTATCTGCTGACCCATCCCGTCCCGCTGATCGACTCGGGCTTCGGGATGTGCGCCGACGGGATCTGCGCGTCGGTCCAGTCCCAGCGCCGGACGATGTTCGACGGCGGCGCCAAGGGGAAGTCCCGCTCGGCCGTCAACTACGAGGGCAAGAAATGGGACCCGGACTCGTGCGGCGGGCCCGACGACAAGGCCAAGAGCTGCGGCGGCAAGCCGCTCGGCTATTGGGCCAAGAAGGAGGGCAAGGTCTACGCGGAACCCGGAGTCCAGTTCTACGAAGACCCGGACCCGCAGGGCTCACCTATCGGTCCCTACCCGCTCCCGGCGGCGTACGTCGGCACGTGCGGCGTCGTCCTCGGTGGTGGTGCCGCTCCGGCCGCACCGCCGTCACCCATGACCAACAGGGCCGGCCAGCTCGTGGTCGAGACCGGCTGCCCGAAGAAGTAAATCCCCTAACGGGTCGGCAGGGTCACCTTGGCTGTGCGAGCGGGCGGGAGATCCTCGGCAGGCGTTGGCCAGTGCCGTCGACGCGCTGGGCGTGCTCGACCCGGCCGAACTCGGCGACGCAGAGCTGCACGACATCGTCACGGCGCTGCAACACGAGTCCTCACGATTTGCGGCGATCCGAGCCCGGCTGACCGCGGCCTGGGACTCCCGGCGACTGTGGGCCGACGACGGCTCCAAGTCGGCCGCTGCGCGCCTGGCCCGGGAGGGCGATGCCTCGCCGATGACTGCACGGGTGGAGCTGCGCCGGGCCCGCAAGCTGCGCACGATGCCAGCGACTGCCGCGGCGCTGGCCGAAGGCAAGCTCAGCATCGACAAGGCCGACCTGTTGGCCCAGGCGAACCAGCCCGAGATCGCCTACCTGTTCGCACGCGACGAGCAGCTCCTCCTGGAGGAGATCAAGCCACTGCGGTTTGCCGACGCGGTCTCCGCGGTCCAGTACTGGGTGCGGCTCGCCGAGGACGAAGTGGGCAGGAAGCCCAGCTCGTGTCGCCACGAGGGCCGCCACCTCACCGCGGTGCGAGCCATCTTCGGCACCGTGGACGTGCGGGGGACCCTCGACGTCATCGGGGGCACCGGGTTCTTGGGTGAGCTGGAGCGCCTCGAGCTTGAGCTCTTCGAAGCCGACTGGGCCGAAGCCCGCAAGACCCACGGCGACGACACCCGGGTCGAGCACCTGGCCCGCACCGGTCCCCAGCGCCGCGCCGATGCGCTGGCACTGATGGCACAGCGCTCGCGCTCGATGCCCGCGGACGCCCAGATGCCACGACCGCTCATCACCGTCCTCACCGGCTACGGCGCCTTCTCCCGGATCTGCGAGCTGGCCGACGGCACCGTGGTCGCTCCCGGCGCGGTGGTGCCGCTACTCGGCGAGGCCGACATCGAGCGCATCGTGTTCGACGGCCCGTCGCGGGTCATCGACGTCGGGGTCAGACGGCGGTTCTTCGCCGGCGCCACCCGCCGGGCCATCGAAGTCCGAGACCGCCATTGCACCCACCCGTCGGGCTGCGACGTCCCCGCCGAGCGCTGCGACATCGACCACATCGTCCCCTACGCCGAAGGCGGGCTGACCGTCCAGGACAACGGCCGCTGCCTCTGTGGGTTTCATAACCGGCTGCGTCACAACCGGGTTCGGGCGAAGGAGAAGGGAGGACCACCACCGCCGGACCAGTGATCAGCCCGAGGCTGGGGGCGTGACTGACGTCAGGGGCGGTGGTACCAGGCGGTGAGGAACTTCTCCGCGGGCTTGTCACGCGGGCTGTAGGAGTTGTCGTTCGGTCCGCCTCCTGACACGAACCACTCCCACCAGATCACGCCCATCCACCACGAGCGCGACTCGAACGTCTCCAGTGCCGCTTGGTACGCGTTCCGCTGCACGTTGAAGTCGGCGAGGCGCGTGGGCGACTCACCGTACGGCGCGCTGGCGCCGTATTGCGACGAGGGGTAGCCGAGCTCGCCGAAGAGAACGGGCTTGCGGCTCATCTTGTGCAGATCCTCGACGTTCTCAGACCAGTCGTGGTGCAGCCACTTGGCCGCTTGCGAGTCGTGCCACGCCGCCTTCAGGTCGGCCGTCGAGGGCCGCGCGGCATCGGAGAGCGGGAAGTACGCGGACAGGCCCGCGATGTCGACCGCATCCCAGAACTTGACCTGGTCGAAGACGTCCCAATTCACCTCGTAGGCCAGCTTCCCTGGGAACCGGGCACGCGCCTCGCGCGCGACCGCCCGCCACTCGTCAGTGGAGCTCTGCACCTCGGTCATCTCACTTCCGATGAAGAAGATG
>JAVXVI010000371.1:0-6669 GCA_032230005.1 Actinomycetota bacterium | reverse complement strand
GGCGGCGCGTCCGCTCTCGTTCTCCCGACACTCTTGGGCCGGGTCGGCGTCGATGTCCTCACTGTCAACAACAGGTTGAGTGAGACCAGCACGACCGAGTCTCTCGCCGCGCACCTCCGCGACCTCGAACGACTCGGCGAGCTGGTGTCGAGCTCGCGGGCTGACTTCGGGGTCCGGTTCGACCACGTGGGCGAGCGGATCGCGATCGTCGACGAGCGCGGCGAGCTGGTTCATGACGACCGGGCCCTGCTGGTGCTGCTCGACCTCGTGGCCGCAGAGCGCGGCCGGGGAGGCCGCATCGCCCTCCCGGTGACCACCACCCGGGTCGCCGAGCAGGTCACCCGCTTCCACGGCAGCGAGATCCTCTGGACGTCGACCTCGCCCGACGACCTGAGCCGGGCGGCCGGGACGGCCGGGGTGATCTTCGCGGGCGACGGGCGCGGCGGCATGGTGGTGCCGGAGTTCTCCACCGCCATCGACGGCATCGCCGCCTTCGTCCGGCTGCTCGGGCTGGTGGCGCGTACCAAGCTGACGCTGTCCCAGATCGACGCGCGCATCCCCCGGGCGCACGTCGTGCGACGATCGGTGCCGACGCCGTGGGCAGTCAAGGGCGCCGTGATGCGGCTGGTCGTCGAGGCGGCCGGCGAGCGGGAGATCGACACGACCGACGGCGTGCGGGTGGTGGAGGCCGACGGGCGGTGGGCCCTGGTCCTGCCGGACCCGTCGGAGGCCGTCACGCACGTCTGGGCTGAGGGACCGGATGCCGCGGCCGCCTCCGACCTGCTGGGGGAGTGGGCCGACGTGGTCGAGGGCGCCGGCGGCTGACCCGGTGTGGCCGGTTGTGCGGCAGGATGACCGGGTGACGACGCCGCCTGTCCTGCCCTCGGGCCGTCGCGTCGATGGATCGATGTCGCTCCTTGTCGACATGATGACCCACACCTTGGACGAGTCGTACGGCGAAGCCGCGGCCCGCCGGGCCGGTGACCGGGCCGCGCATCCGGTCGCGGACGGCGCAGCCGACGACGGCCGCACGGGCTGGCGGCGCCGGGCCATCGCGGTGCTGCTGCTGCTCGCGCTCGGTGCGGTGACCGGGACCGCAGCTGCCCAGGTGCGCAAGCGGCAGGCGGCCACGAGCGGGGTTCGGGCTCAGCTGGTCGCCGAGGTGCACCGGCGTACCGCGGCGTCCGACGCACTCGCCAGCCAGGCCGCGCGGCTGCGTCGCGAGGTCGCCGCCCAGCAAGACGCGTTGCTGCGGTCGGGCACCGTTGGCAGCAGCGTCGCCCGGCAGCTGAGCGCACTCGAGCTCGCTGTCGGCGTCGGGCCCGTGACGGGACCCGGCCTCGTCGTGCGGCTCGACGACGCGCCGGGGGGGACGCAGACCGATCAGGCCCGCGGTGGGCAGGCCGGTGCGGGCCGGGTGCTCGACCGCGACCTTCAGGACGTCGCCAACGGGCTTTGGGCGGCCGGAGCCGAGGCCGTCAGCATCAACGGGCTGCGGCTGACCACGCTCACGGCCATTCGCAGCGCCGGCGAGGCCATCCTGGTCGACTACCGCCCGTTGACCCCGCCGTACACGGTCCGGGCCATCGGCGACCCTCGTCTCCTGGAGCCCGGCTTCGCCGACAGCGCGACCGGCCGCCGCATCGCCACCTACACGTCCCTCTACGGGCTGCAGCTCGCCATCCGACGCAGCGACAAGCAGACGCTGCCCGGAGCCGGCACCCCGGCTCTCCGCCTCGCGAAGCCGGCCAGGACCGCCTCATGATCCCCGCACTCGCACTGGCCATCGGCGTGGCGCTGGGCCTGTTCTTCGAGCCCACCGTCCCGGCCGGCCTGCAGCCGTACCTGCCCATCGCCGTGGTCGCTGCGCTCGACGCGGTGTTCGGGGCTGTCCGCGCGCAGCTCGAGGGGATCTTCGACGACCGGGTCTTCGTGGTGTCCTTCGTCAGCAACGTCCTGGTCGCCGGTCTGGTGGTCTTCCTGGGCGACAAGCTCGGCGTCGGCGGCCAGCTGTCCACCGGCGTCGTCGTCGTTCTGGGGATCCGGATCTTCTCCAACGCCGCCGCCATCCGTCGGCACATCTTCCGGGCATGACAGCACCCGCGCCCGGCCGGACGCTGGGCGCGCTGCTGCGCTCGCAGCTGCGACCGCGGCTGCGCACGGTCGACATCGCCGTGGCGACGCTGGTCGGCATCCTCGGCTTCGCTGCGGCAGTCCAGGTGCGCTCCACCCAGGGAGAGGGGGTGCTCGCCTCAGCCCGGCAGGAGGACCTGGTCCAGATCCTCGACGACCTGACCAACCGGAGCTCGCGGCTGCGCCAGGAGGTCAGCACCCTGACGGCGACACAGGACCGATTGACCTCGGGCAGTGGGCAGGACGACGCCGCGGTCACGGAGGCCCGTCGGCGTGCCCAGGTCCTGGGCATCCTGGCCGGGACGGTGCCGGCCCGCGGACCCGGCGTGCTGGTCACTGTCTCCGATCCCGACCGCAAGATCACCGCCGACGTCCTGCTCGACGCGCTCGAGGAGATGCGCGACTCAGGCGCGGAGGCGGTGCAGCTCGAGGGATCTGTCGACCTCTCGAGCGACGCGGCCGCAGCGAACCAGTCGGTCCGGGTCGTCGCCGGCACCGCCTTCGTCGACACCGGGCGTGATGGAGAGGTCGAGGTGGGCGGAACGGTGCTGCAGGCGCCGTACCGGTTCGCGGTCATCGGCGACCCAGCGACCATCTCGGCGGCCCTGGCCATCCCCGGCGGGGTCGTCGACAACGTCGAGCAGCGCGGCGGACATGCGGTCGTCGCCCGAAGGGAGTCGGTGCTGGTGGGCGCCTTGCGGGCGCTGGACCGGCCTCGTTACGCTCGGCCGGCTGATCAGCCCACCGGCTGACGCAATTAGAGCGGCCGGGCTCGCCCGGCTGCCGACCAGCGTGGTTCGCCGCGCGCGACGCGAGAGGCGCCGGTGTACCCCGACGACCTGAAGTACACAGCCGAGCACGAGTGGGTCCGGGCGGTGGGCGAGGGTGCTGATGCGGTCCTGCGCGTCGGCATCACGTCGTACGCCCAGGAAGCTCTCGGAGACATCGTCTTCGTCACCCTGCCTTCGGTCGGCACCGAGGTCGCCGCGGGTCAGGCGATCGGCGAGGTCGAGTCGACGAAGAGCGTCTCGGACGTCTACGCCCCACTCGCCGGCACGGTGACCGGCCGCAACGAGCAGCTCGACAGCGCGCCGGAGCTGGTGAACTCCGATCCGTACGGCGACGGCTGGATGGTCGAGCTTCGGCCGGCCGATGGGGTCGACGCTGCGCTGGGCAGCTCTGTCCTGCTCGACGCAGCCGCCTACGGGGAGCTCGCCGGCGGCGCCTGAAGATCACCTCGATCTCCGGTTGAGGTTGGGGTTCTGCGGAACCTCATGTTTCGGTTGACCCTCCGCCGACCCGGCCGTAGGTTGCCGTCACTTCGACCCGCGTGGGTCCGAGCGAGAACCAGGAGGCTGCGCACCCGTGTTCTGCACCCAGTGCGGCCAGCAGAACCCCGACGACAGCCGCTTCTGCGCCCGTTGTGGCGCCCCGATGAACCCTTCCGGCGGAGGCGACCTCGCTGTGGAGACGACGTCGACGATCTCGCTGTCCGCGCTCGAGGGTGCTCTGGACGGCGAGAGCACCGCTCCGGCCGAGCCGGCAGCCGAGGAGAGCGGTCCGCTCGAGGGCCTGCCGCCGGGCAGTGCGCTGCTGGTCGTCAAGCGCGGGCCGAACGCCGGCAGCCGGTTCCTGCTGGACGCCGACGTGACCACTGCCGGCCGGCATCCCGAGAGCGACATCTTCCTCGACGATGTCACCGTGTCGCGCCGGCACGCGGAGTTCGTCCGGGACGGCGACGGCTTCCAGGTCCGGGACGTCGGCTCGCTGAACGGCACCTACCTGAACCGCGGCCGCATCGATGCCGCAGCGCTGGCCGGGGGCGACGAGGTGCAGATCGGCAAGTACCGCCTGGTGTTCCTCACCGGTGCGAGGGGTGCCGAGTCCAGGTGAGCAGCAGCGCTG
Organism: Actinomycetota bacterium; assembly: GCA_032230005.1. GTDB lineage: Bacteria > Actinomycetota > Actinomycetes > Mycobacteriales > SCTD01 > RYN-124. Next base: position 2,631 of record JAVXVI010000371.1, on the reverse strand, counting down.
TCAGCGGTGTGCCGTCCCGTGCCTTCATGAGCATCGGCGAGGTCCTCGGCCAGCTCCGCTCGGACTTCCCGGACATCACCATCTCCAAGATCCGCTTCCTCGAGGCGGAGGGGCTGGTGGAACCCGAGCGCACCTCGTCCGGCTACCGCAAGTTCTCCCGGGAGGACCTCGCCCGGCTTCGCTACGTGCTGTCGGCGCAGCGCGACCACTACCTGCCGCTGCGCGTCATCAAGGAGCACCTCGACGCCATCGACCGCGGCCTCGAGCCCCCTGATCTCGGCGGCAACGGCCCGCGGGTCCCGCGATCCCTCGTCGCAGCGGAGGGACTGCCGTCACCGGAGTCGTTCCTGCCCGACGTCAGCGAGATCCGGCTGAGCCGCAAGGAGCTGCTGGAGGCGGCCGGGCTCGAGCCCGAGCAGCTTGAGCAGCTTGAGCAGTACGGACTCGTGCAGACCCGGCCGGGCGGCAGCCACTACGACGGGGATGCGCTCGTCGTCGCCAAGACCGTCGCGGAGATGTCTCGGTTCGGCATCGAGGCGCGGCACCTGCGTCCTTTCAAGGCAGCTGCCGACCGTGAGATCGGGCTCGTCGAGCAGGTCGTCACGCCACTCGTGCGCCAGCGCAACCCGGAGGCACGGGCTCGCGCCGACGAGGTGGTGCGCGAGCTGGCCGCGCTGTCGGTCAAGCTCCACTCGACCCTCGTCAGAGCCGGCCTCGGACCAGGTCTGCGCCGCTGATCCCGGCCGGGCGGGCCGGCTGTTGCACGCTACGCTGCGGGTACGAAACCGCAGGAGGACCGTTGGACGAGAGCCGCCAGCCGGACGAGAGCGACGCGGCCCTGGCCGAGGTGAGCGTCGTCGGCGTCCGGGTAGAGCTGCCGAGCCAGCAGCCCATCGTCCTGCTCAAGGAGGTCGACGGCGACCGGTACCTCCCGATCTGGATCGGGGCGGTCGAGGCCACGGCTATCGCGTTCGCCCAGCAGGGCGTCGTGACGCAACGGCCGATGACGCACGACCTGCTCCGGGACCTGCTCACGGCGCTCGACCGACCGCTGCAGAGCGTCACGATCACCGATCTGCGCGAAGGCGTCTTCTACGCCGAGCTCGGGTTCGACGGCGGGGTCGCGGTCAGTGCCCGGCCGTCCGACGCGATCGCGCTGGCCATGCGCACCGGAGCCGTCATCCGCAGCAGCGAGGCGGTGCTCGCCGAGGCAGGCATCGCGATCCCGGACGAGCAGGAGGACGAAGTCGAGCGCTTCCGCGAGTTCCTCGACAACATCACGCCGGAGGACTTCGAGAAGGACTCCTAGACCCTGACCCTCAACATGAGGTAAAGGGTCGCGACGCGCCGCGCCACGTCGTTGACCCGGGGGTGCCCGCTCCCTAGCGTGCCTCTCCTACCCGCACGGCACCGCGGACCCGCGCGTTGCGGCGTCAGCTCTTGCGAACAGACACGGAGGCGAGCGCGTGGCAGACCAGCCCGAGCAGCCGGAAGCGCCCCAGGCCGGCACTCGCCTCAACCTCCAGGGCACCCTGTTCGACGACCTGCCTGCCGACCAGCGGCCGGGTGCCAGCCCGGCCGGCATCGGCTACCGCGGACCGACTGCCTGCTCGGCGGCGGGCATCACCTACCGCCAGCTGGACTACTGGGCCCGGACCGGCCTGGTCGAGCCCAGCGTGCGCGAGGCGTCCGGCTCCGGCACTCAGCGGCTCTACTCGTTCCGCGACATCCTCGTCCTGAAGATCGTCAAGAAGCTGCTCGACGCGGGTATCTCGCTGCAGAACATCCGGACCGCGATCTCCAGCCTGCGCGACCGCGGCATCGAGGACCTCGGCCAGATCACCCTGATGAGCGACGGCACCACGGTCTACGAGTGCACGAGCACGGACGAGGTCGTCGACCTGCTGCAGGGCGGGCAGGCAGTGTTCGCGATCGCCGTGGGCCGCTCGGTCCGCGACGTCGAGGGCAGCCTGGCTCAGCTGCCGGGCGAGCGGGCCCGGGCCGGCGAGCCGGGTGCCGCCGACACGGACGCGGCCGCCGACGAGCTGGCCACGCGCCGCCGTCGCCGTACCACCGCCTGACCCGCCGGTCGCTGCGGCGCTGGTAGCGTCGGGGACGCTGACGACCCCGTGCGGGAGAGTCCTTCCACAGCCAGCGGAAGGCGCCGAAGGAGCAATCCTCCCCGATCAACCTCTCAGGCCAACGGACCGTGCGGGTCAGGCAACTCTGGAAAGCAGCCGCGCTCCGTTGGCGGCTCACCGAAGGTGCAAGCCGGTCGGCGGGTATGAGACGCAGACAGGGTGAAGCTCTCAGGTCCCGTGACAGAGGGGGAGGGTCCTGTCATCCGGACCGGCGCCTCTGCCGAGGCCGTCGCCCGGCACGACCGCCTGGAGCCCTCCATGACCTTGCGCGACCTCGAGTCCGCCGCCCCCTTCGCGACCCGCCACATCGGGCCGGGTGAGGACGAGACCGCGAAGATGCTCGCGGTCGTCGGTGCCGGCTCCCTCGAGGAGCTGGCCGAGCAGGCCGTTCCCGAGGTCATCCGGTCGCAGGAGGGGCTCAGCCTGCCGCCGGCCGGCAGCGAGACCGAGATCCTCGCCGAGCTCCGCGCCCTCGCCGCGCGGAACCGCG
>JAVXVI010000370.1:0-2627 GCA_032230005.1 Actinomycetota bacterium | reverse complement strand
GCGGCTCGGACCGCGGGACGACGAGACGCATTCGCGGATCCTGTCACTGCGAGGCGATGGCAGCTGCCGCTTCCTCCTCGGCGTCGACGTACGGCTCGCTGTCGACCTCGACGACGACCCGCTCGAGAACGCCGGTGAAGGCGAACTCGCCGTCGTACGCCGTGCAGACCGCAAGTCCCACGTCGCGACCGCACGACAGCCCAGCACCGAGCAGCGAGAAGCGCACGGGCGTCTGGTGGTGCAGCGGCCCGGAGCCGACCGCAACGCCGTCGACGAGCAGCGTGCCCACACCTCGGTGCTCGCCGGTCTTGGTGAAGACGAAGCCGAGCTCGTGAGACCCCGGCGACAGGGTGACGTCGCCGGCGACGGCCGTCTCGCGCAGCCCCACGTAGTTGTGCACGTAGTGCAGGCGCCCGCCTTGCAGGAAGAACGACCAGCCGCCGAGGCGCGACCCCTGGCAGAGCAGCACACCCTCGGCAGCTCGCTCGCCGATCACGACCGATGCGGTCACCCTGTGGTTGCGGTTGCGCACGCTGACCGCAGCCGGCTCGGGCACCGCGATGGCGCTCGGGTAGTACACGTAGCGCTGGCGGTCCTGCGCCGGCCGCGGCCGGTCGAGGACGAAAGCCGAGAACGGCCGGTTGTCCAGTGGCAGCACCTGGTTGCGCTCCGCCTCCTCCCACCAACGATCCACCATCGCGGCAAGGCGATCGGGCTCGGCAGCAGCCAGGTCGTGGCACTCGCTCGGATCGACTCGCAGGTCGTAGAGCTCCCACGTCGCGTCCTGCAGACCGGGGGAGTCGGACTGGATCGGGTGATACGTGACGGCCTTCCAGCCGTCGTCGTACAGCGCCCGGCAGCCGAACATCTCGTAGTACTGCGTCGACCGCGGCGCCGCCGCCGCACCGTCGCCGAAGGTCGAGGCGAAGCTCGCACCGTCCAGCGGCCGCTGCGCAACTCCGGCAACGACGTCCGGCATCGTCGTGCCGGCCACATCGAGCAGCGTCGCAGCGACGTCGATCGCGTGGACGTACTGGTGCCGCACCTCACCGCGCGCCGAGAAGCCCACCGGCCAGTGCGCGATGAGCGGATCGGCGACGCCGCCCTCGTGCACCTCGCGCTTCCAACGCCGGAACGGCGTGTTGCCCGCGACGGTCCAGCCCCACGGGTAGTTGTTGTGGCAGAACGGCCCGCCGATCTCGTCGATCCGCGCGAGTGCCTCCTCGCGGGTGGTGCGCGCGCCGTTCCACAGCCGCACGTCGTTGAGCGAGCCGGTCGGTCCGCCCTCACTGCTCGCACCGTTGTCTGACAGCACCAGCACCAGCGTGTTGTCGAGGTCGCCCGTCTCACGCAGACCATCGAGCACCCGGCCGATCTGCTCGTCGGTGTGCGTGAGAAAGCCGGCGAACGCCTCCATGTAGCGCGCGAACAACCTCTTGTCATCCGCGGTCAGCTCGTCCCAGGCCGGCACCCACTCGGGACGTGGCGAGAGCTCGGTGCCCGTCGGCAGCAACCCCTCCGCGTGCTGCCGGGCGAAAGCGCGCTGGCGCCAGACGTCCCAGCCCTCGTCGTACCGCCCGCGATAGGCCTCGATGTACGACGCCGGCGCCTGGTGCGGCGAGTGGCAGGCACCGGGGCAAAGGTAGAGGAAGAACGGCTTGTCCGGCTCCGTCATCCGCAGGTCCCTCACGAACTCCGTCGCGCGGTCGGCGAGGTCTTCGGTGAGGTGATAGCCGCTGTCGTACGACGACGGCGGAGCGACCCGATGGTTGTCGTGTACGAGTGACGGCGCGAACTGGTGCGTCTCGCCCTCGAAGAAGCCGTAGAACCGCTCGAAGCCGCGCCCCAGCGGCCACCGCGCGCGTGAGGCTCCGAGGTGGATCTCCTCCTCCGGCGTCAGGTGCCACTTGCCCACTGCCCACGCGGCGTAGCCGTGCGGGACGAGCACCTCCGGCAGGAGCGCGTTGGCACGAGGGATGCGGCCGTCGTAGCCCGGGAAACCGGTCGCCAGCTCGCTGACGCGTCCCATGCCGTTGGCGTGGTGGTTGCGTCCGGTCAGCAGGCAGGCGCGGGTCGGCGAGCACAGCGCCGTCGTGTGGAAGTTGGTGTAGCGCAGGCCGTTCGCCGCGAGCGCGTCGATGTTGGGCGTCGCGATGTCGGAGCCGAAGCAGCCGAGCTGGGCGAAGCCGACGTCGTCGAGGACGATCAGCAGCAGGTTCGGCGCACCCGCGGGCGGCCGGACCGGGTCGGGCCACCACGGTGTGGCGTCGGTGTGGAAGCGCGACTGGACGCCGCGGAACTCGCCGGGTTCCACCCGATCAGGTCGCGCGGCGCGCGGCGAGCCCGGCCCCGGTCGCTACGAGAGCCGTCAGGGGCAGCAGCGGTCGGCCGCCGGTCGCGGGCAATGTGTCGTGCGGCGCTGTGCTGGGGGCGGCCGCAGCTGCCGGTGCCGACGTGCCCGCGAGGTGACGGGCGATGCGCAGCGCGACAGCCATGATGGTCAGCGTCGGGTTCTGGCCACCCGACGACGCGAAGACGCCGCCATCGGCGACGTAGACGTTGTCCATCCCGTGCATCCGCCCGAAGGCGTCGGTGACGCTGTCCTTCTCGCTCACCCCCATCTGCAT
>JAVXVI010000369.1:0-20761 GCA_032230005.1 Actinomycetota bacterium | reverse complement strand
TCTGGTGCGTCGTACGCCGGCCTCGAGTTCATCCTCGCGGCCATCGCCTGGTCGCGTGGCGAGCCGGTGCTCGAGCCGATCGGGTACGACGACAACCTCGGCGACGCCTACGACCGTGCTTCGCTGCAGGAGATCCTTGCTCTGCAGCTGGCTCAGACCGGCGATGTCCAAGGCGCCGCCGTCCTGGCCGACGCCGCGCTGCGCGACTACCACGCAAGCTACGGCTACGAGGACGACCTCGTGCTGTTCTGGTCCACCGCGGTCGAGCTTGCCTTGGTCGCAGGTGACACCGCCCGGGTGCACAACCTGTTCGTCCTCGCGGCGGCCGCGCCACGTGTCACACGAACTGCCCTTCTCCTGTCGCACGAGACCTTGTACCAAGGTCGGCTCGCGCAGCTGGAGGGCCAGGACCCTGAACCCTTGCTGCGCAAGGCGATCGACGCCCTGACGGCGTACGGCGCGACCTTCCGGGCTGCGCAGGCGCAGCTCGCGCTCGGCTCCTGGCTGTCGACGCAGGCGAGGCCGGCCGAGGCCGCACAGCTGCTCGACGATGCCGCCGAGGTCTTCACCGAGGCCCGCGCCGCGCCCGGACTCACCGCTGTCGCCGCGGCCCGGGACCTGGTCGAGGCATGAGTCGGGGCTGCCCGTCGTGCGCCGCTGAGGTCGCCGAGAGCGCCAACTTCTGCGCCCAGTGCGGCGCACCCGCCCCGGTGAGCACCTGCCCAGGCTGCGGCGCGGCGGCCGGCGATGGGCGGTTCTGCTCGCAGTGCGGTTCCCCGCTGCTGGGCACGGCAACGGAGGCCCGGGCGCCTGAGGGGCTTCCCGCGCCCACAGCCGAGCGACGGCTGACGTCGGTGCTGTTCGGGGACCTCGTCGGCTTCACCACGTTGTCCGAGTCGCGTGACCCCGAGGAGGTCCGCGAGCTGCTGTCCCGGTACTTCGAGGAAGCGCGCACCGTGGTGCAGCACTACGGAGGAACCGTCGAGAAGTTCATCGGGGACGCGGTGATGGCGGTCTGGGGCGTCCCGGTCGCCCACGAGGACGACGCCGAGCGAGCTGTGCGGGCCGGGCTCGACCTGGTGGCGATGGTGGCGACGCTGGGGCGGGACGTCGGCATGTCGGGACTGTCGCTGCGGGTCGGCGTGGTCACGGGCGAGGTCGCCGTGACCCTGGGCGCGACCGGCGAGGGCATGGTCGCCGGTGATGCGGTGAACACCGCCGCACGCGTCCAGACGGCGGCTCAGCCCGGCAGCGTCTGGGTCGATGACGCGACCCGGGTGCTGACCACCGCCGCAGTGACCTACACCGACACCGGTGAGCACGAGCTCAAGGGCAAGGCCACACCGATGCGGCTGTTCGCCGCCCGCGCCGTCACGGCGGCCGGTGCGGGAGGGCAGCGGGTCGACGGACTCGAGGCGCCGTTCACCGGCCGCGACCGGGAGCTTCGCCTGGTCAAGGAGCTCTTCGACGCGACAGCCGAGGACGGCCGGTCGCGACTTGTGCTCGTCTCGGGCGTCGCCGGGATGGGCAAGTCGCGGCTCGGCTGGGAGTTCGAGAAGTACGTCAACTCGCTGCCCGGTCTCGTGCTCTGGCACCGCGGTCGCTGCCTCTCCTACGGCGAGGGCGTGACCTTCTGGGCTCTCGCCGAGATGGTGCGCGGCCGGTTGCAGCTCTCAGAGGGCGACGCCGAGGACGCGACGTCGCTCGACGCCCTGCTCGCGGCGTGGATGCCGGACGAGACCGAGCGGTCTTGGGTGGCACCGCGCATAGGAGTGCTGCTGGGGAGCGAGACCAGGGTGTTCCCGCGCGAGGACCTCTTCGCAGCCTGGACGGTCTTCTTCGAGCGCATTCGGGCAGATGGCGACGCGCTGGTGCTTCTCGTCGAGGACGTTCACCACGCGGACCAAGGCCTCTTGGACTTCCTCGATCACACGCTGGAAACCGCTCGGTTCCCGCTGTTCGTGCTCGCGCTTGCACGGCCGGACCTGGCGGAGCGCCGGCCCGGGTTCGGTACCGGCCGTCGCGCGTCCACGGTGCACCTGGAGCCGCTGACGGACAAGCCCATGGCCGAGCTTGTCGACGGGTTGGTCGACGGCCTGCCCTCGGCTGCGCGCTCCGCCCTGGTCGAGCGGGCCGAGGGCGTGCCTCTGTACGCCGTGGAGACCGTGCGCGCACTCATCGACCGCGACGCCGTCGTACCGCGTGAGGGGCGGTATGTGCTGGCCGAGGACGCCGCCGAAAGGGTCGACCTCGCGACTCTCGGCGCACCAGCCAGCCTCCAGGCACTGGTGTCCGGCCGGCTCGACGCCCTCGCTCCGCGCGAGCGCTCTCTCGTGCAGAACGCCGCCGTCCTCGGCACTTCGTTCTCCCTGCAGGGACTCGAGTCGATGGGGCTGGAAGGGCTCGACGAGGTCCTGGTAGCCCTGGTGCGCAAGGAGATCTTCGAGCTGCAGACCGACCCGCGGTCGCCGGAACGCGGCCAGTACCGCTTCGTGCAGTCCGTCGTGCGCCAGGTCGCGTACGACACCCTGTCCCGCCGCGACCGCAAGGCTCGCCACCTCACCGTGGCTCGGCACCTGCAGAGCGAGCCGGATCCCGGGCACGACCTAGCGGCGGTCGTCGCACGCCACTACCTCGATGCGATCGCACTGAGCTCCAGTCACGACATCGACGTCTCGGAGCTGACCGCGTCCGCGCGGGAGCTGCTGGCCGTTGCTGCACAGCGCGCCGCGGCGCTCGGATCCCCTGGTGAAGCCCTGCGCCACTACACAGCGGGTCTGTCGCTGCCGTCGGACGACGTGAGCATGACCTGTCGGCTGCACGAGGGGGCCGCAGCGGCCGCGCTACGACTCGACGACGCCGCGACGGCGCACGAGCACGCTGTGCGGGCGGTCGAGGCGTACGGAACAGCCGGACGCCGACAGGACGAGGCCCGTGCCGCGGCTCTTCTGGGCCACGTGCTGATCCAGCAGCAGAACCTGTCCGGCGCCATCAGCCTGCTTGGGCCTTGGTACGACGAGCTCGCGGACGACCCCGCCAACGACGCGGTCGTCCTGCTCATCGCCGAGCAGCTCGGACGTGCGCATGACTACTCCGGAGAGCACGACGACGCCCTGCGCTACTTCCAGCGGATGATGACACTCGCTGAGGCCCTCGAGGACACGGAGCGGCTGGTTGCAGCACTCACGTCCTGGGCCACGCTGTGGACCTTCGGGGGCAACCCGACCGCCGGTCTGGCGCTGCTGGAGAAGGCGGTGGCGCTGGCCCGGGAGGTACAGCTGCCCAGCGTCCTGCTCAGGCCGCTGACGAACACCGCGGCCTTTCTCGGTGGCCGCGATCTGGCACTCGCCATCGACGCATCAGAGGAGTGCGTGCGGATCGCAACGCAGACCGGCTACATGCAGCCGCTCAGCCTCGCCGGCAGCAACCTCTCGCTGGCGCTGTGGAACGCCGGCCGCTGGCAGGAGCTGCAGAGCCGGCTCGCCGGCGACCTTGTCCTTGCCGAGCCGCGCATGCGCGCGTTCCTGCTCCGTCAGGTGGCGTCTGCAACCGGCACGGACGTGGACGGCGGTGTCGATGACCTGGGCGACCCCGGAGACAGCGAGGACCTCCAGATCCGGGCGTGGTCCCTCGGCGCTGTCGCCGCCGGCCTCACCGAGCCGCGTGACCGAGCCAGACGCGCCGAGCTCGCCGCCGAGGCGGCCCGCTCGTGCGCCGCCTTGAGCGGGATCGACGACGACTTCGTCTACCACTGGGCACACGCGATCGAGGCGGCCGCCGAGATCGGCGACGATGCCGCGGTCGAGGACCTGCTCGACATCGTGCGCCGGCAGCCCCCGGGGCTGCGCAACCCGTTGGTACGCGCAGAGTTCCTGAGGCTCCGGGCGACGTACGCGCAGGCGACCCAAGCCGACCCCGAGGCTGACCTCCGTCAGGCGATCGCTGAGCTGGGCGCCTTCGGCTCGCCGTTTCGCAGGGCGCAGGCGGAGCTCTCCCTGGCAGAGCTGCTCACGACGCGGGGGGCGGCCGAGGAAGCCGAGGCGCTCCTGGACCAGGCCCGGGTGACGTTCACCGAGCTGGCCGCGACGCCCTGGCTGGCGCGAACCGAGCAGGTCCTCAGCCGGGTGTGACAGCGGCGTCCGACGCGGCGGCCAGCTGCGGATGGGAACGCGCCAGGCGGGCGGACGCGACCGACAGGAGCGATGCGCTGACCGAGCCGCTCTCCAGCGCACTCCGGAAGTCGTCCGCCCCGATCCGCCACAGGGTGGACGGCCTGCTCGTGCGCACGGTCGCAGTCCGCGGAACACTGCGCAGCAGGCCGATCTCGCCGAAGTAGCTGCGCGGTCCCATCGTGCGCAAGTGACGCGATCGCGCGCCCTCCCCACGCGCGCTCACGTCGACCTCGCCGTCGACCAGGACGTAGAGCGCGTCTGCCGGATCGCCTTCGCGGATGAGGACGTCGCCAGCCGGCAGGAGGATCTCCTCGACAGCACGAGCCAACTGCTCCAGCGACGCCTGCGTCGCGTCCGCGAACAGGTCGAGCGCCTGGAGCAGGGCGATCCGCGGACGGAGGGCGGCCAGGCCGGCGGCGGCCTTGCGGTCGGCCCGCAACAAAGGACCCATCCCGAGGACGCTCACGCCGGCGAACCCGAGGCCGACGACGAGCAGCGCCGTGTCCAGGCTGGTCGCCCGGATCAGCAGGCTGCAGCCAAGACTGGCGCTCAGGATCCCGACCAGCACCAGCGTCTCGAAGACACCGAACACCCGGCTCAGCACCTCGCGTGGCAGATCGCGCTGGAGGGCCGTGATGGCGAGCACATCGACGATGACCATGCCGCCGCCCGCAAGCAGCTGCAGCAGCGCGCCCACGACGCGGTTGTCGACAGCCGCCGTCGCGGCATACGGCAACGACAGCAGGCACATGCCGCCGACGATGACCGGCGCCAGCCGGCCGGAGGCGCTGAGCCGTCCGACGAGCCCGGCGACGAGCACGCCGCCCAGCGACATGGCGGCAAGCAGGTAGCTGTAGCCGGTCGTGCCGGTCCCGAACTTCTCGCTCATCGGCACGTAGAGCACGGTGCTGGCGCCGTAGACCGCGCTGTCGAGTGCGCAGAAGAGCACGAGCGTGAGCGCCACCGGCTCACTGCCAAGTGCCTTCAACCCGTTCCGCATCTGAACGCCGAACGGCTCACCGGCGTCGCCCGCGTCACCGCGACTGCGCGTCTCGACGCGTGCGATGACGCCGGCCGCGACCAGGAACGTCAAGGCGTTGAACTCGATGCCGGCGGCAGGCACGTCGGAGAGCAGCAGCAGCCCGCCGAAGGCCGGGCCGACCACGACGACGACGTTCTCCACGAGTGCGAGGAGCGCATTGGCCCGGGCCAGCTGCTTCTCCGGGATGACGTCGGGGACCACCGCATGGGCCGCCGGTGAGTTGGCCGAGTTGAACGACGCGGTCACGAACGACATCGCGAGGATCAACGGGATGGGCGCGTCGTGCGCGACCAGAACAGCGGCCACGGACATGCTGAGGAAGGACGCGAGGTAGGACAGGGACATCAGTCGGGTGCGCTCGTAGCGGTCGGCGAGGACACCGGCGTACGCCGAGAACAACAGCCGAGGAACCCATCCCGCCGCGGTCGTGGCCACGATCCAGTTCGTCGAGTGCGTGCGGTCGAAGACGTAGACGACGAGGACGACGGTGTAGGCCCAGCCCCCGACGGCGTCCACGAGGAAGGCGGTCATCAGCCGCCTGAAGTCACCGATCCGCAGCACGTCCCGGTAGCGACCGACCGAACCTGCTGGCATGCCACCCCTCAATTCGCCTCAGCCGAGCAGGCACCGTATCGGTTGACCGGACGGCATCAGACCTCTTCGGAGAGCTCGAGCCAGATGTCTTCGAGCTCGGTCTTCCGTGCCTCGATCTCGCGCAGCCTGACGTCCAACACGGCCACGGCGTCGTAGTCGGAGGCCTTGTCGGCGATCTCGGCAAGGACCTGGTCGTGCTCCTTGTCGAGGCGGGCCATCTCGCGCTCCACCCGCGTCAGCTCCTTCTTCGCGGCCCGCGTGTCCCCGCCGCCCTTCGACTTCGGGGCAGCCGCCGGCGCCTGCTTGACGCGCTTGGCGAGGTACTCGTCGACCCCACCGGGGAGGGCAGCAACGGTGCCGTCGCCCATCAACGACGCGGTCACCGTCGTCACGCGCTCCAGGAAGTAGCGGTCGTGGCTGACCACGACGAGGGTGCCTGGCCAGCCGTCGAGCAGGTCCTCGAGCGCCCGCAGGGTGTCGATGTCGAGGTCGTTGGTCGGCTCGTCGAGCAGGATCACGTTGGGCTCACCCATCAGCAGGCGAAGGATCTGCAGCCGCCGACGCTCGCCGCCGGACAGGTCCCCGACGCGGGTCCACTGCGCGTTGCCGGTGAAGCCAAACCGATCGGCGAGCGACGAGGCGCCGATGGTCTTACCGCCGCCGAGGTCGACGACCTTCGCGACCTGCTCGACCGCTTCGAGCACGCGCAGCGACGGATCGAGCTCGGCTACCTCCTGTGACAGGTACGCCGGCTTCACGGTCTGACCCACGACGATCCGCCCGCTGTCGGGCTGCTGCTGCCCGACGAGCAGCTTGAGCAGCGTCGACTTGCCCGCGCCGTTGACCCCGACGATGCCGACCCGGTCGCCCGGCCCGAGGTTCCAGTCGACGTTGTCGAGCAGCACCTTCTTGCCGAAGGACAAGGAGACGTCGTGCAGCTCGTAGACGGTCTTGCCGAGCCGGGCCGCGGAGAACCGCTGCAACGCGATGTCATCGCGCGCCGGCGGCTCGTCGGCGATGAGGGCGTTGGCGGCATCGATGCGGAACTGCGGCTTGCTGGTGCGGGCCGGCGGGCCGCGCCGGAGCCAGGCCAGCTCCTTCTTCACCAGCTGCAGGCGCTTCTGCTCGGCCGTCGATGCGATCCGGTCACGTTCCGCGCGCGCAAGGACGTACGCCGAGTAGCCGCCCTCGTAGGAGTCGACGACCCCGTCGTGGACCTCCCACGTGGTGTTGTTGACCTCGTCGAGGAACCACCGGTCGTGGGTGACGACGAGGTGCGCCTGCGACGATGTCCGCTGCTTGAGGTGCGCGGCCAGCCACGCGACGCCTTCGACGTCGAGATGGTTGGTGGGCTCGTCGAGGACGAGCAGGTCCCACTCCTGGATGAGGAGCGCAGCGAGAGCTACCCGGCGGCGCTCACCGCCGGACATCGTCTCGACGGTGCTGTCGAGGCCGATGTCGTGCAGCCCCAGGCCGTCGAGCACCTCACGGACGCGGGCGTCACCTGCCCACGTGTGCTCCGCCGTCGTACCCAAGACGGCCTGATGCGCCGTCAGCCGGACGTCGACGCGGACGTCCTGCGTGAGGACTCCGACGCGCAGCCCGCTGGTGTGCGTGACGCGGCCCGAGTGCGGCTGCTCGGCCTTCACGAGCGTCTTGAGCAGGGTCGTCTTCCCGCCTCCGTTGCGGCCGACGACCCCGATGCGGTCGCCCTCTGCGACACCGAGCGAGACTCCGTCCATCAACAGCCGCGTGCCGTGGGCGACGACGACGTTCTCGAGGTTGACCAGGTTGCGCGACACGGGGCCGGCCATCAGGCGACCTCGACCACGCGGGCGCCCGGCACCGGTCCGTCGGCCCGTCGCACCGTGCGGCACACGCCTTGGCCCGCGAGAGCCGCAGCGAGCGCCACGGCGTGGTCCTCGTTGCGGGCGAGGAACGCGACCGTCGGGCCGGATCCCGAGACGATCCCGCCGAGAGCGCCGAGGTCCTTGCCGGTGTCGAGCAGCAGCCGAAGGGACGGTCGCAGGGTGATCGCCGGTGCCTGCAGGTCATTGGCCAGCGCGTGGCCGAGAGCCACGGCGTCGCCGCTGCGGAGCGCCGACAGCGCCGAAGCGGCATCGCTCACGACGCCGACCGGTCCGGTGTCGCGCTGTCGGTCGAGCTCGGCGTAGACCTCTGGCGTCGACAGGCCGCCGTCGGCGAGCGCCAGCACCCAGGAGTAGGACCCGTGGCCGAGCACAGGGGTCAGCTGCTCACCCCTGCCGGTGCCCAGAGCCGTTCCGCCGTGCAAGGAGAAGGGCACATCGCTGCCGAGCCGGGCGCCCAGGACGGCCAGGTCGTCGCGCGACATCGCGGTGCCCCACAGCGCGTCGCAGGCGACGAGGGCCGCCGCCGCGTCGGCCGACCCGCCGGCACAGCCTCCTGCGAGGGGGATCGACTTGCGCACGGTGAGTGCCACCAGCGGCTCACGACCGGTCTCCATGCCCAGCAGGGCTGCTGCCCGCATGGCCAGGTTGGCACCATCGGTCGGGAGGGTGTCCGCGCCCTCGCCGCTGACCGTCACCGACAGGGCGTCCGCGTGAACGGCGTCGACCTCGTCGTACAGCCCCACCGCATGGAAGATCGTGGTCAGGTCATGGAAGCCGTCAGGTCGGCGCCGGCCGACGGACAGGTGGAGGTTGACCTTCGCCGGTGCCCGGACCGTGACGCGTTCGATGGGCTGGCGCCGCACGGTGGAGGGGCTCCTCGGTCGGAGTGACTGGCCCTCGATGCTACGTCGGGGTCAGGGGACGACGGCGAGGCGGGCGAACTCCTCGACCGAGAGCACCTCGCCGCGGGAGGACGGATCCAGGCCGGCTGCACGCAACCGGCGCTCTGCCTCGTCGGGCGACCCGGCCCACCCGCTCAGGGCCGCGCGCAGCGTCTTGCGCCGTTGGGCGAAGGCCGCGTCCACGAGGGCGAACACCGCCGCCCTGTCGCCCTCGGGCGTCGGTCGCCTGGTGAAGGCGACCAGGCCGGAGTCGACGTGCGGCGCCGGCCAGAAGACGTTGCGGCCGACGGCACCGGCCCGGCGGACGTCGGCGTACCACGCGGCCTTGACCGACGGCACGCCGTAGGTCTTCGACCCCGGCGGCGCGGCCAGCCGGTCGGCGACCTCCGCCTGCACCATCACCAGGCCGGTGCGCAGACTCGGCAGGTTCTCCAGCAGCCGGAGCAGCACGGGGACCGCCACGTTGTAGGGCAGGTTGGCCACGAACGCCGTCGGCGGCGGACCCGGCACGTCGGTGAGCCGGAGGGCGTCCTGCTCGAGGACCTGGAGCCGATCGGCGTACGACGGGAGGCGGGCCTCGACGGTGCGCGGGAGCTCGGCAGCGAGGACCGGGTCGATCTCGACAGCGACGACGCGGCTGACGGCGGGCAGCAAACCGAGGGTCAGCGATCCGAGACCCGGGCCCACCTCGACGACGACGTCGTCCTCACCCACTCCGGCGGTGCGGACCAGCCGGCGGACCGTGTTGGGGTCGATGACGAAGTTCTGCCCGAGGGACTTGGTCGGGCGCAGGCCGAGTCGGGCGGCGAGCTCCCGGACGTCGGGAGCAGTGAGCAGCGGGTCCGGCACCTACAAGTACTTACCGCACACCGGCCAGGGCGAGCGGCCGGAGCGCGAGTACAGGATCTTCGCGCGGTAGGTCTGCTCGCTCGGTGAGGCGTCGATCGGGTCGCCGCTGCCGCCGACGCCATGCCAGGTGCCCATCGAGAACTGGTACAAGCCGCGGTAGGCACCGCTGCTCGAGACGGCCCGCGGGTTGCCACCGGACTCGCAGCGCGCGAGCGCCGGCCAGTTGAGACCGTCGGCACTCGTGCCGGTGGAGCGCTGCACCGCGGGGCGCGGCTTCGTGCCGACGGCGATGACCTGGGTCACCGGGGCGGCCGTGCGCTTCTCGCTGCCGAGCAGCTTGCTGTGCAGCTTGCCGTTGACAAAGTTGACCGTGTAGGTGCGCAGGAGCACGCCCGGGCGGCCCTCGACGAGCACCTTGGTCGTGCCCTTGAACAGGCTGGCGTCGGGGTGCCGCACGGTGGCGAACGGGATCGGGAAGCTCTCGGTGACGCGGTGCCCGACGACCCGCGTGATGCGGATCGTCATGTGGTCGGTGAGCAGGTCGCTGCGGGCAGCTGACAGCCGGTCGGCCGGGTGCAGCTTCACGCCCGCCTCGATGAGCGCATCGCGGACGGTCGGCCCCGTGGTCGTCAGGGTCGTCACGTGACCGTCGGCCAGGATCGCGACGGCCTTCGGCAGCCGGACCTCGAAGGACAACCCGTCCACCGGGATGGGTCGGGAGCGAGATGCCGAGACGAACGCACCGGAGGCGCGCAGGCCGATCTGGTCCAGTGCTTCGTCCACCGACGCTGCCGTCACCCAGACCCTGCGAGGGGCGCCGTCGACGAGCAGCTGCAGCTGACGGCCGCGTCGCAGTGCCACGCGGTCACCGTCGCCGATCGTGGCATCGACGGCGGGTGCCACCAGGTCGTGCGGTCCGGCCTTCAGACTGGCGGCGGCAAGGACGTCGCGAACCGTGCCGCCGTGCGTCGTCACCATCCGGGAGCGGCCGTCGACGGTCACCGTGACCGTCTTCTCGGTCACGGCCCACGCCGTCGTAGCGCCGACGAGGACGGTCAGGACGAGGACGTGCAGGGCAAGGGCCAAGGGTCGGGCCAGGCGGGCGCGAACGCTCACGGTTCTCCGTTGCTCGTGCTTCCCGGGCACGGGGAACGGCCCGCCTCCCCGGCTTCCGAGCTGTTCCGAAGGCCGCGCGGGCCGTCGCGTGGGCTTCCCCGACCCCGGCGACAGTCACGGCACGGTAACGGTCCTACAGCGGCACTGCCAACCCAGGTCTAGCCCGAACGGGCCAGCCGCCCTGGCTCGCTCTTCCCAAACCCGCAGGTCAGAGCGGCCTTACCCGCGCCAGATGTGACCCGGATCACCGCTGTGGATCTGGGACTCCTGTGACTGCCGCGTCTGCAGTGACCCGGCGTCAGAGGAGGAAGGCGCGGCGGCCGTTGTCGGCAACGGCTGCGCACAGGGCGTCGAGATCCTCGCCGCGCAGCTCGGCGAGGGCGCGCATGGTGATGGGGATCAGGTACGACGCGTTGGGCCGGCCGCGATACGGCATCGGCGTGAGGAACGGCGCGTCCGTCTCGACGAGCAGCAGGTCCGCCGGCGCGACAGCTGCCGCCTCCCGCAGGTCGGCGGCGTTCTTGAAGGTGACGTTGCCGGCGAAGCTCATCCAGTAGCCATGCTCGGCGCAGGTGCGGGCCATCGCGGCATCGCCGGAGAAGCAGTGGAAGACGACGCGCTCGGGCGCCCCCTCCTCCTCGAGCACGCGCAGGACGTCGTCGTGCGCATCGCGGTCGTGGATCACCAGCGTCGTCCCGGTCCGCTTCGCGATGTCGATGTGCGCGCGGAAGGACTGCTCCTGGGGCACGCGACCTTCCTCGCCGGTGCGGAAGTGGTCGAGCCCTGTCTCGCCAACGGCCTTCACCTGCGGCAGCCCGGCGAGCCGCTCTATCTCGGCAAGCGCTTCTGGTGTCGCGGCCCCGCGGCCGGCCTCGTTGGGGTGCAGCGCCACCGCGCCCCACACATCGGCGTGCTCTGCCGCGACCTGGGCGGTCAGCTGCGACGACGCGAGGTCGATGCCGATCTGCACCACCGTCGTCACCCCGACAGCGCGCGCAGCCGCGACCTGCTCACCGACGTCACTGCCGACGATGTCGAGGTGGCAGTGGCTGTCGAGGACGGGTACGGCGAGTGGCTCGGGAGCCGGCGGGGCGCCCCCCTCGCGCTCGCCGCGACTCACGCGCCCTCCAGCCGAGCCAGCTCCTCGTCGACGACGGATGGGTCGAGCTTGGCGAAAAGCGGCACCGCGGGTCCGATCTCCACGCCCGTCCGGATCGGCCGCGACTCCCAGACCGCCTCGGTGTCGTAGTCGCCCATCAGCACGGGATAGGCCGGACCACCATCGAGGTCCTCGACCTCGCGCAGCTCCGGCTGACCGGCCCAGGCCGCCGTACCCCCGAGCATCGCGTGCACCTTGTCCGACGAGTCCGGCAGGAACGGCGTCAGCAGGGTCTTGCAGTCGTCGACCAGCTGCAACGCCACGTGCAGCACCGACTCACGGCGCGCGGGATCGTCCTTCAGCTTCCAAGGCGCCTGGTCGGAGAGGTACTTGTTGGCCTCTGCCACGACCTTCATCACCTCGGTCAGGGCGGCACGCTGCTGCGACCTGCCCAGCAGCTCGCCGATGGCGTTGAAGGACTCGCGGCTGGCCTGCAGAACCCGGTTGTCATCACCGGTGAGCTCGCCGGGCTCGGGGATGCGACCGACGTTCTTGTGCACCATCGAGACGGTGCGGTTGACCAGGTTGCCCCAGCCGGCGACGAGCTCGGTGTTGTTGCGCGTGACGAACTGCTCCCACGTGAAGTCGGTGTCACTGGACTCGGGGCCGGCAGCGGCCAGGCAGTAGCGCAGCGGGTCGGCGCCGTAGCGCTCGAGCACGTCGCGGACGTAGATGACCACGGCGCGGCTGGAGGAGAACTTCTTGCCCTCCATGGTGAGGAACTCGCTCGACACGACCTCGCTCGGCAGGGCGAGCTCACCGAGCGAGCCGGGCTTGCCAGGTGGCTGGCCCTTGCCCGAGTAGCCGAGCAGGATCGCCGGCCAGATCACCGAGTGGAAGACGACGTTGTCCTTGCCCATGAAGTAGTAGCCGTCTGCGTCCGCGTTCTGCCACCAGGCCCGCCAAGCATCGGGGTCCCCGGATCGTCGGGCCCACTCGACGGAGGCCGACAGGTAACCGATGACGGCGTCGAACCAGACGTAGATGCGCTTGTCGTCGCGGTCGGACCAGCCCGGCAGCGGGATGGGCACGCCCCAGTCGAGATCGCGGGTGATGGCCCGCGGCTTGAGGTCCTCGAGCAGGTTGTAGGAGATCTTCAGGACGTTCGGTCGCCAGTCCTTGCGCGTCTGCAGCCACGACCCGAGCGCCTCTGCGAAGGCCGGCAGCTCGAGGAAGAACTGTGCCGACTCGACGAACTTCGGCGGCTTGCCGTCGATCTTCGAGCGCGGGTTGATCAGGTCCTGCGGGTCCAGCTGGTTGCCGCAGTTGTCGCACTGGTCGCCCCGCGCGCCGTCGTACCCGCAGATCGGGCAGGTGCCCTCGACGTAGCGGTCCGGCAGGCCGCGCCCGGTCGTGGGATCGATCGCCGACAGCTGGGTGCGCTCGACGACGTAGCCGTTGTCGTAGAGGCCCTTGAACAGCTCCTGCGTCACGCCGTAGTGGTTGCGCGTCGTCGTACGCGTGAACAGGTCGTAGGAAAGCCCCAGTCCCTGCAGGTCCTCCGCGATGACGCGGTTGTAGCGGTCCGCCAGCTCCCGGGCGGTCACGCCCTCCTTGTCGGCCTGCACCTGGATCGGCGTGCCGTGCTCGTCCGTGCCCGAGACCATCAGGACCTTGTTGCCCACCATCCGCTGGTAGCGGCTGAACACGTCGGACGGCACGCCGAACCCGGCGACGTGGCCGATGTGGCGCGGGCCGTTGGCGTAGGGCCAGGCGACCGCGGTGAGTACGTGGCGGGGCATGCTGACGAGCCTAGTGAGCGGGTCGACCCGCTTTGGCTCGTACGACGGCGTCGTAGACCTCCCGACGCACGACCCCGGTCTCCTGGGCGACCGCCGCGATGGCCTCTTTGCGGGTCAGCCCGGCGGTCTCGCGCACGATGACCTGCCGGACGAGCTCGTCCGCCGTCAGCTCCACCGTCGGCTCGGGCGCACCCTCCACGACAACCGTGACCTCGCCGAGGACCCCGGTGGACGCCCAGTCCGCCAGCTCGGCGAGCGTGCCCCGTCGTACCTCCTCATGGGTCTTCGTCAGCTCTCGGCAGACGACGGCGCGACGGCCGGCCCCGAGGACGGCGGCCATGTCCGCAAGGGCGTCGGCGAGGCGGTGCGGTGCTTCGAAGAAGACGGCGGTACGACGCTCGGCGGCCAGGTTGCCCAGGCGCGCGCGCCGTTCTCCCGCCTTGCGCGGCAGGAAGCCCTCGAAGCAGAACCGGTCGGTCGGCAGCCCGCTGACGGCAAGCGCGGTCGTCACCGCGGACGGCCCAGGGACGCAGGTGATCGGCAGATCCTCAGCCGCCGCGGCCGCGACCAGCCGGTAGCCCGGGTCCGAGACCGTCGGCATCCCGGCATCGGTCACCAGCAGCACCCGCTGCCCGGCCCGCAGCAGCTCGAGCAGCTCCGGCGTCCGACCTGCCTCGTTGCCCTCGAAGTACGACAGGACCCGGCCGGTGAGGACGACATCGAGGTCGCGGCAGAGCCGGTGCAGCCGGCGGGTGTCCTCGGCGGCGATGACCTCCGCCGCCGCGAGCTCCTCGCGCAGGCGCGCACTGGCGTCGCCGGGACGGCCGATCGGGGCACCGGCGAGGACGAGGGGCACCCACTGATCCTCGCGCACGCCCCTCACCTCTTAGGGTGATCGCCATGACTGCGACGCTGGACGCGACGGCGACCGAGGCGGCTGAGCAGCCGACGCCGGGGTGGCGGTCGCGGATGGTCCCCCTCGTCGGGGGCGGCGGCTGGCTGCCGACTCTCGCGATCACGCTGCTGGCCGGCCTGCTGCGGTTCATCCGCCTGGACATCCCCCGCGGGAAGATCTTCGACGAGATCTACTACTCCTGCGACGCGCAGAACCTGCTCCGCTTCGGCGTCGAGGAGGGCAGCAAGCCCAACAACGCCAACTGCATCCCCAACGGCCAGCCCGGGTTCATCGTGCATCCGCCGCTGGGCAAGTGGCTCATCGGGATCGGCGAGAAGACGTTCGGCGTCAACGAGTTCGGCTGGCGCTTCAGCGCCGCGGTGGCCGGCACCGTCAGCGTGCTGATCCTGATCCGGCTGGCCCGGCGGATGACCGGCTCGACGTTGCTGGGCTGCCTGGCCGGACTGCTCATGACGCTGGACGGGCTGCACTTCGTGCAGAGCCGGACCTCGATGCTCGACATCTTCCTGATGCTGTTCGTGCTGGCCGCTGTCGCGTGCCTGGTCGTGGACCGCGACCAGATCCGCAGCCGGCTGGCGGCGATGGACGACGAGGTGCTGACCGGCTGGGGGCCGACCCTCGGTCGCAGGCCGTGGCTCATCGGCGCGGGCGTGTGCCTCGGCGCCGCCGTGGCCACGAAGTGGAGCGGGCTGTACTACCTCGCGCTGCTGGTGGTGCTGGCCTACGTCTGGGAGGTCGGCGCCCGTCGTACTGCCGGTATCCCCGCACCGTGGCGCGCGACAGTGCGCCGCTCGCTGCTCCCCCTGCTCGGCCTGCTGGTCGTCCTGCCCGCTGCCCTCTACGTGCTGTCGTGGGCCGGCTGGTTCCACTCCTCGAACGGCTGGGACCGGCACTGGGCCACGTCGCAGAACGCGACCTACGGCTTCCTGCCCGACACGCTCCGGTCCTGGTGGCACTACCACTCGGAGATGTACGGCTTCCACAGCCACCTGGCGCAGAAGCACCCGTACCAGTCGCACCCGTTCGGCTGGCTGCTCCTCGCCCGCCCCGTCTCCTACTACTACCCGTCCGGGATCGGGCCGGGGCAGTACGGCTGCCAGGTCACGACCTGCTCGCGCGAGGTGCTCGCCATCGGCACACCGGCCATCTGGTGGGCGTCCATCCCGATGCTGTTCGGGTGCCTGTGCCTCTGGATCTCCAAGCGGGACTGGCGCGGCTACACCCTGCTGCTCCTGATCGCGGCGTCGATCCTGCCGTGGATCCCGAGCGACATGCACAAGCGGACGATGTTCCTGTTCTACGCCCTCCCGGCGCTGCCGTTCATGTGCCTGGGACTCGCGCTGATGGCCGGCTGGGCGCTCGGCGGGCGCGATGCCTCACCTCGGCGCCGGGCAACCGCGGCCACCGCGATCGGCGTCTACGTGTCCGCCGTCGTACTCAACTTCTTCTACCTGTACCCGATCCTCGCAGCGCAGACGCTGGACTACGCCGACTGGCACAAGCGGATGTGGTTCTCCAGCTGGATCTGAGCGACTACGGGCGGGTACGACGACGCCCCGAGCCGCTGGGGGCGGGACGGGGCGTGGTCAACGGGTGGAGCTGAGGGGATTCGAACCCCTGACCCCCTCGATGCGAACGAGGTGCGCTACCGGACTGCGCCACAGCCCCCGAGACCCGGCAAACACTAGCAGTGGGACTAGTAGTCCCCGGATGCCCGCCGCCGGTCCAGGATCCCGTCCAGCTCGTCGTCCTCGTCGAAGATCGACAGGCCGGCGTCCTCGGCCTCCAGCGCGGCTGACCACTCGCCGGGGCGGGTGAGGTCGAGCACCCGCGGCGGGCGGGGCGGCGCCACCGGGGCGGTGACGTAGGTCGGCACCGGGAACGCCGTGGGGCTCCACGTGTCGCCGACGGGATGCGGGTCCTCGTACCGCGCGGCGGGTGCGGGCAGCGGAGCCGTGAGCGGCTCCGGTCGCGCCGGCATCCGGCTGGGGATGCCGGCCACCCGCTGCGGTTGCCGCTCGGCACCCCATGCCGACCCGTCCCGAGGCACGGCCTGGCGGCGGCGGGCCCGCATGGCGTCCTCGAAGGCGCGCTGCTGCTTGCGGACTGCCTGCTTGCGCAGGTGGACGACGTAGCTCACGGCCAGGACGGCAAAGACCGCGGCCAGCAGATAGCCCCAGGCCGACCCGAGCAGGCCCACGACGAAGGTGAACGCCGTCAGCCCGATCAGCGACAGCAGGACACGGCGGCGCCGGACGGCGACCGGGACACCCGGAGCCGACTCGATCGGCCGAGCCGGCAGCACAAAGCTCCGGACCGAACCGCGACCAGCCTGCTCGCGGCGGGACAGCACGCGCATCGCGTCGTTGAACCGGTCCACCGACGACAGTGAGGTCGACGAGTCGTGCGAGCGCAGCGCCATCGGCACGAGGACGGCCAGCCACGCCCCGACGATGACGAGGAGTATCAGCCCGCTGCCCACGGGGCTCGACGGTAGTGACGTAGCTGCGCACCGTGGCGGACCCCGCACGGTGTGTCGCGTCTTTCCTGGCTAGGGGGGTGCCGCGCGTACGGCGTGCCAACGCCGCAAGAGGCCTTCCGGCACGTCCTCACGGGTCACCGCGAACGACAGGTGGTCTCGCCACTCGCCGTCGATGAACAGGTAGCGCAGGTGCAGCCCCTCCTCGCGGAACCCGAGCTTGTCGACGGCCCGCCGCGACGCGACGTTCTCCGGCCGGATGTTGGCCTCGATGCGGTGCAGGCCGACCGCGCCGAAGCAGTGGTCGACGAGCAGCGCCAGGGCCGTCGGCAGCACGCCGCGGCCGGCCACGGCCTCGTCCACCCAGTAGCCGACGGACGCGCTGTCGAACGCGCCGTGCACGACGTTGCTGGCGGTCACCTGACCGGCCAGGCGGCCGTCGTAGGTGATCGCCATCGGCAGGCTGCGGCCGGCCCGGGCGTCCTTTCGGGCGTTGCGCAGCATCGCCGCGAACACCGCTGTGCTGTGCCGCTCTGCCCATGTGGCACGCAGCTGCGTCTCCGGTCGTCCCTCCCAGGGCGCCAGCCACGCCTCGTTGCGGATGCGCACGTCACTCCAGGCGGTGGCGTCGCGCACGCGGAGCGGGCGCAGACCGACGCGGCCGTCGGCCAGGACGGCCGGCCAGCCTCGGGCCACTAGTGGTCGCCGCCCCGCAGCTGCGCGACCAGGTGCCCGATGACCGGCCCGAGCACGGTGACGCCATCGCGCACCCCGCCGGTCGAGCCGGGCAGAGTGAGCACGAACGTCGTACCGATCGTCCCCGCCACTGCGCGCGACAGGATCGTCGTCGGCACCTCGTCACGCCGGTGCTGGCGGAGCGCCTCGACGATGCCGGGCGCCTCCCGTTCGAGCAGGGGCCGCACAGCCTCTGGCGTCACGTCACGAGGCGCGAACCCGGTGCCGCCGGTCGTGACGACGACGTCGTGCCCCGCAGCCACTGCATCGCGGAGCGCCGCCTGCACCGCCGCAACCTCGTCGGGTACGACGACGACGGCTGAGACCTCGAAGCCCTGCTCTGCCAGGAGCTCGGCGAGCAACGGCCCGGAGCTGTCGTGCCGCAGACCACCGTGCGACCGGTCGGAGACCGTGAGCACCGCCGCCCGCGCGCCAGCGGGCAGACCCTCTACCGCTGCCACGACCCGGTCTTCCCACCGGTCTTGGACTCCACGAGGACGTCGCGGATCACCGAGCGCGGGTCGACCGCCTTCGTCATGTCGACGACGGTGAGGCAGGCGACGGTCACCGACGTCAGGGCCTCCATCTCGACGCCGGTGCGGTCGGCCGTGCGGACGGTCGCTGTCACCGCCACGCCGGCGTCGTCGACCGCGAGGTCCACGGTCACGCCGTGCACCGCGATCGGGTGGCAGAGCGGGACCAGGTCGGGCGTGCGCTTGGCCGCCATGATCCCCGCGATCCGGGCGACCGCGAGCACGTCCCCCTTGGGCATCCCCTCGCCCCGCAGCAGGGCGACCGTCTCGGCCGACAGGTCGACCCTGCCCGACGCGGTCGCCGTGCGCACGGTCACCTCCTTGCCTGCCACATCGACCATCCGCGCGGCGCCGCTGTCATCCACGTGGCTGAACGTCATCGCCCGCGCCGCTCCAGGACCAGCACCTCGACCGGCGAACCGGCCTCGATGCGCTGGACCCCCTCCGGCACCACGGCGAGGGCGTTGGCGCGGGCCATGCCGGCCAGCAGGTGCGAGCCGGGACCCGACACGGGCCGGACCCGGTAGGCGTTGTCACGGACCTCGAGAGAGACCCGCAGGAAGGACCGCTTGCCCGGCGGTGAGTCGAGCGGCACGTCGGTGATGGCCTGCACGCGCGGACGCTCGATCGGGAAGGCGCCGAGCATCGTGCGGATCGCGGGACGCACGAACATCTCGAACGACACCAGGGCACTGACCGGGTTGCCCGGGAGGCCGAACACCGGAGTGCGGTCAGGCCCGATCGTCCCGAACCCCTGCGGCATGCCCGGCTGCATTGCGATCTTGTCGAACGACACGGTGCCGAGTCGCGACAGGACGTCCTTGACGACGTCGTACGCGCCGACGGAGACCCCGCCGCTCGTCACCAGCAGGTCGGCCCGGACGAGCTGGTCCTCGAGGGTGTCGGCCAGCCGACGGGGGTCGTCAGGGACGATGCCGACGCGGTAGGCGATCGCGCCCGCTTCGAGGGCCGCGGCAGTGAGAGCCGGGCTGTTGCTGTCCTGGATCTGCCCAGGCCCGACGGGCTCACCCGGCTCGACCAGCTCGCTGCCGGTCGAGACGACGACGACTCTGGGGCGGGGCCGGACGACCAGCCGGGATCGGCCGACCGCAGCAGCCAAGCCGATCTGCGCCGCACCGAGATGGGTGCCCGTCTGGAGCACGACGTCACCGGCCGACACGTCCTCACCGGCCCGGCGGACGTAGGCACCCGAGTCCGGCCGCCGGTCGATCCGGACGTTGGCGACACCGCCGTCGGTCCACTCGAGGGGCACGACCGCGTCGGCGCCGGCCGGCATCATCGCTCCGGTCATGATCCGCACGCACAGACCGGGCTGGACGCGCAGGGGTGACGCCGGTCCAGCGGCGATGTCGCCGACCACGGGAAGGGTCACCGGCACCGTCTCGAGGTCAGCGACCCGGACGGCATAACCGTCCATCGCGCTGTTATCGAAGCCGGGCAGCGGCGCGGGCGCCACGACATCCTCGGCGAGCACGCACCCGTGGGCATCCATCAGCCCGAGCTCGAGCGGGTGCAGGGTCTGCACGACCGACAGGATCGAGGCCAGCTGCTCCGCGACCGTCTTCATCAGCGGGTCGGCAGCCAGTCGCGCAGCCACTCGAGCAAGGGCGGCCCGAGGTCCTCGCGGTCGGCGGCCAGCCGGACCACGGTCTTGAGGTAGTCGAGGCGGTCACCGGTGTCGTAGCGGCGACCCCGGAACACCACGCCGTGCACCGGTTCGGTCGCGATCAGCTCGGAGAGGGCATCGGTGAGCTGGATCTCGCCGCCACGACCTGGAGCCGTCTGCCGCAGCACGTCGAAGACGGTCGGCGACAGGACGTAGCGGCCGATGATCGCCAGGTTGCTCGGTGCCTCCTCGACGGGCGGCTTCTCGACGAGACCGGTGATGCGTACGACGTCGCCGGCGGCGTCCTCGACGGCTGCGCAGCCGTACATCGACACCTGGTCCTTGGGTACCTCCATCAAGGCGATCACGCTGCCGCCCTCGCGTCCCTGCAGCGCGATCATCTGCTCGAGCAGCGGGTCGCGGGCATCGATGAGGTCGTCACCGAGGAGGACGGCGAAGGGCTGGTCTCCGACGTGCTGGGCCGCCGCGAGCACGGCGTGGCCGAGTCCGAGCGGGTCCCCCTGCCGGACGTAGTGGATGGTCGCGAGCCGGCTGGCCTCCTGGACCAGCGCCAGCCGCTCCTGATCGCCCTTGGCGGCCAGCGTCTCCTCGAGCTCGACGACCCGGTCGAAGTGGTCCTCGAGCGGGCGCTTGTTGCGGCCGGTGACCATCAGGACGTCGTCGAGCCCGGCTCGCACAGCCTCCTCGACGACGTACTGGATCGCCGGCTTGTCGACGACCGGCAGCATCTCCTTCGGGGACGCCTTGGTGGCCGGCAGGAAGCGCGTGCCCAGGCCGGCTGCCGGGATCACTGCCTTCGTCACCGCCATGAAGGGACCCTAATGGGGTGCGATCTCGACCGGCGCCGCCGTCGCCAGCCGCCAGGTGTCGCGGCCGGCGGCTTTTGCTTCGTACAGAGCCTCGTCCGCACGGCGCAGCAACGTCGTCGCGCTGGCACCGTGCGCCGGGAAGACGGCAGCACCGATGGAGACGGTCACGTCGATCGCGCCCTCGCCCGGCTCTC
>JAVXVI010000368.1:0-5689 GCA_032230005.1 Actinomycetota bacterium | reverse complement strand
GCTGCGCAGCCACGATCTCGCTGGTCGACAGCGACCCGGCGTACAAGAAGACCGCCACGAGCGATAGACCCATCGCGATCTCGTAGCTGATCACCTGGGCTGCCGAGCGGAGTCCACCGAGCAAGGGGTAGGTCGAGCCGCTGGACCACCCGGCCAGCACGATCCCGAAGACCCCGAGGCTCGAGCACGCGAAGACGAACAGCACGCCGACCGGCAGGTCGGTCAGCTGCAGTGCGGTCTGGTGGCCGGCGATGGACACCTTCGGGCCGAACGGGATGACGGAGAAGGCGAGGAAGGCCGGCACCGCGGACAGGATGGGAGCGAGCACGTAGACCGGCTTGTCGGCCAGCGCGGGGATGATCTCTTCCTTGAGCGCGAGCTTCAGCCCGTCGGCGAGCGACTGCAGGTAGCCACGGGGCCCGACGCGGTTGGGGCCGACGCGCTGCTGCATGTAGGACACGATCTTGCGCTCGAAGACGATCGAGAACAGCGTCAGGACCACGAGCAGGACGAAGACGAACAGCGCCTTGCAGATCGTGAGCCAGAACGGCTCGTTGCCGAAGCTGGTGACCGGGAGCTGCGTGGAGTCGTTGCCGACGGCGAGCAGCGCGTGGGGCATCGTCACGACGCGCTCCCGACGCTGAGCCGCACGACATCACCGGGCACCGCCGCCAGGTCACGCGCGACGGCGGCATCGGGGGTCCGGGCCGGGACCCACACGACCTCGTCCGGCAGGTCGGCGACGACGAGCGGCAGCGTGAGGCTGCCGCGGTCGGTGCTCACCGTCACGGCATCCCCTTGGGCGGCGCCGAGGGAGGCTGCGGTCGCGGCCGACAGGTGCAGCCGCGGCTTCTTGGCGGTGCCGGCCAGGAACGGCTCGCCGTCCTGCAGCGACCCGTCGTCGAGGAGCCAGTGCCACGAAGCCAGCACTGCCTCGCCGTCCTGCGGCGTGGCCGAGGGCGAAGCGTCGTACGACGACATGGCAGTGCGCTCGGAAGAGGCACCGATCCGGCTGATCTCCGCGCGTGCCGCCGCGACGTCCGGCAGACCCAGCGGGGTGTCCATCTCGTCGGCGAGGACGTGCAGGACGCGGACGTCGGGCAGGGCGCCGCTGGTCTGCAGCACCGCGTCGAACGGGCGGGCGCGGCCCTCCCAGTCGAGGAAGGTGCCGGCCTTCTCGACGGCCGCGGCAACGGGCAGCACCACGTCGGCGCGGTCCGTCACGGGGGACCGGCGAAGCTCGAGGCTGACGACGAAGCCGACCTTGTCGAGGGCGTCGAGGGCGAGCTCGGCGTCGGGGCAGTCGGCTGGGTCGACACCGCCGACGAGCAGGGCGTCGAGCTCGCCGTCACGGGCCGCTGTGAGGATGCCGGTCAGGTCGCGACCTGGTGCTGCGGGGACGTCGCCCCAGCCGAGGCCCGCAGCCTCGCCGAGGCCACGGCCACCGGGGAGCAGCGTCGGCAGGCAGCCGGCCTCGACGGCGCCTCGCTCACCTGCGCGCCGGGGCACCCAGGCGAGCTTCGCGCCCGTGTCGGCGGCGAGAGCCGCCGCGGCGCTGAGGGCGCCGGGGATCGAGGCGAGCCGCTCGCCGACGAGGATGAGGGAGCCCTCCGGCGGCCGGGTGCGGTCCCATTCCGAGAGCACCTTGGTCTCGTCGCCCGGGACAGTCTGCACGAGCGTGGCGTTGAGCTTCACGGCTCCGGGGCTGCGGAACGGCGCGACCGTGACGACCTTCGTGCCGTTGCGGCGGACGCCCTTGCGCAGTCGGAGGAAGACGATCGGCGACTCCTCCTCCGGCTCGAAGCCGACGAGCAGAACCGACGGGGCCGACTCGAGGTTGTCGTACGTCACCTCGAGGTAGCGGCCGGCGACGTGCGCCGCGAGGAAGTCGGCCTCCTCAGCGGAGTGCGCACGCGAGCGGGCGTCGATGTCGTTGGTGCGCAGCGCGACGCGGGCGAACTTCGAGTAGGCGTAGGCGTCCTCGACGGTGAGGCGGCCGCCGGGAAGCACGCCGACGCCCTTGCCGTCGCGGGCGTAGCCGAGGCCACGAGCAGCTCGCTCCAGCGCCTCGGTCCATGACGCCTCGACCAGGCGGCCGGTGTCGTAGTCACGGATGAGGGGCGTGACGATCCGATCCGGCTGCGTCGCGTAGGTGAAGGCCCAGCGGCCCTTGTCGCAGTTCCACTCCTCGTTGACCTGCGGGTCGTCTCCGGCCAGACGGCGCAGCACCTTGCCGCGGCGGTGGTCGGTGCGCAGCGCGCAGCCGGAGGCGCAGTGCTCGCACACCATCGGCGAGGAGACGAGGTCGAATGGCCGGGCCCGGAAGCGGTACGCCGCGCCGGTGAGCGCGCCGACCGGGCAGATCTGCACGGTGTTGCCGGAGAAGTAGCTCTCGAACGGCTCGTCCGTGTAGATCGCGACCTGCTGCAGAGCACCGCGCTCGAACATCTCGATGAACGGGTCGCCGGCGATCTGCTGCTGGAACCGGGTGCAGCGCGCGCACAGGACGCAGCGCTCGCGGTCGAGCAGGACCTGGGACGAGATCGCGATCGGCTTGGGGAACGTTCGCTTCTTGTCGTGGAACCGGCTGTCGGCATGACCGTGGCTCATCGTCTGGTTCTGCAGCGGGCACTCGCCGCCCTTGTCGCAGACCGGGCAGTCGAGCGGGTGGTTGATGAGCAGGAGCTCGAGGGTGCCCTCCTGCGCCTTCTTCGCCACGGTTGAGGTCAGCTGCGTCTTGACGACCATGCCTTCGGTGACCGTCGTGGTGCAGGAGGCGAGCGGCTTGCGCTGGCCCTCGACCTCGACGATGCACTGCCGGCAGGCACCGACGGGGTCGAGGAGGGGGTGGTCGCAGAACCGCGGGATCTGGATGCCCAGGAGCTCGGCCGCGCGGATGACGAGGGTGCCCTTGGGGACCTGCACCTCGAAGCCGTCGATCGTCAGCGTGATGAGGTCGGTCGCGACGGCGACGTCCTGGGTGGCCGTCATGCCGTCGCTCCGGCGAAGACGGTCGACGCGACCGGGTCGAACGGGCAGCCCTTGCCGGTCATGTGCGCGACGAACTCCTCGCGGAAGTACTGGATCGCCGAGGTGATCGGGCTGGTAGCTCCGTCGCCGAGAGCGCAGAAGGCGCGGCCGAGGATGTTGTCGCAGGTGTCGAGCAGCGTCGCGATGTCCTCCTCTGTGCCGTTGCCGTCCTCGAGGCGCTGCAGGATCTGCACCATCCAGTAGGTGCCCTCGCGGCATGGCGTGCACTTGCCGCACGACTCGTGCGCGTAGAACTCCGTCCACCGCAGGACGGCGCGCACCACGCAGGTCGTGTCGTCGAAGCACTGCAGGGCCTTGGTGCCGAGCATCGATCCGGCTGCGCCGACGGCCTCGTAGTCGAGCGGCACGTCGAGGTGCTCCGCCGTGAGGATCGGTGTCGACGAGCCGCCCGGTGTCCAGAACTTCAGGGTGTGGCCCTCACGCATGCCACCCGAGAGGTCCAGCAGCTCGCGAAGGGTGAGGCCGAGCGGACCCTCGAACTGCCCGGGGTTCTTCACGTGCCCCGAGAGCGAGTAGAGCGTGAAGCCCTTGCTCTTCTCGGTGCCCATCGACGAGAACCACTCGGCGCCGCCGAGGACGATCGACGGCACCGACGCGATCGACTCGACGTTGTTGATGACCGTCGGGCTGCCGTAGAGGCCGTGCGTTGCCGGGAACGGCGGGCGCAGCCGGGGCTGGCCGCGGTAGCCCTCGAGGGAGTCGAGGAGGGCCGTCTCCTCGCCGCAGATGTAGGCGCCGGCTCCGGCATGCACGACGACCTCGAGGTCGTAGCCGGACCCACCGATGTCGGTGCCGAGGTGCCCCGCGGCGTAGGCGTCCGCAACGGCCTGCTGCAGCCGGCGTACGACGTGCGTGACCTCGCCCCGGACGTAGATGAACGCGTGGCTCGCACGGATGGCGAACGAGGCGATCGCGACGCCCTCGACGAGGACGTGCGGGTTGGCGAGCATGAGCGGGATGTCCTTGCAGGTGCCCGGCTCGGACTCGTCGGCGTTGACCACCAGGT
The DNA here is from genome assembly GCA_032230005.1 of Actinomycetota bacterium. Taxonomy (GTDB): domain Bacteria; phylum Actinomycetota; class Actinomycetes; order Mycobacteriales; family SCTD01; genus RYN-124. Next base: position 1,632 of record JAVXVI010000368.1, on the reverse strand, counting down.
AGTGCGGCTTGCCGTCGCCTTGCGGGATGAAGCCCCACTTCATGCCGGTCGGGAAGCCGGCGCCGCCGCGACCGCGCAACCCGGAGTCCTTGACCAGCGCGATGAGCGCGTCCGGATCCATCGCCAGCGCCTTCGTCAGCGCGCGGTAGCCGCCGCGACGCGTGTAGCCGTCGAGGGTGAACGAGTCGCTGTCACCCCAGCCGGCGGACAGGACAGGTGTGAAGGTCACTGCGCGTCCGCTCTGGTCTGCTCATCGGTCGTCGGGGCACCCGGGATGCTGCCGTCGGGATAGGCCGGTGCGGTCTCGCCGCGGGACTGCGCGAGCTTCAGGCCGACCAGGCTCGGCGGTCCGGCCTGCACCCCCTCACCGGCCCGGCCGTCCGGGAACCCGGCCAGGACGCGCTCCATCTCCTTGAACGTGCACAGGCTGGCGGCGCCGCGGGTCGGTGCCTGCGGGGTGCCTGCCCGGCAGCTGTCCACGAGGTCGCGGGCCGTTGCCGGCGTCTGGTTGTCGTAGAACTCCCAGTTGACCATCACGACCGGCGCGAAGTCGCACGCCGCGTTGCACTCGATGTGCTCGAGGCTGACGGTGCCGTCCTCGGTGGTCTCGTTGTGGCCGATGCCGAGGTGGTCCTTGAGCGAGTCGAGGATCGCGTCACCGCCGAGGACCGCGCACAGCGTGTTGGTGCAGACGCCCACGTGGTAGGTGCCGGCCGGCTTGCGGCGGTACATCGTGTAGAACGTCGCGACCGCGCCGACCTCGGCCTTGGTCAGCCCGAGCTCCTCTGCGCAGAGCGCGATCCCCTCGGGGCTGACGTAGCCCTCCTCCGACTGGACGAGGTGCAGCATCGGCAGCAGCGCAGAGCGCGCCTTCGGGTAGCGCGCGATGATCTGGCGCGCCTCGTCACGCGTCTTGTCGGTCAGTCCCACTACCGGTCCACTCCACCCATCACGGGGTCGATCGAGGCGACGGCCGCGATGGCGTCGGCGATGAGGCTGCCTTCGCACATGGCCGACGCTGATTGCAGGTTGACGAACCCTGGGTCACGCACGTGCACGCGGTAGGGACGGGTGCCGCCGTCGCTGACGACGTGAGCACCGAGCTCGCCGCGCGGGTTCTCGATCGCGACGTAGACCTGACCGGCCGGGACCCGGAAGCCCTCGGTGACCAGCTTGAAGTGGTGGATGAGCGCCTCCATCGAGGTGCCCATGATGTTCTTGACGTGGTCGAGCGAGTTGCCGAGCCCGTCGGGGCCGAGGGCAAGCTGCGCCGGCCAGCCGATCTTGCGGTCCTGCACCATCACGGGTCCCGGCGCAAGCCGGTCCAGCGCCTGCTCGATGATCTTCAGCGACTCCCACATCTCGTTCATCCGGACCCGGAACCGGCCCCAGGCATCGGCGGTCGTCTCGACCGGGACCTCGAAGTCGTAGGTCTCGTAGCCGCAGTACGGCTCGGTCTTGCGCATGTACCAGGGCAGGCCGGCCGAGCGCAGGATCGGGCCGGTGACGCCGAGGGCCAGGCAGCCCTGCAGGTCGAGGTGCGCGACGCCCTGCAGCCGGCGCTGCCAGATCGGGTTGCCGGTGAGCAGGTCGTCGTACGTCGGTAGCAGCTTGGGGAACGACTCGAGGATG
>JAVXVI010000367.1:0-18390 GCA_032230005.1 Actinomycetota bacterium | reverse complement strand
CCGGGTGTCGGCGTGGCACTGGCCTGCGCCGCCGTCGCAGCTGCGCTCACGTTCCCCGGCTTCTCCTACGGCGTGGCCGACAAGGACCCGGGCGGCTGCGCAGGGGCGGATCCGCTGGGAGCTGCTGAGCCAGCTGGTCCGCAAGGACCTCAAGGTGAAGTACCAGGGATCGGCCATCGGCTTCGCCTGGTCACTGGCCAACCCGCTCATCCAGATGGCCATCTACTACGTCATCTTCACGAAGGTCTTCGACAACCACGTCCCCGACTACGCCGTCTACCTGATGGCCGGGCTGCTGCCCTTCACCTGCTTCAGCCAGGGCGTGAGCGGAGCCTCGGGCAGCGTCGTCGGGGCCGCCGGGCTGGTGAAGAAGGTCAGCTTCCCGCGCCTCGTCCTGCCGCTGTCCGCCGTCGGCTTCGCTGTCGTGCAGTTCCTGCTGCAGCTCGCACTACTGCTGGTCATCGTGCTGGTGACGACACCGGGGAAGTTCGGCCCGCAGACGTTGCTCATCGTGCCGGCGTTCGCGCTGCTCGTCGTCTTCACGACGGCGCTGGGGGTCCTCGTCAGCGCGCTCAACGTGCGTTGGCGCGACACCAGCCACTTCGTCGAGATCGCCATGCTGGTGTGGTTCTGGGCCAACCCGATCCTGTACGCCGCCGGTCTGGTCAAGACCAAGCTCGACGCGCACGGCGTCTTCTGGCTCTACTTCCTCAACCCGATGGCGACCGTCGTGTCGACCTTCCAGCGAGCCATCTACGAGAAGGCCTACTACTTCGATCCCGTCGCCGGCAAGCAGAAGCTGGTCCTCGTGGACGCCGGCTACGCGCTGTACTTCCGCAACCTCGCGATCGGGTTCGCGGTCTCCGGATTGGTGCTGCTCCTCGCCCGCTCCGTGTTCAACCGGCTGCAGGCCGATTTCGCGGAGGAGCTCTGACCGGGCCCGACCGGCGTCCGGTCATCACGGCGCGAGGGGTCGGCAAGCGCTACGTCGCGCACGGCCGCAAGGCGACGCAGCTCAAGGAGAGGTTCGTCCAGTCCGCAAAGCGGCAGGACAGCGGGGCGACGGAGTTCTGGGCGCTGCGCGACGTCGACGTCGTGGTGGGCGAAGGCGAGACCGTCGGGCTGATCGGGCCCAACGGCGCGGGGAAGTCAACCCTGCTGAAGATCCTCGCCGGCATCCTGCGGCCGACCTACGGCGAGGTCGACGTTCAGGGGCGCATTGCCTCGCTGCTCGAGCTCGGTGCCGGGTTCAACGGCGAGCTGACCGGCCGCGAGAACGTCTACCTCAACGCCGCACTGCTGGGCTTGTCGAAGAAGGAGGTCGACCGCCTCTTCGACTCGATCGTTGACTTCTCCGAGCAGGCCCCGCGCATCGACGACCCGGTCAAGCACTACTCCTCGGGTGAGTACGTCAAGCTCGCGTTCGCCATCGCCGTCCACGTCGACCCGGACATCCTGCTTGTCGACGAGGTGCTCGCCGTCGGCGACGAGGCGTTCGCACGCAAGTGCCTCGCGAAGATCTCGGAGTTCCAGCAGGCCGGGAAGACCATCCTGTTCGTGACGCACGCGCTCGACCTCGTCGAGCAGCTCTGCACGCGAGGCATCGTCGTCGACCACGGTCAGGTGCAGTACGACGGCGACCCGACCTTCGCGGTGGGGACCCTGCGCAAGATCCTCGGCACCGACCGGCCCGCTGGCGCGCCGCCGGAGGAGGAGTCGCTCGGCGGCATGGTCGTCCTGTCGGCGGTCGCCAGCACTACGCCCGGCGGCCCGCACGCTCCGCAGATCGACCCCGGCAGCCCGCTCCATGTCCGCGTCGAGGTCGAGGTGCAGCCGGGTGCCGGCATGGTCGCCGGCGCCGTCCAGGTCGTCGTGATGGGCGCGGGCGACATCCCGGTCCTGGTGCTGCGCACACCGGACGGCGAGAGCATCCCCGCCGTACCAGGTCATGTGACCGTCGACCTCGAGCTGCCGCACATGCCGCCGCTCGTCGGCGCGTTCGTGCTGGCCGTCACCGTCAGCGATGCCGACAGCGGACGACCCATCACGGCCCGCCGCTTCGCCGAGACCTTCTGGGTCCTCGACGGTCCGCGCGGGGCGCTGATCCACCTGCCGACGACGGCGCGCGTCCGGACCGACGAGGTGAGCGGCGCATGACGCGGCTGGAGAGCGACTACTACAGCTACATGGGCTACGACCCGGCCAACGCCAAGGCCGGCCTCGCCCACTACGTGCCCTTCTTCTCCCACGGACCGGTGCTCGAGCTGGCCTGCGGGCGCGGGGAGTTCCTCGAGCTGCTCCGCGACGCGGGCATCGACGGCGAGGGCATCGACCTCGACGAGGGGATGGTCGAGAAGGCCGTCGCCGGCGGGCTGCGGGTGACCCACGGCGATGCGGTCACGGCCCTCGAGTCCCGGCCGGCGCGGTCGCTGGGCGGTGTCTTCTCCGCGCACTTCGCCGAGCACCTGCAGCCCGACGTCCTCGAGCACGTCGTCGCCGAGAGCGCGCGGGTCCTCGCACCGGGCGGGGTGTTCATCGCCGCGACGCCCAACGCGGCGTGCCTGTCGGTCATGGGCCACGACTTCTGGCGTGACCCGACGCACATCCGCTTCTACGAGCCGCGGCTGCTCGCGTTCTACTGCGCCAAGGCCGGCCTCGAGGTGGTGGAGACAGGCGGCAACCCGCTCAACCACCCAGGCCCACCGCCGGAGTCGCTGGCACCGCCCGCACACGTCGACCCCGACCTGCGGGGTGACATGGTCTCGGCCATCCAGCAGATCAACGACAAGAAGCACAGCCAGGACTGGCAGGCCTTCGGCCACTTCCTCGGCGTGCTCGAGGAGCGCATGCGCGCGACGCAGGAGGAGCTGGTGGCGCTGCGCCGGTCCTACGCGCACCTGCTCGACCGGCTCTACCCCTCCAACGAGGTCTACGTGGTGGCTCGTGCCGTCTGAGCCCCTCGCCACGGTCGTCATCGTCAACTGGAACGGTGAGCGGCTGCTGCGCTCGTGCCTCGACGCGCTGGCCCGGCAGCAGACGAGCGCGCCGTTCCTGACATGGGTCGTCGACAACGCCTCCAGCGACTCCTCTGTCGAGCTGCTGGCCCGCGAGTACCCCGAGGTGCGCGTCCTCCGCAATGCAGACAACCTCGGCTTCGCCGGGGGCAACAACACCGCCCTGCGCGAGGTGACGACGCCGTACGCCGTCCTGCTCAACAACGACGCGACCCCCGAGCCGGACTGGCTCGAGCAGCTGCTGGCCCCCTTCGCGGAGCCGGGCGCCGACCGCCTCGCGGCCGTCACGAGCAAGGTCGTCTTCCAGCCACGCTTCCTGCGGCTGCAGCTGCGGACCGACGGCTTCTCGCCGGGCAACCACGACCCGCGTGACCTCGGGTTGCAGCTCTACCGCGTCACGGTCGAGGACCAGGACGTCACCGAGCGGGTGCTGATGGAGCGGCTCACCTGGGGTCCCGAGGGCGAGGGGGCCGCGCGCTTCCGCTGGACCCGCCCCGCCGGCGAGCTCCTGGTGCCGCTGCCCGAAGGGCTGCCGGGGGCGATCGAGGTCGGCGTGCGATGGGCCGGGGAGCGCGACAAGACGGCGACGCTGGCGTGGGACGGCGGCGAAACGACGCTGCCGGTCACGACGACGCCGGAGGACCAGACCATCGAGGTCCCAGCGTCCGCGCCGACCGTGGACGTGGTCAACAACGTCGGGTCGATCGTGATGACCGCCGGCTACGGCGCCGACCGCGGCTACCAGGACATCGACACCGGTCAGTACGACGAGCCGACCGAGGTGTTCGCGCTGTGCGGCTGCGCCGTTGCCTTCCGTACCGAGGCGGGCCGCGAGGTCGGCTGGTTCGACGACGACTTCTTCCTGTACTACGAGGACACCGACCTGTCCTGGCGGCTGCGCGCGGCCGGGTGGACCATCCGCTACGAGCCGAAGGCCGTCGTACGCCACATCCACTCGGCCACGTCGGTCGAGTGGTCACCGCGGTTCGTGTTCCACACCGACCGCAACCGGCTGCTGATGCTGGTGAAGGACGCCAGCGCCGCGATGGCACTGCGCGAGGTCGGTCGCTACCCGCTGACCACGGGGTCGATGGCGCTGCGGGCCGTCCGGCACGCGCTGAAGTACCGCACGCGGCCACCGGTCCGCCCGACGCTCATGCGGCTGAAGGTGCTGCTGTCGTTCCTGCGTCTGCTGCCCACGATGGTGGCGAAGCGGCGGCGGATCGGTCACGACGCCGTCGTACCTCGCCGTCAGCTCGAGCAGTGGCTGGTCACCCAGCGATGACGGGCAAGCGCGCGGTCGTCTACGACCGGTTCTGGCACAGCCAGGGCGGCGGGGAGCGGCACTCCGGGATGATCGCGGAGGTCCTGTCAAAGGACGGCGTCGAGGTGGACCTGCTCGGTCACTCCGACGTCGACAAGGACGTGCTCGCCGACCACCTCGGCCTCGACCTGAGTCGCTGCCGGTTCCGCGTGGTCCCGGACCGCGGCGACCTCCACCTCGAAGGGCTGTCCCGCGACTACGACCTGTTCGTCAACGGCACCTACGGCAGTCGGCTCACGCCGCGGTCGGCGCACGCTGCCTACCTCTGCTACTTCCCGACGCCGTTCGATGCAGACCTGTCGCCCGTACGGCGGGCGCTGACGCGGACGCTCGGGCCGGTCGTGCGCGGTCAGTCCGGCGGGGTCGAGCACGGCGTCGGCTGGTTCCCGCCGGAGGGCGGCCGTCGTCGCCAGTGGGCCTGGACGAGTGAGGACGCCGTGCTCACCCTGGCGCCCGATGCGAAGACCCGACGGCTGCGGCTCGACCTCGGTGGTCCGGGGATGCCGGAGCGCCGCACGCTGACCGTCACCGACGAGCACGACCGCGTCATCACCGAGGTGGAGGTCGGGCCGGAGTTCGCCACGCACCACGTGGAGTTCCCGTCCGTGCAGGGCGGCGGCCAGGAGCTGCACTTCAAGACCAAGACCTTCAGCCCAGGCGGGTCGGACCAGCGCGAGCTCGGCGTCGCCGTCAGCCGGATCCGGCTCGAAGGCGGCCGGCACGGCCCGCGAGGTCTGCTGGCCTACCGGTTCCCGTGGCTGCTGCGCGACCCGAAGAACCTGTCCTTCCTGGCCGGCTACGACACGGTGATGGCCAACAGCGAGTACACCCGCGGCTACATCTCCCGGTTCTGGCACACCGACGCCGACCTGCTGTTCCCACCGATCCAGGTGCAGCGACTGCAGCCCGCGCCGGTGCGCGAGAAGGCGGTCATCACGGTCGGGCGGTTCTTCTCACCCGGCCTCGGGCACGCGAAGCGGCAGCTGGAGATGGTCGAGTTCTTCGTCCGCGGCGTACGCGCTGGGACGATCCCGAGCGACTGGCGGATGTACGTCGTCGGCGGCATGGAGGACTCGCAGCGCAACTACGTCGAGCAGGTCCGCGCAGCCGGAGCCGGCTTCCCGGTCGAGGTCATCGCCAACGCGCCACGACGCCGGGTCGAGGAGCTGCTGTCCACGGCATCGGTGTTCTGGTCGGCGACCGGCTACGGCGAGGACGAGCGCAAGACGCCGTGGGCGAGTGAGCACTTCGGCATGACGACGGTCGAGGCGATGGCCGCCGGCTGCGTGCCCGTCGTCATCGACCGCGCCGGCCAGAAGGAGATCGTCCGGGAGAACGTCGACGGGTTCCGGTGGACGACGCCGGAGGAGCTGCTCGCCCTGACCGCGGAGGTCGCGACGGACGAGGCGCTTCGCGCACGGCTTGCTGCGGCGGCGGTGACACGTGCGCAGGAGTACAGCGAGGACGCCTTCGCCGACCGCTGGCACGCCATCGTCGACAAGCACCACCTGCTCGGCTGATGCGGGTCGGCCTCGACGCGACGCCGCTGCTGGGAAACCGCACCGGAGTGGGCCGCTACACCCAGCACCTCCTGCAGGCCCTGAGCGCGTACGACGACGAGCTGGTCGCCACGGCGTTCACCTTCCGCGGGCGCGACGCACTCGCTGCGGCGGTGCCCCCGGGGGTGCGGGTCGCGAGCCGGCCGGCGCCGGCGCGCGGGTTGCAGGAGCTGTGGGCCCGCGGGGAGTGGCCACCGGTTGAGCTGCTCGCCGGCCGCCTGGACGTCTTCCACGCCACCAACTTCGTGCTGCCGCCCACCCGGTCCGCGCGGGGCGTGGTGACCATCCACGACCTGTCCTACCTGCGGCTCCCGAAGACGGTCAGCGCCGCCAGCGCGCGGTACCGCGAGCTCGTGCCGCGGTCGCTCCGGCGTGCCTCGGTCGTCATCACGCCGAGCGCTGCCACGGCCGAGCTGGTCCAGTCGTCGTACGACGTCCGGGTCCCGGTGGTGGTGACGCCGTTGGGCGTCGATGCCGCGTGGGCGTCGGCGGACGCGCCCGATGACGCGCTGCGCCGTCAGCTCGGGCTGCCGCCGTCGTACCTCCTGTTCGTCGGGACCCTGGAGCCGCGCAAGGACCTGCGCACCCTGCTCGCCGCGCACCGGCTCGTCCCTGGGGCCCCGCCGCTCGTCCTCGTGGGGCCGCCCGGATGGGGCGAGCAGCTCGACGTCGGCGGCTGCATCACCACCGGTTACCTCGACGACGACCGACTGCGGCCGGTCGTCGCCGGGGCCGCCGCCCTCGTCCTGCCCAGCCTCGACGAGGGGTTCGGGATCCCCGTCATCGAGGCGCTGGCCGCGGGGACGCCGGTCATCGCCAGTGACCTGCCGGTGCTGCGCGAGGTCGGCGGGACGGTGACCACCTACGCCGAGCCGGGCAACCCTGCCTCCTTCGCCGCAGCCCTCGAGACCGTGCTGGGCAGCCCCGGCGACGCAGCCCCTCGGCGCGCTCACGGGGCGGCCTACACGTGGGCGCGCTGCGCGGAGGCGACCCGCGCTGCCTATAGCCTTGCCCTCAGCTGAGCCCCGCCCCGCCGCAACCGAAGGACCGACGACGTGCAGCTGGCCGACCGCCTGATCGAAAAGGCACACGGCGCCCACGGCAGCCTCGCCGCGCTGCGCTGGAAGGCCGGCAGGGGCGACCGGCGCACGGCGACCTGGCCCGAGGCTGCGACGGGCTCCTCGCTGACGAAGAGCGACGCGGTCTGCAACATCTGCGGCTGGCGCGGGCGGGCCTTCCAGGGCGTTGCGCACTCGGAGTCAGCGCTGTGCCCGGTGTGCGGCTCGATCAGCCGCGACCGGTTCCTCTACTGGTGCTGGACCAGCCGGACCGGCTACGACCCGGCGGCCAAGGTGCTCGAGACGTCGCCGCGACTCGACCAGACCTACCGCGACAAGATGGCCGAGCGCGTCGACTACACGTCGAGCGACTACGACGAGTCGGCGCACCGCGGGGCCATGCGCCTGGACCTGCAGGACATCGCACTGCCCGACAACACGCTCGACGTCGTGCTCACCCCGCACGTCCTCGAGCACGTGCCGGACACGGACAAGGCGCTGTCGGAGCTGTTCCGCGTGATGAAGCCGGGCGGGCACGTGTTCCTGCAGATCCCGCTGCCGCAGAGCAAGACCGCACCGCCGACCGAGCCGGAGTACCACGGGGACAACACGCTGGTGTTCTGGCGGTTCGGCTGGGACCTCGCCGACACGATCCGCCGGGCCGGGTTCGGGTGCGACGTGCTGGTGACGTCCGAGCTGCGCGACGCGGCCGCCGAAGGCCGGACCTTCGACTACAACGGCGCCGACTGCGACGTCGAGGACCTGATGTCCGGCGCCGACGCCGCAGCGATGACCGTCGTCGCCGATGCCAGTCAGTCGCAACGGCACGGCTTCCGCCCGCCGTTCCAGTTCGTCACCTTCGACTGCCACAAGCCCCGCTAGCACTCAGGGGCGGAACGCGTCTCCGGACGTGGCGAACGCCTCGGCGAGCGCCTCGCGCCAGCCGCGGAACGGCGGCAGGCCGGCCGCGTCCCACGCCCTTGGCGACAGCACGCTGTACGCCGGCCGCGGCGCGGGCAGTGGGTAGTCCTCGGTACGGATCGGCTGCACCCGGTCGGGGTCGGCACCGACTTCTTCGAAGACGGCTCGGGCCAGCCCGTACCAGGTGGTCTCACCCCGGTTGGTCGCGTGGTAGTTGCCCGCAGGCGCATCGGAGCCGGCAAGGGCGAGCAGACCGCCGGCGAGGTCATGCGACCAGGTGGGTGAGCCGGTCTGATCCGCGACGAAGGCGACCGTCTCCCGCTCCCGCTCCAGGCGCGTCATCGTCTTGATGATGTTGTTGCCGTGAGCGCCGTACAACCAGGCGGTCCGCACAACCCACGAGTCGTCCGGAAGGATCTCGCGCACCGCCAGCTCGCCGGCCAGCTTGGTCCGGCCGTAGGCACCCTGTGGACCGGTCGGGTCGTCCACGTCGTACGGCTGCTTCGCATCGCCCGGGAAGACGTAGTCGGTGCTCACGTGGATCAGCCCTGCACCGACCTTCGCGCAGGCGGTTGCGAGCAGCGCCGGGCCGGCGGCGTTGACGGCGTAGGCCGTCTCCTCATCGGTCTCGGCGGCGTCGACGGCCGTGTAGGCGGCGCAGTTGACCACGACGAGCCGGTGATCGGGGTTGTCGGAGCGAACGATCCGCTCCCAGCCCACGACCATGTCCTGCACCGCGAACGCGTCGGTGATGTCGAGGTCCTTGATGGTGAGGCCCCTGGCGAAGACGTCACGCGCCCCGCGGACGGCGTCGAGCAGGTCGTCGGAGAGCTGGCCGCCGGCACCGGTGACGAGGAGTGCAAGGCTCACTTGATGCTCACTGCGCCGTCTTCGCGTACTTCGCCTCGGTGGCGGCCTTCTGGGGGCGCCACCAGTCCTCGTTGTCGCGGTACCACGCGATCGTCGCCTTCAGGCCGGACGCGAAGTCGGAGTAGGTCGGGCTCCAGCCGAGCTCGCTGCGCAGCTTGCTGCTGTCGATCGCGTAACGACGGTCGTGGCCCGGCCGGTCGCGCACCAGCTCGAACGCGTCCTCCGGCTGCCCCAGCTCGCGCAGCACTGCTGACACGACATCGCGGTTGGTCTGCTCGCCGTCGGCGCCGATCAGGTAGGTCTCCCCCGAGCGACCCTTCTCGGCGATCAGCCAGACCGCGGAGTTGTGGTCGTCCACGTGGATCCAGTCGCGCACGTTAAGGCCGTCGCCGTAGAGCCGGGGAGCGATCCCGTCCAGGACGTTGGTGATCTGGCGCGGGATGAACTTCTCGACGTGCTGGTACGGCCCGTAGTTGTTGGAGCAGTTGCTGATCGTCGCCTCGATGCCGAACGACCGCACCCAGGCGCGCACCAGCAGATCGCTGCCGGCCTTCGTCGCGCTGTACGGACTGGAGGGGTTGTACGGCGTCTGCTCGGTGAACCGGGCAGGGTCATCGAGCTCCAGGTCGCCGTAGACCTCGTCGGTCGAGACGTGGTGGAAGCGCACGCCGTGCCGTCGTACCGCCTCCAGCAGCGTGAAGGTCCCTACGACGTTGGCGTGCACGAACGGCGTCGGGTCGCTGAGGGAGTTGTCGTTGTGCGTCTCGGCGGCGAAGTGGAACACCTGGTCGACGCCGGCGACCAGCTTGTCGACGAGGCCGGCGTCGGCGATGTCACCCTGCACGAGCTCGATCGAGTCACGCACGGGGGCGAGGCTCGAGCCGTCGGCCGCGTAGGTCAGCGCATCGAGGACGACGATCTCCACCTCGGGGCGGTGCTGCCGGGTCCAGTGCACGAAGTTGGCACCGATGAAGCCGGCGCCGCCGGTGACGAGTATCCGCATGCCCCCATTGTCCCAGACGCGGCTGGGGGCGCTACTTCCCTGGCGTCACGCAGGAAGCAGACCCCGCGACGTAGACCGCATCGCTCTTCGCCTCATCCGCGGTCGGCGTCACGCCGCCGGTCGTCGTCGTGCCGATGAAGCGCTGCGCGAGCAGGTCGAGGCCGGCGATCTTCGCCCCAGGCTTCGCCGACTCGGTCCAGGTGCCCGCGGGAGCCGTGATCCGGATCTCCTTCTTCGCGGGATCCACGACGCCCTCCACGGCACCGAGCGTCTTGCGGCCGCTGTTGGTGCCGGTGAAGTCACCCGCGTTGAAGGTCACGCTGCCGTCGCTGGCGACGATGGCGTCGAGGAAGGCCTTGGTGCCGTTGATCGTGAAGTTGACGTAGTAGGTCCGGCCGGTCGGCGAGGTGCTGTCCGTGGCCATGGACGCGAGCCGGATCACGCCGGTGAGCAGCTTCTTGTTGGACGCGACGTCGCCGCTGACGATGTCCAGCGCGTCGTCGTTGGGCAACGGCAACCCGGTCACGACGAAGCCGGTGGCGTCACCCGCGGGGTCTGCGACGAGGTTGCAGGCCGCTTTCGGCCCAGCCGTCGCGGCTCCGGCCAGGAGGACCGGGCCGGCGAGTGCAGCTGCAGTGAGAAGGGCGCGGCGTCGCATCGTCATCGTCAGCCCTTGCCCGGCGTCACGCAGGAGCGGGCGCCGGCCACATAGGCCTTGCTGCTCGTGGCGTTGTCCGCCTGCTCGAGCAGGCCTCCGACCATGGGCACCTCGACGGGGTAGAACACGTCGGCGGTCAGGTTGGTCAGCTTGCTGCCCGGCTTGACCGACGACAGCGCGCTGAAGACCGAGCGCTCGGCCGTGATGGTGATCGTCGAGCCGTCGACATGCCCCGTCACAACGCCTGTCGCGTTCTGGAACAGCTGCCCGCCGGTCGGGCTCGGCTGCACGTCGCCCATGGCGTAGGTGAAAGCGCCGGTCGCATCACTGCCGGCGGTGAGGTACACCGGGTTGGCAGCGTCCTTGGCCGTCCACTCCACGTAGTAGCTGGCGCCCTCGGGAGCGTTGGGGTCGCCGGCCGACGGCGGGGCCGCGGCGAGCCGGACGACCGCCGTGACGTTCTTCGCGTCGGAGGCGACATCGGCAGTGACGACGTCAAGGCCGTCGGCGTTGCTGACGAAGCCGGCACCGTCACCCTTCGCGTCCGAGACGAGGTTGCACACGGGGCGAACGGACGTGGCCGACGCCGAGGCCACGACACCGGACCCGACAAGGGCGAGGCCGAGGCTGGCGGCGAGAAGCGGACGAAGGCGGACGGACACGAGGATCTCCCGGTCGAAGCAGGTGTGCTGGGTGACCGGGGATTTCGACGTACGGCGGCAGACTCCTGCCTTACGCGATGGACACCTTTGAGTGATCCCCCAGCATCAGCCGGTGCGCACGCGGGAGAGCCGAGGACGGAGCGACCTCGACCTCCTTGCCGATCAGCGAGTCCTCGATGCGGCGAACGCCCCGGATGACCGACTGCTCCAGGACGATCGAGTGCTCGATCTCGGTGTCCTCGAGGGTGCAGCCGAAGTAGATGGACGTGAAGGGGCCGACGTACGTGTCGCGGATCACGGTGTTGCGGCCGATGATCGCCGGCCCGCGGACCGTCGAGCGCTCGATGACAGCGCCCTCCTCGACGACCACCCGGCCGATCAGCTGCGACTCGCTGTCGACGCTGCCGTGGTTGATCGGCTCCAGTGACTCGAGCACCTTGCGGTTGCACTCGAGCATGTCCTCGAGCCGGCCGGTGTCCTTCCAGTAGCCGGTGACCAGGTGCGGGCTGACTGCTTTGCCCTCGTCGATGAGCCACTGGATGGCGTCGGTGATCTCCAGCTCGCCGCGCCCCGACGGCTTGATGGCCCGGACGGCCTCGTGGATGACCGGCTTGAACATGTAGACGCCGACCAGGGCGAGGTCGCTCTTGGGGTTCTTGGGCTTCTCCACGAGGGTGGCCACGCGACCGTCCTTGCCGAGCTCGGCTACGCCGAACTGGGACGGGTTGTCCACCTTCGTCAGGAGGATCTGCGCGTCGTACCCCTCGTCCCGGAACTCCCGCACCAGCTCGGTGATCCCACCGATGATGAAGTTGTCCCCGAGGTACATCACGAAGTCGTCCTCGGCGAGGAAGTCCCGCGCGATCAGGACGCAGTGGGCCAGACCCAGCGGGGCGTCCTGGCGGATGTAGGTGACCCTGATCCCCAGGTCGCTCCCGTCGCCGACCGCAGCCTCGATCTCGGCCGCCGTGTCGCCGACGATGATGCCGACCTCGGTCACGCCCGCATCCCGGATCGCCTCGAGCCCGTAGAACAGCACCGGCTTGTTGGCGACCGGCACCAGCTGCTTGGCACTGGTGTGAGTGATGGGACGCAAGCGGGTGCCGGCGCCCCCGGACAGGACGAGTGCCTTCATGCGGCGCAGGCTAGTCGGGCTCGGCAATCAGCCAGGATGCAGATGCTCGCCGGTAGCCTGGGTATACCGGCGAGGGAACCCTCCGGCGGTCCCGCACGTCCTCGGGAGTGACCCGACCACAGGAGAGAAGGCCTTGACCGAGCCCAGGGACTGGAAGCCAGGAGGCGGCCCTCCGCCCGGCTCCGACCCCAGGCCGGCGCAGCCGACACGGCCTCTCCCCCCGCACCTCGACCCCCGCGGGCGTGGTGGCCCGCCGCGGCGCGACCCGCGCCGGCCGGCCCCGCGCCCCGCCGCGCACTCGGTCGTGCCGACCGGGCCGATCCGCCGTCCGCGGAGGGCGGCCCGGGTCCTGTCCTGGATCGCCGTCGTCACGTCGGTCGCCATCCTCGCGACCGCCGGCGCCGGCTACGTCCTGGTCAGCCACTACGAGGGAAACATCAAGCGGATCCCGGTGTTCGGCAACCGCAAGGGCGCGCCCGCGGCGGCACCCAACCACGCCGAGAACTTCCTCATCGTGGGGTCGGACAGCCGCGGCGACCTCAAGGCCGGGCAGGGCGTCCAGGGGTCCGGTGCGACCTTTGTCACGGGTCAGCGGTCGGACACCGTGATCCTGGCCCACCTGTACGGCGGTAAGAGCAACAAGGTCCAGCTGGTGAGCTTCCCGCGTGACTCGGTGGTGGAGATCCCCGAGTACACCGACGCCAAGGGCCGCGTCCACCCTGCCCAGCACAACCGCATCAACTACGCCTTCAACGAGGGTGGCCCGCAGCTGCTGGTCAACACCGTCGAGACCCTCACGAACGTCCGGATCGACCACTACCTGCAGGTCGACTTCGAGGGCTTCCAGTCCATGGTCGACAAGCTCGGCGGCGTCGACGTGTGCCTGTCCAAGGCAGCCAAGGACCACTACTCCGGCATCGACCTTTCCGCAGGCAAGCACCACATCAACGGCACCGTCGCGCTGGCGTTCGTACGACAGCGGCACGGCCTGACCAACGGCGACATCGACCGCATCAAGCGCCAGCAGCAGTTCCTCGGCGCGATGATCCGCAAGGTCCTGTCGGCCGGCACGCTCGCCAACCCCTTCAAGCTCAACGGGTTCCTCAACGTCGCCACGTCCTCGCTGCAGGCCGACGAGGGGCTCAAGTTCTCGACGCTTCGCACGCTGGCGCTGCGGATGCGCAACGTCGGTGCCGGCAACGTCATCTTCGCGACGATCCCGATCTCCAACTCCAACGCGTACATGCGGGGACTCGGCTCAGTGGTCCTGGTGGACCAGGAGAAGGCGGCGGTGCTGTTCGACGCGATCCGGCGCGACGTCCCACCTTGCACGCCTGCTGCCAAGCCGACGACGGCGGCCGGCTCGAGCCCGCTCATCGTCAAGCCAGGCAACATCAACATCCGGGTCTTCAACGGATCAGGGATCAACGGGCTGGGCCGCAAGGCGTTCGGCGAGCTCGGCAACATGGGCTTCCAGACGGTCGGCACCGCCACCACGCGCGGCACGGGTGCCTCGGCGACGGTGGTGCTCTACGGCCCGAGCAAGGCCGACTCCGCGCGCACGGTCGCGGCGGCCATCCCCGGCTCCACTCTCAAGGCGTCGCCCGATCTCGGCAACGTCATCGAGGTCGTGGTCGGCACGTCGTACAAGGGCGTGCAGGCCGTCACCGTGACCAGCGCCACCCCCAGCACGGCGCCCTCGGCGAGCACTGCCCCGAAGGTCGTCACGGCGCTGGACGACCCCTGCGCAGCCTGACCGACCTCACCGGCGGTCTGGTGGGTGAGCGTGACCCCGCACAGCCGTTGTTGACGCTGTACGACGAGGCAGCCCGGGTCGAGCTGAGCGGCGCCACGACGGCCAACTGGGTGGCCAAGTCCGCCAACCTGCTGGTCGACGAGCTCGGCGGCCCGGACCGGGTCGGCCTGCTGCTGCCGCTGCACTGGCAGACGGTCGCGCTCCTGCTCGCGGGCGCTGCCACCGGCGCCACGGTGGTCCTGGCCGCTGACGCAGCGGAGCTGGCCGGGTGCGGCGCCGCGTTCGTCCTGGAGCAGTATGCCGCGGCTGCTCTCGACGCCGGTGTCGACGACGTCCTGGCACTGTCCGGGCACCCGTTAGGCGCCCCTGCGGGAGCGCTGCCCGGCCTGGCGCTCGACTACGCGCGAGAGGTGCCGGGCCACGGCGACCACTTCGGTGGCCCGCGACCGCCCGCCGCACGCGTGGAGGTGGCCGGGGCGCCGGTTGCGCCGGTGCAGGGCGTCCGCGCCGAAGACCGGGTCCTGACCACGCTCGACGCTGCTGACCCCGCCGGGGCGGCCGTCCTGCTGGGCGCGCTGGCCGCCGGCGCCGGCCTCGTCCTGCTGCGCGCCGGCGACGCGGCGAGCGTGGCGGCGACGGAACGCGTGACCGTCACTGCAGGAATCGACGTACCGGGGCTCACGAGGGTGGGCTGAGCAGCCGACGACACGGGTAGATTCCGCTCACCCGCCGTGACCCTGGGAGACCGACGCACCGTGCCTGCCCGCCCCCTCCGTCGTACGGCCGCCCTCCCGGTCCTGGTGCTGGCGCTCCTCGCGCTGCTCGCCACGGCCTGCGCGGGCACGCCGGCACGGGCGGCCCGTCCCTCAACGGACAGCCGAACAGTCACCCTGCACGTCGACGGACGGGACCGGACCTACCTGCTCGAGCCGGCCCTGAGCGTCCCCGCCGGGCGCAAGGCGGCGCTCGTGGCGGTCCTGCACCAGGAAGGCGGTACGCCGGAGGGCATCGCCAAGGAGACGGCGCTCCAGAACCTGCGCCGGGCAGGGGCCACGCTCGTCTACCCGGCCGGCGTCGACCACTCCTGGGACGCCGGCAAGTGCTGCGGGGTGCCGAGCCGGCAGGGCGTGGACGACGTCCGGTTCCTCGACGCGGTCTTCTCCGACGCCGCCCGGCGGGCCTCCGTGGACAGCCGCCGGGAGGCCCTGGTCGGCTACTCCAGCGGCGGCATGCTGACCTACCACTACGTCTGCGCGCGACCCGGCCGCCTCGCGGTCGCGGTCGTGGTCAGCGGCTCGCTGGAGAGCCCCTGTGATGCAGGCATCACCGTGCCCGACGTCCTGACCCTGCACGGCAAGGCCGATGGCACCATCGGTCTCAACCGGCCCATCTTCATCACCGCGCTCGGACTGGCCCCGCGACCGGCGGCGAGCACGCTCGGCATCCTGACGAGCAGCGCCGGGTGCGACAAAGCGGTGACCACGCAGGCGTTCGGGGCGGAGGTGCGCCGCTGGGTGGGCTGCCGCGGCGGCTCGACCGTCGAGGCGCTGCTGATCCCGGACGCCGGGCACGGCTGGGGGACGCTGGACGCCTCCCGCCGGACGTTGGACTTCCTCCGTCAGCGGCTGCTGGGGGTGTAGCGCGATGGCCAGCGGGGGGCGACGGCACGCGCAGGTGTGGAGCCTGGGGCAGCCCGTGCTCACGCTGCTGCTCACCGCTTTCGTCGCGGTGTTCGTCGTGGCGCCGACCGGCCTGAGCTCCACGACCGGGACCACGGCCGCCGTGGCAGCGGACCTACCCGCCCAGAGCGTCGGACGCTCCCTCGTGCTGCCCGGCCAGGGCACCCCCGGTGACCTTGCCCCGCAGGCCGGTCCTGGCAACCCGGCCGGCGACTCGCGCGTCGTCCGACTGCCCATCAGCGGCCGGGAGCGCGGCTACCTGCTCCTGCCGGCGCTCGGCCTGCCCCGGGGACAGCTGGCCGCACTGGTGGTCGTGCTGCACCAGGACGTCGGGAGCGCGCAGGCCGTCGCGGAGGGTCTCGGCCTCGACAGCCTGCGCCGAGAGGGCGTGACGCTCGCCTACCCGGCCGGTGTGGGCGGCTCGTGGAACGCCGGTGGGTGCTGCGGGGTCGCCAAGGCAGAGGGCGTGGACGACGTGGCCTTCGTCGACGCCGTGCTCGACGACGTCGGCCGTCGTACACCCATCGACCCGAAGAGGCGCGCACTGGTCGGCTACTCGGGCGGCGGCATGCTCGCCTACCGGGTCCTGTGCCGCGCCCACCCGGCGCTGGCGGCAGCGGTCGAGGTCAGCGGCAGCCTGGAGTCGCACTGCCCCAGTGGTGTCCTGCTGCCGGACCTGCTGTCCATCCACGGGGCGAGGGACGGCACGGTCGGGTTGACCGCGCCCATCTACGTCACCCACCTGGGCATGTCACCGCGGCCGGTCGAGTCCACGCTGGGCATCGTGACGTCGCAGGCCGGTTGCACGGCGCGATCGACCCGTGACACGCCTGCCGTCCGCTACGTCCACTGGAAGGGCTGCAGGGGCGGCCCGACGATCGACCTGCAGATCGTGGCGGGGGCCGGGCACGGCTGGGAGTCCGTCCGCGGCGCCGCTCGCGCCATCCCGTTCCTCGAGCGGCACCTGCTCCAGCGCTGACTAGCCCGGACGTCCCTTAAGCGTTTCCTGTCCCAACGTCTTATCGCGCGTCGAACGTGACGCCGACGACCCATGGCAGGGATCGGACACGCGGGTGGAGGCTGCTTGCGCTGTGCGGGGCGGCACCAAGCCGGGGGATGTAACGCCTCGCTGGTCCCGACTGCACGCGGTACGCCCGGCCTTCCTCGTAAAGGACAAGCCGTGGCACTTACCCGGCGAGACATGCTCAAGATGAGCGTCCTGGCGGGCGGCGCGATCGCGCTGCCGCTGGAACGAACCGGGCACGCGCTGACCGCGCCCACCAACCACATGGCCAGCAGCGCACTGCCGCTGCCGTTCACCGTCCCCTTCGCGAAGCCGTCGGTGCTTACTGCGGTCCGCAGCGGGGTCGATCCCAGAACGAACGGCATGACGGACTACTACCGGATCACGATGAAGCCGTTCATCGCCGATGTCCTTCCGGGGTTCAAGACGCCCATGTGGGGCTACAACGGCGAGGTCCCCGGCCCCACCGTGAAAGCGACCCGCGGTCGCCCCACGATCGTCCGCTTCATCAACAGCCTTCCCGCGACCCACCCGGTGTTGAAGTACACGCCTTGGACGTCGGTGCACCTGCACGGGTCGCCTTCGCTGCCGCAGTACGACGGCTATGCGAGCGACATCAGCAACCCGGGGCAGTACAAGGACTACGTCTACGCGAACAAGCAGCCCGGGCGGACGCTCTGGTACCACGACCACGGCGTGCACCACACCGCCGAGAACATCTCGATGGGCCTGGAGGGGCAGTACCACCTGATCGATCCGGCCGAGCAGTCGCTGCCGCTCCCGCGCGGCGACTACGACATCCCGCTCACCGTCATGGACACGATGTTCAACGCGGACGGGTCCCTGCTCGTCACCACCCACGACGACTCCGGCACGTTCGGCGACGTGATCCTCGTCAACGGGCGCCCGTGGCCGGTCATGCAGGTCAAGAAGCGCAAGTACCGCTTCCGCATCCTGAACGGATCGGTGTCGCGGTCCTACAAGTGGTCGCTGGACTCCGGGCAGCCGATGACGGTCATCGCCACCGACGGCGGACTGGTGCCCGTCCCGCAGCCCGTCCTGAGCTTCCGGCACGGGATGGGCGAGCGGTATGACGTCGTCATCGACTTCGCGCAGTACCAGACCGGCCAGCGGATCGTGCTGCGCAACAGCAGCCCCAAGAACAACCAGAACTACGCCAACACCGACAAGGTGATGGCCTTCGACGTCATCGCCGACACCACCAATTTCGACGCCGCCTACAACAGCGTCCCGGCGACACTGCCCACCGCACCTGCGATGAAGGTCTCCGAGGCGCAATCGGTGATCACGCGACCGTCGCACCTCGACCGGGGGCACGGCCTCTGGCAGATCGACGGCGGTACCTGGGACGACGTCGTACGCAGCAACTTCACCTTCATCGCGGCGAACCCCAACGCCGGCGACGTCGAGATCTGGGAGATCCACAACGACCACGGTGGCTGGTTCCACCCGGCTCACATCCACCTGGTGGACTTCCGGATCCTGTCCCGCAACGGCCGGCCGCCGATGGCGCACGAACGGGGCCCGAAGGACGTCGCGTACATCGGCGAGAACGAGGTGGTCCGGGTGCTCATGCAGTTCGAGGGCCGCGGCAAGTACATGATCCACTGCCACAACCTGGTCCACGAGGACCACGACATGATGACGCAGTACGAGGTGTTCGACCCGAAGGTCGCGGCTCAGAACCCGCTCGGCACACCGGCGAA
>JAVXVI010000366.1:0-3636 GCA_032230005.1 Actinomycetota bacterium | reverse complement strand
TCTGGCGCTTGCCGAAGCGCTGCTCGAACCGGGCAACGCGGCCGCCGGTGTCGAGGATCTTCTGCTTGCCCGTGTAGAACGGGTGGCACTGGCTGCAGACGTCGGCGTGGATCACGCCGTCGGTCTTGGTGCTCTTCGTCGTGAACGTGTTGCCACAGGTGCAGGTCACCGTGGTCTCGACGTACGTCGGGTGGATGTCGGCCTTCATGAAGCTGTGCTCCTCGGATAAGTGGCCGCCGGGTCGACGCGTGGTCGGGAACCGGTGCCTGAGGGAAACCAGTGTGCCAGAACGGCCCACCGTCGTACTCAACGCTCTGCGCGGGCCGCCCCTTCCCGCGCCAGACCCCGCCGATTTGATTGGGGTCAGTCCTGGTTGACGGTCGTCTTCTGGATCTGCATGAGGAACTCGACGTTGGTCCGGGTCGCCTTCATCTTGTCCAGCAGCAGCTCCAGGCTCGCGCTCGTGTCGAGCGCGTGCAGGACCCGGCGCAGCTGCAGGACGATCTTCAGCTCCTCGGGAGCGAGCAGGAGCTCCTCCTTGCGGGTGCCGGAGGCGTCGATGTCGATCGCCGGGAAGATCCGCTTGTCCGCGAGCTTGCGGTCGAGCTTGAGCTCGGCGTTGCCGGTGCCCTTGAACTCCTCGAAGATGACCGTGTCCATCGCCGACCCGGTCTCCACCAGCGCCGTGGCGAAGATGGTCAGCGAGCCGCCGTTCTCGATGTTGCGGGCAGCGCCGAGGAACCGCTTGGGCGGGTACAGCGCCGCCGAGTCGACACCACCGGTCAGGATGCGACCGCTCGCGGGTGCACCGAGGTTGTAGGCCCGGCCGAGGCGGGTGATCGAGTCGAGGAGTACGACGACGTCGTGGCCGAGCTCGACCAGGCGCTTGGCCCGCTCGATGGACAGCTCGGCGACGGTGATGTGGTCCTGCGGCGGCCGGTCGAAGGTCGACGCGATGACCTCGCCCTTCACCGAGCGCTGCATGTCGGTGACCTCTTCAGGCCGCTCGTCGACCAGGACGACCATCAGGTGGCACTCAGGGTTGTTGGTCGTGATCGCGTTGGCGATGGCCTGCATGACCATCGTCTTGCCGGCCTTGGGCGGGCTGACGATGAGGGCGCGCTGGCCCTTCCCGATCGGTACGACGAGGTCGATGACCCGGGTGGTCAGGATGTTCGGCTCGGTCTCGAGCCGCAGCCGGTCCTGCGGGTACAGCGGCGTCAGCTTGGTGAAGTCGGGGCGCTTGCGCGCCTCCTCCACGTCGAGCCCGTTGATGGTGTCGAGGCGGACCAGGGCGTTGTACTTGTCCCTGCGCTCCCCTTCGCGCTGCTGACGGACGGCACCGGTGACGGCGTCGCCGCGGCGCAGGCCGTACTTGCGGACCTGTGACAGCGAGACGTAGACGTCGTTGGGGCCGGTGAGGTAACCGGTCGTCCGGACGAACCCGTAGTTGTCGAGGATGTCGAGGATGCCGCCGACGGGCAGCAGGACGTCGTCGTCACTGATGACCGGATCGACCTCGTTGCCGAAGCGGTCCCCGGCGGGGCGGCCACTGCGGTTGCGGCGGCCGCGCTCGCGGAACCGGCCGCGCCGGCTGCCGAACTCGTCCTCCTCGTCACGGCGAGGAGCGCCCGGGCCGGTCTGGCCACCGTCCCGGTCCTGACGCGGAGCGCCGGCGCCGGAGTCACGGCCCTGCCGGTCACCTTGCGGCCGGTCCTGGCGGTCGCCCTGGGGGCGGTCCTGCCGGTCGCGCTGTGGCCGGTCGCCCCGATCGAGGCGGTCGGTCTGGGGTCGGTCGGTGCGGTCCCCGCGGTCAGCTGCGGGGGCGGAGCTGCCCTCGCCGCCTTGCTGGGCCAGCCGCTCCTGCCGGCGGGCCTCCCGCTCGAGGAAGCGCTCGCGGCCGCGGTCGATCCGCTCCGGCCGTTCACCCTCGGAGCGGTCACCCTCGGAGCGGTCATCCTCGGAGCGGTCGTTCTCGGCACCTTCGTCAGTGCGCTCGTCGCGGCTCGTCACCGCCGTGGATCCGGTGTCCGGTTCGGTCGTCCCGCCCGCCTGGCGCGGAGCTCGGGGCTTGGTCGCCGCCGGGGCGGCGCCGTTGGCGTTGCCTCCCCCACCGGCTTGGCGCTCCTGGATGGCCTCGATGAGCTGACTCTTGCGGAGTCGGCCTACGCCGCTGATGCCGAGCTCACCGGCCAGAGCCTGCAGCTCCGGCAGGACCATGGCGGGCAAGCCGCCACTCGTGGCGCGTCGGCGGACGCGGGGTGGTGTTGCCGCGGCATCGCCGGCGGCGGGGGCCTGCCCGGTCTCGGAGACGCCGTTGGCGTCGCCGGACCCATGGAGCAGGTCGGTGGTGTCGGTCAAGGAGATTCCTCCCGGTGGGCCGTCCGGCCGCGGTTGCGGCGGGACGGTAGGTGCAGCCGTGCGGGTCCAACCCGTCCGGCGGTGCCCTGCCGATCAGGTCGATCAGCAAGGAGCTCGAGGTCCGGCCGCCCGCCGGCCTGGAGAGGCCGGCTGACCCGGATGTCCGATAGCTCGCACGAGCCACTCGACGGCGCCACGCGAACACCCAGCGGGCGAGAGGAGGGCCGGAGCGCGTCGACCTGCACAGGCGGGTCGGCCGGCTCGCGGTGAGCACACGGGCCCCGGAGGGGGCGACTGGTGCGTACCTAGCGTAACCACGCCGAGCACTAAGCACAACATTGGCCAGCGCTGGCGTGTTCCGAGTCAGCTCAGTGGCACGACCTTCGCACCGTCCGGCTCGACCCGCAGCGACAGGACCGACCACCCCTTCGGGACCTCCGAGGCAACCGCCTCCGCGTCGGCCGCCCTGACCAGGGCCAGGACCGTGGGACCGGCGCCGGACACGAACGCGGGGACGCCCGACGCCCGCAACGCGTCGACCAGCTTCGCGGTGCGCGGCATGGCCGGCGCGCGGTACTGCTGGTGCAGCCGGTCCTCCGTCGCGGCGAACAGCAGCTGCGGCGACGTCGTCAGCGCCGTCGGCAGGAGGGCAGCCCGTCCCGCGTTGCCGGCGGCATCGGCGAAGGGGACGGCCTCGGGCAGCATCCCGCGGACCTTGCGGGTCGAGCTCTTGGTTGCCGGGATGAACACAACCGGTGCGAGGTCGGGATGCGGATCGACGCGGAGCACCTGCACCGGGCTCCCCCAGGCGAAGGTCGCGCCGCCGCGCAGGCAGGCCGCGACGTTGTCCGGATGGCCCTCGAGCTCCGTGGCCAGCGCCAGCGCCGCGTCGTCGTCGAGCGCTTCCTCCCCTCCCAGCACGAGCGCACGGGCGGCAACGACAGCGGCGCAGATGGCGGCCGAGGACGAACCCAGGCCGCGGGCGTGCGGGATGCGATTCGCGCACACCACCTCGAGCCCGCGGGGCTGCCCGCCGAGCCGGTCGAACGCTGCCCGCAGCGACTTCACGACCAGGTGCCGCCGGTCCCGCGGGACGTCCTCGGCGCCCTCACCGGCGACATCCACGGACAGACCGCTGTCGACGACCCGCACGAGGACGTCGTCGTACAGCGTCAATGCGAGCCCGGCGCTGTCGAAGCCCGGGCCGAGGTTGGCGCTGGTGGCGGGAACCCTGACCCGCACCGGCGCGGCACGGAACGACGGCACTAGGCGCGA
>JAVXVI010000365.1:0-9669 GCA_032230005.1 Actinomycetota bacterium | reverse complement strand
CTGGCGGGCGGCGCTGATCTCGACGCGCTCGGGCGGCGCCGCGGCGGGGGAGCGGCCCGTGCCGGCCAGGACCCAGGTGTCCTTGGAACCGCCTCCGCGCGAGGAGTTCACGATCAGCTCGCCCTCGCCCAGCGCGACGCGCGTGAGGCCGCCGGGAAGCACCCAGACCCGGTTGCCGTCGTTGACCGCGAACGGCCGCAGGTCCACGTGCCGCGGCGCCAGCCGGTCGCCGACGTGGGTCGGGCTGGTCGACAGGCGCACGACGCGCTGGGCGATCCAGCCACGGGGATCCGCCCGAACCAAGGCGTCGAGATCCATCAGTGCCTCCTCGGTCGCCTGGGTTCCGATGACCAGTCCCTTGCCGCCCGAGCCGTCGACCGGCTTCCACACCAGCTCGTCCCGCCGTGCGAGCGCGTGCTCCAGGACGTCGGGATCCTCCAGGCGGAACGTCTCCACGTTGGGCAGCACCGGCTCCTCGCCGAGGTAGTAGCGGATGAGGTCCGGGACGGAGGTGTAGAGAAGCTTGTCGTCGGCGACGCCGTTGCCGACCGCGTTGGCGATGGCGACCCGGCCGGCGCGGGCCGCGTTGACCAGCCCGGGGCAACCCACGACGGTGTCCGACCGGAAGTGCAGGGGGTCGAGGAAGTCGTCGTCAATGCGCCGGTAGAGGACGTCTACCCGCTGGGTCCCCGCAGTCGTCCGCATCCAGACCGTGTTGTCCCGGCAGGTGAGGTCGCGCCCCTCGACCAGCTGCACGCCCATGCTGCGTGCCAGCAGGGTGTGCTCGAAGTAGGCGGAGTTGTAGACACCCGGCGTGAGTACGACGACGTTGGGCTCGTCCACCCCGGCGGGTGCGGCCGCTCGGAGCGCGGCCAGCAGCCGCGCCGGGTACTCCGTGACCGGTCGCACCCGATGCGACGCGAGCAGCTCCGGGAACGCGCGAGCCATGGCGCGACGGTTCTCCAGGACGTAGCTGACGCCGGACGGGGTGCGCAGGTTGTCCTCGAGGACCCGGAACCGCCCCTGCTCGTCGCGGACCAGATCGATGCCGGACACGTGGACCCGCACCCCGTTGGCGGGCTTGATGCCGTAGGCCGCCCGGCAGTACGCCGCGCTGCTCAGAACCAGGCTGCGCGGCACGATGCCGTCGAGCAGCACCTGGCCCACGTCGGCCAGATCGGCCAGGAACGCCTCGAGGGTGCGCACCCGCTGCACCACGCCGCGCTCGATCTCGTCCCACTCCAGGGCGGGGACGAGTCGTGGGACCAGGTCGAGGGGGAAGGGCCGTTCCTCACCGGACAGGCTGAACGTGATGCCTTGGTCGCGGAACGCTCGGGCGAGCGCCACCGACCGTCCGTGCAGGTCCTCGGCCGACAGGACGGACAGCGCGTCGTACAGACCTTGAGCGGACGAGCGCGGCCTGAGCTCGGTGTCGAAGACCTCGTCCCATGCGGCGCCGACCGCGTAGCCGTCGAAGAGGTCCGCCACCGTGGTCACGTTAAGAGCCGGGTGTGTCGGTCATGTTGCGAGCCCGTGACAGTGACCGCATAGAGCAGTCCATGCCCGGACGGTCGTCAGTTGATGCGACGGCGGCGTGTGCTCTTCCGGGTCACGGAGGCCTTCAGCGAGCTGGTCAGGAGCCGGCCGACGCCGAGCAGCTCGGCGACCCGCGCCGTGTCGAGCTGGGCCACCTCGCCTTCGTAGACGACCTGGCCGCGCTGCATGATCGCGGCGCGCTCCACCAACCGGAAGCCGAAGCTGATGTTCTGCTCGACCAGCACGATGGTGAGGCCCTCGGCTCGCAGCTGGAGCAGCATGACGAGCACGTCGTCCATCACCGCCGGCGCCAGACCCGCGGAGGGCTCGTCGATCAGCAGGACCTGCGGCGCGCTGGCCAGCGCGCGCCCGATCGCCAGCAAGGCCTGCTCGCCGCCGGACATCGAGCCGGCCAGCTGGGTGCGCCGCTCGGCGAGCCGCGGGAAGCGCGTGTAGACGTCGTCGACGATGCCGGCGTAGCGGGCTTTGTCGGAGCGGCGCATGACGTAGCCGCCGAGACGGAGGTTCTGCTCGACGGTGAGCCCTGGGAAGAGCTGGCGCGACTGCGGCAGGTAGGCGATGCCCCGCGGCACGCGGGCCTCCGGGGGCTCGTGCGTGATGTCGTCGCCGAAGGCCTGGATGGTCCCGCTGCGTACCGGCACCAGACCGGCAAGGACCTTCATCGTCACGCTCTTGCCGGCCCCGTTGAGGCCGAAGATCCCGACGCACGCACCCCGCTCGACAGTCAGGTCGACGCCGTGCAGCACGGTGTTGGCACCGAAGCCGGCGACGACGTCTCGCGCCTCGAGGGCGATCTCTGTCATGCGAGCACCTCGCCGCCGAGGTAGGCGCCAAGGATCTCGGGCATGGCCGCGAGCTCGTCGGTCGTGCCGGCGGCGAGCAGCTGTCCGGCGGACAACACGTAGACGTAGTCGCAGAGGTCGAGCACCAGGGGCACGTTGTGCTCGATCAGCAGGATCGTCTGGCCGCGGTCGTCGCGCAGGCCCCGTAGCCGCTCGGCGAGGTTCTCGGCGGCGGCGGGGGACAGGCCGGCGGTCGGTTCGTCGAGCATCAGCAGCTTCGGGCCGGTGGCAAGGACGGCAGCCAGCTCCACGAGTCGCTGCTGGCCACCCGACAGCTGCCGCACGGGGGTGTCGGCGTACTGCTGGAAGCCGAGGCCGGCGATGACGTCCTCGGCGACCTGCGCCAGTCGAGTCTCGACGCGAGGGGCCGCGCCTGCGTACGCGATCGCGGCCAGGTCGCCGTAGCGCGCGAAGCAGTGCTGCGCGAGCAGGATGTTCTGCCGCACGCTCTGGTCGCGCGCCAGGCCGATGTTCTGAAAGGTGCGGCCCAGCCCCGCCGCCGCGCGCTGGTGCGGCTTGAGGTCCTGCAGCGCGACGCCGTCGAGGGCAACGCCTCCGGTTGCGGGGACGAAGCCCGAGATCGCGTTGAACAGCGTCGACTTGCCGGCGCCGTTGGGGCCGATGATCCCCACGATCTGACCTGCCTCGACCGTGACCGACACGTCCTCGACGGCATGCAGCCCGCCGAACGCCACGGACATGCTCTCCACGACGAGGAGCTGCTGCTGGTGCAGTACGGCGGGAGGCCCCGTCACGGCGCCAAGGTCCAGGCCGCGCAGCTGCTCGGCGTCCACCGGCGGTCCGGCCGGCTTGGCGCGGCGATGGGCGACGAAGCCGGCGAGCCCGTCGGGCAGCTTGACGACGTTGAACAGCGTGATCGCTGCTGCGATGACCAGGTCGTAGCGCCGGAACGGCGGCGGCAGGGTGGGGGCGATCGCGAGCAGAACCGAGATCAGGACCGGACCCCACCGGCGGCCGACGCCGCCGATGATGACGATGAGCACGATCCGCAGTGACAGCTCACGTCCGAACTCGTCGCTGGTGACCAGGCCGATGGCGCCGCCGTACAACGTTCCCGCGACGCCGGCGATGACGCCGGAGAGCACGAAGGCGAGCAGCTTGTAGCGCACGACGTCGATGCCGAACGACTGCGCCGTCGTCTCGTCCTCCCGGATCGCCAGGAAGGCCCGGCCCAGCCGGGTGCGCAGCACGTTGATGTCCAGGAGCCAGATCCCGACCAGCACGACCAGGCACATCGACAGGTAGACCGGCTCGTTGATGAGGATGTGGTCGCCGAACCACCACCGCCGCGGCAGTGACGCACCCGACGAGCCGTTGGTGAAGAACTGCCAGCGAAGCACCGACGCCTGCAGGGTCGCGCCGAACACCAGCGTCACAAGCGCGAGGTACAGGCCGCGCAGTCGCAGTGCCGGGATCCCGATGCCGAGGGCCACGACGCCGCCGGTCAGGCCGCCGACCACCCAGCCCGCGAACATCGGCAGTCCGAGCCGGTCGACGACGACGCTCGCCGCGAAGGCACCGACGCCGAGCAGCGCCGCATGTCCCAGCGACAGCTGACCGGCGTACCCGAGCAGCAGGTTCAGCGACAGCGCGGCGATGCCGAGCGTCACGCCGTAGGTCAGCGTCAGTGCATGGGCCTTGGACAGCAGGTCCGGCATCGCCCAGCCGGTCAAGGGCGGCAGGACGATGCAGGCCAGCAGGATCAGGCCGACATCGATGCTGCGCCGGTGCCGCGGCGGCATCGAGTCGTCCGTCATCGCACGCCGAACAGGCCCTGGGGCCGGAAGACCAGCGTGACCACCACGGCGGCGAAGATGCAGAGCTCCGGGAGACCGGTGATGGACGAGCCGACCGTCAGGTGCCGGATCGCCCCCTCGCCGACCCCGACGACCACCCCACCGACGAACGCGCCGCGCATGCTGCTCAAACCGCCGATGAGGGCGGCGCTGAGAGCCCGGATGAAGATGCCGCTGTAGGCGCTGGGGGAGATGACGCCGATGCTCGGTTGGATGAGCAGGGCGGCAACTGCCGACAGGACGGCCGCCAGTCCCCACGTGAACATGGACGCCCTCGCCAGCGGGATGCCCAGGAACCGGAGCGCCTCCTGGTCCTGCGCCGCAGCGACGACGGACAGGCCGAAGTCGGTGAACCGGAAGAACGCCGCGAGCGCTCCGGCCACCAGCGCGACCAGGACCAGAGACGCGATCTGCGTAGGGCTGACGAAGACGCCGATCACGTTGACGCTGTGCCCCGCGATGGGTGGGTCGAGGTTGCGGCCGACCGGACCGAACAGCGTGATCTCCAGCGCGACGCCGAGTGCGAGCAGCGCGAGGGTTGCGACCGCGACGGTGACGCGTGGTGCACTCAGCAGCGGCCACACCGCGAGTCGCTCGAAGGTCACGCCGATGACCAGCGCCAGCGCGATCGCGGCGAGGGCGCCCACGGCGTACGGCAGGTGGTGCTCCACGATCAGGATCTGCGCGATGAACAGCGTGAACGTGCCGATCTCGGCCTGCGCGAAGTTGAGCACCCCGGATCCCGTGTAGATCAGGACGATCCCGAGCGCGAACAGGCTGTAGATGCCGCCGATGACGAGGCCGACGACGAGGGCTTGGGCCACGCTAGGCCTTGACGCACCGTCGGATCGGGCGCCAACCCGCGTTGCCCGGCGTCACTTCGTAGGCCTCGAACAGGTCGGCCGCGAAACCGCCGTGGTGGCCGTCGCCGGAGAAGTCGACGGGGCAGGCGGCTCCTGTCGTGCCCTTGTAGCCGGACTCCATGAGTCCGGCGAACCGGTTGCGGGTGCAGTCCGGCCCGCAGGCGACGAACAGACCGGCCATGTTCTTGAACGAGACCCAGCTCTGCCAGGCCACGTCGCCGGCAATGCCGCACAGGTCGGTGTTCGGCGAGTACTTCGCGTACGCCGCTTCGAACACCTTCAGCTCGGCGCCGTAGGACTTGTACGGCCCGTCGAAGTGGTGGCACTCGTACGGCGGCGCGAGGTTCGACCCCATCAACGGCGGGGTGAGTGCCTGCTGGCCGAGGCCCTTGGTCTGGACGTTGAAGCCGAACACCATCCAGTGCGGGTTGTACTGCTGGCTCTTGCCCTGCTTGATGATGTTCGTCTGCGAGAAGGCGTCGTCGAGGACGAACACGACTTGTGCGCCCGCCTGCTGCAGCGTCAGGATCTCCTGCGAGTACGAGCCCTGGTCTTGTGCGACCTTGATGTCCGCGACGATCTTGCCGCCCCGCCGGGCGATCTCCTTGTTGAACTGGTTGCGGGCGGGCTCGAAGTTCGTGCTGTTGCGCCAGATGATGCCGACCTTGGTCTTCGGGAACTTGTCCATCGACAGGTCTGCGATGACCGAGGACAGGTCCTCGGAGCTGATCGTGCTGGTGAAGCTGTAGCGGAACTTCTCTGAGCCCGTCCGCAGGGTGAAGCCGTACAGGTAGAGCTCCTTGTTCTGCTCCGCCCACTGCCGTACCGGCGGGATGACGTCGTCACCCAGCGCGCCGAAGATCATGAACGGGTTCTTGGCCTGGCACTTCTGCGCGGCCGGTACGCCGCCCGTCGCGGTGTACTGGTCGTCCTCGAGGGTCACGTTGAACTTGCGGCCGTAGATGCCGCCGTTGGCGTTGAGGTAGTTCCAGAAGACGAGCTCGTCCTCGGGCTTGGTGTTGATCGCGTAGCCGAGGGTCAGCGGCGCGTGCCCGCACACGGTGACGGTGCTCTTGGTGATGCCGCGCAGGTTCGCGGCGCCCTTGAACAGGGTGGAGTCGTGGAACTTCGAGCTGCTCGTGCCGGCGCTCGACCGGCCGGCCTGCGGGCCGAAGACTGCGGTGTTGGCAGTCGTACTGCTCGCCCCACCGCCGGAGGGTGTTCTGCTCGTGCCGGCCACCACCGGTCCGCTTGCGGTGCCCGTTGTGGTGGTCGGGCCGGTGACCCCCGGGGCCCGGGGCCCTGGGGTCGTGCCCGTAGGTGTCGTGGCCGTCGCACCCGGCTGGCCCGTGACCGCGGTGCTGCTCTGGCTGGCCCCGGCTGACGTCAGCGCGGCGGTCGGCGTGGTCAGGTGGGCGACGGAGTACAGGCCGTAGGTGATGGTCCAGAGCACGATCACCGCGAGCACGGCAAGCGGCCGGGAGTTGGCCTTCGCGCTGGCCGCGATGGGGGCGCGTACCTCGGTCGGTAGGGCCGCCAGGATCCCGTGCAGGATGTGGAACAGCAGCATCCCGGCGAGAGCGAGACCGCCGACGACCGCCCAGATCCAGGCATCAGAGTGCTGCATCGTGCACCTCCACGGAGTTGGCGACCGCCGTCGCAGGGGGCTGGGCCGGTGCGTGGGCACTCAGGAAGGTCCACGCTGCCAGCGTCGTGTCAGGACCCAACGGGTCGGCGAAGGTCCCTTCGTTGCTGCCACCGGCGTAGTTGTGGCTGATGCCGTGGATGAACCAGCTCTCGACGGCGACGCACGACTCCGGCATCGGTGCTCCGCGCGTCGCCGGCAGGCAGCTGCCGGTGTTGGCCGCG
Organism: Actinomycetota bacterium; assembly: GCA_032230005.1. Classification (GTDB taxonomy): domain Bacteria; phylum Actinomycetota; class Actinomycetes; order Mycobacteriales; family SCTD01; genus RYN-124. Next base: position 2,721 of record JAVXVI010000365.1, on the reverse strand, counting down.
AACTTCGTCACGGTGAACGGGTAGCTCTTCCAGCCGAGCGTGCTCCCCGGGCACGGGTTGTTGCCGTGCGCATCCGGATAGGCGTAGAGGCAGGTCCCGGCGTCGCCGCGGCTGCCGTCAGCGGGGCCCGTGTTGGGGGAGGGCTGCAGCGAGTCCGCGTCGGCGCCGTACGTGGTCGGTCCCTCACTCGCCTGCCGAGACACGGACTGATTGGCCTGCCCGTCGTCGGCGAGGTCGTTCATGCCGGTCCAGCCGGTGACCTCCTCCTCGCTGAGCGCGGGGTTGATCAGGTAGTCCGTGCTGCCGGCGAACAGGATGGCGGGTACGACGCGCGCGTGGCTGCCCATGCGCTGGGCGCCCAGCTCGCCGTCGGCGTCGCTGCAGAGGTAGGAGCAGCCGGCCCACACCGCGGCCCCGTCGTACAGGTCGGGGTAGGTCGCCGCCATGACCGTCGTCATGATCCCGCCGGCGGACAGCCCCGACACGTAGACCCGCTTGGGATCCACGCCGTAGTCCGCCATCAGCTGTCGGGTGATCCGGGCGATGGTCTCCATCTCGCCGTTGCCACGGCTCTCGTACGCCGCTCGTCCCCATGCCCAGGCGCGGGCCGCGCCGCCGCCGGTCGTGTCGAACCCGGCCGATCCGCCGTCGCTCTCCTCCGGGTAGACGACGAGGAAGCCCTGCTCGTCGGCGAGGTCGTTCCACCGGGCCGCCAGCGCGGCCTGCGTGGCGGTCTGCGTCGTGCCGTGCAGGTAGACGACGAGCGAGCGGCTGCCCGCAGCCGGCAGCGACGCAGGTTCGTAGGTGTAGTAGTCGCGGGCCGGCCACGAGCTGCCGTCGGTCCCGGTGCCGGCGGCCTCGCTGAGGGCCCCGCAGTAGGTGCCGTGCCAGCGGGTGGTCGGGTGCTGCACCTTGGCAGCGGGGCAGGCCGAAGCCGCGGCCTGAGCAACAGGGGCCAAGAGCGACGGCGTCATCGAGACGGCTGCGGCCACGGCCGCGGCGGTCAGGATGCGGAGCGTCTTCACGTGTCGACGCGCTCGAGGAACTCGCGCACGGCGGTGGCGACCGCGACCGGCTGCTCCGTGAAGACCACATGCCCTGCGCCCGGGATCACGACCGTCGTGCTGTCGGGGATCGCCTCGGCAAGGGTCGCGGAGTTCTCTGGCGGCACCATCTGGTCTGCGTCACCGGTGAAGACGAGGGCCTGCACCGTCAGCCCCTTGAGCCGCGGGAGGGTGCCCTGGTAGCCCAGGCCGCCGAGCAGCTGGCCCTCGTACCCGACGGGTGAGGTCGGCAGGTCCAGGCGCCGCTTCATGTCCTGCTCGATGACGGCCGGGTCGCAGCCGTCCGAGTAGGCGTACTTCACGGCGGCCTTGACCGCCTCGTCGAACGGCATGTCGGCCCGGCTCTTGAGGACCTCCATGACGATCGGGTCCGGCCACACCGTCTCGGCCCCGCCGGGATGGGTGCACCCCAGGATCAGGCTGGTGACGGCGTCGGGATGCCGCAGCGCCACCTCCTGGGCGACGATGCCCCCGAGGGACACGCCGAGCACGTGCGCCCTGTCGAGCCCCGCGGCCTGCAGAACGGCGATCGCGTCGTCCGCCATCAGCTCGATGGAGTACGGGCCCGCCGGCACGTCGGACCGGCCGATGCCGCGTGCGTCGTAGCGGATGACCCGGTGGGTCTGCTCGAGCTGCGGCACCAGCGAGTACCACATCTCGGCGCTCCAGCCGAGGCCCTGGATCAGCAGGAGCGGGCTGCCCGCGCCGGACTCCTCCCAGTAGAGCTGCGTGCCGTCGGCGAGGGTCGTGAACGCCATCCCGTGTCCCGTCTTCCTGCAGTTCACCCGGAAGGATCATGGCTAACGATCGTTAGGTTCGGTACAGTGCGCCCCGCGTTGCTCCCTCGTCAAGGGAGGTTCTCGTAGGGGTTTCTGTCGAATCGAGGTGCGCAGCCGCGTGGCCGCCAAGCCGAACGCACGTAAGGCAGATGAGGCAGCGCCGGGGGTCCTGCCTGCGGTGCCCGACGTCGCCGACGGCAAGCGCAGGCTGCTCGAGGCGGCTGTCGTCGCGTTCGCCGAGCGCGGCTATCACGGCGTCTCGGTGCGCGACCTGGCCGGCGCGACCGGGGTGCAGGCGGCGTCGTTCTACGCGCACTTCGGCTCGAAGGAGGAGCTGCTCTACGAGCTGGTCCACCTCGGTCACCGGGAGCACCACAAGCACGTGCGCGACGCGATCCTGGGAGCGGGACCGGAGCCGGCCGACCAGCTGCGCGCGGCCATCCGCGCGAACATCTGGTTCCACGCGACGTACCCCCTGCTCACCATCAGCGCCAACTCCGAGCTGCATGCGCTGAACCCGCAGCACCTGGCCGTCGTGAGTGCGCTGCGGCACGACGCAGGGACGCTGCTCACCGCGGTCGTGGAGCGAGGCAACGCGGCCGGCGTGTTCGCCTGTCCTGAGCCGTGGCTGCCGATGTCGGCGGTGGCCGGGATGTGCCTGCGGGTGGCGTGGTGGTTCCGGCCGGCGGCCGCGCCGGAGCACGGCAGCCTTGACGCCTACCCGAAGCAGGCGGCGGCCTGGCTGCGCCCGGAGGACTACACGATCGACCGGGTCATGGACACCTACGCGGACTACGCGCTGAAGATCTTCGGCGCGGAGTCGTAGGCCGTGCGCCGCACGGTCTACGACCAGGACCACGAGGCCTTTCGGGCCGGCT
>JAVXVI010000364.1:0-5454 GCA_032230005.1 Actinomycetota bacterium | reverse complement strand
CACCGGTGCCGGTGCGCTGTCACTGCTAGTCGCCGGCGTTACGCCCGCCAGCGCCGCGACGGCGCCGGTCGGGGGCTTTGCCAATGCCAACGGCATCATCATCGACCTGACGGTGCTGACCGCCGTGCCGGTGCCCGGCGCGTTCGGCAACACGCCGATCGATCCCAACACCTTCTCCAGTGCCAGCCAGTCGTGCCTGCCCAATGCCGGCAAGCCGGTGGAAGGGGCCTTCCCGGGCAACGTCGATGCCGCCCCTGCGGCGACCGCCAACACGCTGAACACCCTCGCGGGCGCCAACTGCGCAGGGCCCAGCGCCGTCGCCTCGGCCGAGACCGAGGGCCTGACGGCGCTCATCAACGCCGGTGTCCCCACGATCTCGGCTGACGTGATCCGCGCGCAGGCCAACAGCGACTGCGCCACCGCGCCCAATGCCAAGGGCTCGGTGTTCCAGAACCTCAAGATCGCCGGTACGACGGTGCTGCCCGACCCGGCTCCCAACACGGTCATCCCGCTGGGTCCGCTCGGCAGCGTCATCGTCAACGAGCAGCACCCGACGGCTGACGGCCGCGGCATCGTCGTCAACGGCCTGCACATCATCGGTGCCAGCCCGCTGCTGCGTGGCGACATCATCATCAGCCACGCCGTCAGCGGCGTGGTCTGCGGCGCCGGCGGCGCCGGCAGCAACTTCACGGGTGTCCCCGGCGCGAAGCCCGAGATCACCTTCACCAAGGACGCCAACCCGTCGACGGCCAAGGCCGGGAGCACCATCACCTACACCGCGACCGTCACCAACAAGTCCTCCGCGGACTGCGACGTCCTGCGCTTCTTTGACCACCTCGACCCGGCGTTCGACTACGTGTCCACGGATGGCGGCTTTGGCAAGACGGTGACGACGCCGGCACCGAAGCGGTCCGACGGTGGCACCGATGTCATCGTCGTGCCGTCCGGCGTGACCCTCGGGGCCGGGAAGAGCTTGACGCAGACGTTCGTCGTGAAGCTCAAGCCGGATGTCGCCCCCGGCACCTACTACAACAACCTCGAGCTGTTCTGCGCGGTCAACGGCGACTTCGCCAGTGGCCCGCTGGCGCCTGTGACCGTCCCCGCGGCGGTCGTTGCGCCGCCGCCGCCGCCGGCCGCACCTGCACCGCAGACGCTGCCGCGCACCGGTGGCGCGCCGCTCGTGGCCGGAGCTGGTCTGCTGCTGCTCCTGGGTGCCGTCGGCGTACGCCGGGCCGTCACCCGCTAGCTCCAGCGCTTCCGCCGAGGGCGGGCTCCCCGAGAACGGGGGCCCGCCCTCGGCGCGTCCCGGTAGCGTCGGCGCGCGTGACCTCGAGCCTGCCGGATCCCTCGTTGCTCCTGGCGGATGCGCCGCGCGCGCGGGAGGCGCTCGACCGGGCGGGCTGGTCGACCGAAGGACTCGACGACCTGCTGGGCACGACGGCGCGGACTCACCTCGATCGCGACGAGCTCGCCCCGGTGCTGCGCCGGACGGCAGACGGCAGCCCGCTGTCGACCCTGGCGCGGCTCTTCGTCGCCGGCGTCCCGGTCGACGCAGCCGCGGCGAGCGCTGCCGGGGTCCCGGAGTCGTGGCTTCGCCCGGACGGCTCGGCTGCCATCCGGCTGCAGCCGGTCTCCCACGGCGGCGTCGACGTGACCGTCCCTCACGACGCGGGCCGGGCTTCGACCGGCGTCCATCCCCACCAGGTCCTCGGCGTCGGCGCGGCCAGCCTGACCCTCGCGGCGGCAACGCCCAGACGTCCTGTCGGCCGGGTGCTGGACCTGGGGACCGGTTGCGGCATCCAGGCCCTGCTCGCCGAGGATCACGCGCAGACGGTGGTGGCGACCGATCGCAACCCGCGGGCGGTCGCTTTCGCCCAGCTCGCCGCGGGTCTCAACCAGGTCGCCCTCGACACCCGCGAGGGTGACCTGCTCGACCCGGTGAGCACGGAGCGGTTCGACCTCGTCGTGTCCAACCCGCCGTTCGTCATCAGCCCGGCGGCCCGGTACACCTACCGCGACGCCGGCCTCGACGGTGACGACGTCTGCCGGCGGCTCGTGCAGGAGCTGCCGGCAGTCCTGGCCTCCGATGGTCTCGCCGTCCTGCTCGTCAACTGGCTGCACGTCGAAGGGGAGGACGGCGACGCGCGGGTGAAGAGCTGGTTCGACGGCACCGGCTGCGACGGCTGGATCGTGCAGCGCGAGATCGCTGCGCCTGAGGACTACGTCACGGCGTGGCTGCGCGACACCGATGAGGGCGGCCGGTTCGACGAGCTCTACGAGGAGTGGGTCGGGTGGTTCGAGCGGCGGCGGGTCGAAGCCATCGCGTTCGGCGTCCTCGCGATGCGCCGTGGTACCTCCGGCCCGACGTCGGTGATCCTGGACGACGCGCCGCAGCAGGTGGCTCCTACATGGGGTGAGGAGGTGGCCGCCCACTTCGCCCGCCGCGACGCGTTGACAGCCGACGTGCTCGACACGCCCTGGCAGCTGCGCGACGACGTGCGGCTGCATCAGGTCGCGGGCAGGGACGAGGACGGGTGGGGTGTCGAGAGCCAGCGGCTGCAGCAGTCGACGGGGTTGCGGTGGTCCGGGGGAACCGACGAGCACGGTGCTGCGTTGTTGGCGGCGTGCGACGGCGCGATGCCGCTGCGCATGCTGTTCTCACTGCTCGCGGCGGGGACGGGCCTGCCCGAGTCGGACGTTGTCGAGCAGGGGATCCCCGTCGTACGCCGCCTCGTCGAGCAGGGCTTCCTGGTGCCTCCGCGGGGCGCCTGACGGCGCCACAGCAGATCCCTGGCATGGTGGAGAGGGCATGCGGCGCAACCGCGATGCGTTTGACAGAACGGACGGCCAGCGGGTCACACTGCCCGCCGAGTCCCTCCCGCACGACCCCCCGTTCCGCCCCGACGTCCTTGGAGACCTGTGCCCGACACCGACCTGGAGACCGCCGCGAATGCCCCCGCGGGCGGTCGTGCGCGGACGGGCACCGGGCACCGGCTGGTCATCGTCGAGTCGCCCGCCAAGGCCAAGAAGATCGCGTCGTTCCTCGGTCCCGGCTACACCGTCGAGAGCTCGATCGGTCATATCCGCGATCTCCCGCGCAACGCCTCCGATGTCCCCGCCAGCCACAAGGGGCAGGCCTGGGCGCGGCTCGGCGTCGACGTCGACAACGACTTCCAGACGCTGTACGTCGTCTCCGCTGACAAGAGGCAGCAGGTGGCCAAGCTCAAGGCGCTGCTGAAGGACGCGGACGAGCTCTTCCTCGCCACCGATGAGGACCGCGAGGGCGAGGCGATCGCCTGGCACCTGCTCGAGACCCTGAAGCCGACCGTGCCCGTGCGGCGGATGGTCTTCCACGAGATCACCCCGGCCGCGATCCAGCACGCAGTCGAGACCCCCCGTGAGCTCGATCGGTCGCTCGTCGACGCGCAGGAGACGCGGCGCGTCCTCGACCGGCTCTACGGCTACGAGGTCAGCCCCGTCCTGTGGAAGAAGGTCATGCCGCGGTTGTCCGCCGGTCGCGTCCAGTCGGTCGCGACCCGGATCGTCGTGGAGCGAGAGCGCGCCCGGATGCGCTTCGTCGAGGCGTCCTACTGGGACATCGAAGGCGTGTTCACGGCCGGTCCGCAGGACGACCCGACCGCACCTCGGACGCTGACGGCCACGCTGGTGCAGCTCGACGGCAAGCGGCTGGCGACCGGCCGTGACTTCGAGCCGGAGACCGGACAGCTGCGCAGCGACGTGATCCACGTCGACGAGGCGAGCGCCCGGTCCCTCGTCGAGCGCCTGGCCGATGCGCCGTTCAGCGTCCGGTCCGTCGAGGACAAGCCCTACACGCGCAAGCCCTACGCGCCGTTCATGACCTCGACCCTGCAGCAGGAGGGTGGGCGCAAGCTGCGGTTCTCGGCGCAGCGCGTCATGCAGACCGCGCAGCGGCTGTACGAGAACGGCTACATCACCTACATGCGCACGGACAGCATCAACCTGTCCGAGACCGCCGTGCAGGCCGCCCGGCAGCAGGCCCGCGAGCTCTACGGTCCCGAGTACGTCCCGGACGCGCCGCGTCGCTATGCCAGCAAGGTGAAGAACGCTCAGGAGGCGCACGAGGCGATCCGCCCCTCGGGCGACGTGTTCCGGACTCCCGGAGAGCTGGCCCGCGAGCTGACGGGCGACGAGCTACGGCTCTACGAGCTCATCTGGCAGCGCACTGTCGCCTCGCAGATGGCCGATGCCCGTGGCATGACGGCGTCGGTCCGGCTCGGCGCGCAGACCGCCGACGGCGCCGACGCGGAGTTCTCGGCAACCGGCAAGGTGATCACGTTCCCCGGCTTCCTTCGGGCGTACGTCGAGGGCAGCGACGATCCCGATGCCGAGCTCGAGTCGACGGAGCGACGGCTGCCGCGGGTCGCGGTCGGCGACGACCTGGGGGTCGACCGGCTCGAGGCGCAGGGTCACACGACCTCGCCGCCGGCGCGCTACACCGAGGCGTCACTCGTGAAGCAGCTCGAGGAGCTCGGGATCGGGCGGCCCTCGACGTACGCCTCGATCATCTCGACGATCCAGGACCGCGGCTACGTCTGGAAGAAGGGCTCGGCGCTCGTCCCGACCTGGCTGGCGTTCGCCGTCATCGGACTGCTCGAGCAGCACTTCGCGCGTCTCGTGGACTACGGCTTCACCGCCTCGATGGAGGACGACCTCGACCACATCGCCGAGGGCGGCGAGAACTCCGTCGCGTGGCTCACCCGCTTCTACTTCGGTTCGGCGGACGGCAAGGAGGGTGGTCTCGCGCAGCAGGGCGGCCTCAAGAAGCTGGTCAGCGAGAACCTCGACGACATCGATGCGCGCGACATCAACTCCATCCCGATCGGGCGCACTCCCGACGGCACCGAGGTCGTCGTGCGGGTCGGGAAGTACGGCCCCTATGTCACGGTCGGCGAGCTGAAGGCATCGCTGCCGGACGACCTCGCGCCGGACGAGCTGACGCCGGAGCTGGCGCTCGAGCTGGCCAGTGCGCCCAGCGGCGATCGCGTCCTGGGGCAGCACCCCGAGTCTGGCTTCGACGTCGTCGCGAAGTCCGGTCGCTACGGGCCCTACGTCACCCTCACGCTGCCGGAGGGGTCGAAGGACAAGCCGCCGACCGGGTCGCTGTTCGCGACGATGTCGATCGACACCATCACCCTCGACGAGGCGCTGAAGCTGCTGACGCTGCCCCGGCTCCTCGGCACGGGCGAGGACGGCGAGCCGATCACGGCGCAGAACGGCCGCTACGGCCCTTACATCTCGAAGGGCAAGGACAGCCGGTCGCTGGCGAGCGAGGAGCAGCTGTTCACCGTCACCCTCGAGGACGCGCTGGCGCTGCTCGCACAGCCCAAGGCACGCGGTCGCGGGGCAGCGACTGCACGGCCCCCGCTGAAGGAGCTCGGCAACGACCCCACCAGTGGCAAGCCGATGGTGGTC
>JAVXVI010000363.1:0-4738 GCA_032230005.1 Actinomycetota bacterium | reverse complement strand
TGACGTGCTCGAGGGCATCGGCGACGGCGTGCGCGCCGATCCAGTTGAGGCAGACGCCGTCGGCGACCTCGCCGCCGGCACGGAGCATCTGCTCGTTGAGGGCGCCCAGGATGATCGGCGGTGGCGGCTGCGGGTTGTTCATCATCAGGAAGTAGCCGTGCACGTCGTAGTAGGTGCCGTCGCGGTCGACGCGCTTGCCGTCGAGGAGCTCACGGACGACCTCGACGTACTCCTTGATGCGACCGAGCGGCTTGTCGTAGGGCACGCCGTTCCAGCGCTCGACGATCATCTTGCTGCTCACCCCGACGCCGAGGGTGAACCGGCCGCCGGACACGTCCTGAAGGGTCCCGGCCGACTGCGCCATCAGCGACGGCGTGCGGGTGTAGATCGGGACGACGCCCGTGGCGAGCCCGACCGTGCTGGTGCCGAGGGCGACGGCCGTCAGCAGGCCGAACGCGTCGTTGTTGCCGGCCTCGGCCGCCCACAGGCGGTCGTAACCGGCCGCCTCGGCCCGGGCTGCGACGTCCACGAAGCCGCGCACCGGCAGCGCGAGGTTGAGCGGCAGCGCCAGCCCGGTCCCACCCACAGCACCCATGCAGCGGATCCTGCCCCACTCCCCGAATCCGCACCCGCACCCCCACCCCTCACCTCCCCCGCGGTGCACCTCAACGCCTCCACCTCCGCGACACCCGTCCTCGGTGCACCTCAACGCCTCCACCTCCGCGGCGCGCCGACCCCACCCACGCTTACCGCGGCCGCCGGGCCCCCTCGCTGTCCGCGAGGTGGAGGCGTTGAGGTGCAGGGCGGCGACACGCGGGCGCGGGATGGCTGCGACGGTGCGGATCGATAGCGGCTGGGGTAGGGAGAGCACGTGGCGCTCGAGACGTACCGCAAGAAGCGGGATGCGAAGAAGACGCCCGAGCCGGTGCCGGCGTGGGACGTGCCGGACGTTGCCGAGGACCACACCGGGGATGACCAGGCCGGCCGGGGCGACACGTTCGTCGTCCAGGAGCACCACGCCACCGCGCTGCACTGGGACGTGCGGCTCGAGCGCGACGGCGTGCTGGTCAGCTGGGCGGTGCCGAAGGGCCTGCCGCTCGACCCGAAGACCAACCACCTGGCCAAGCAGACCGAGGACCACCCGATGGCCTATGCGACCTTCGCGGGCCAGATCCCCAAGGGTGAGTACGGCGGGGGCAGCGTGACCGTGTGGGACTCGGGGACCTACGAGCTCGAGAAGTGGCGCAAGGACGAGGTGAAGGTCGTCCTGCACGGCAAGCAGGTCCAGGGGCGCTACGTCTTCTTCAGGACCAAGGGCAACGACTGGATGGTGCACCGCATGGACGGCCCGCCGAAGGGCTGGCAGCCGCTTCCCCGTGACCTCAAGCCGATGCTCGCCGTCGCGGGTGCGCTGCCCGCTCCGAAGGACGACGACAAGTGGTCGTACGAGGTGAAGTGGGACGGCGTGCGTGCCCTCGTCGCCGTCGACGGCGGCCGCATCACGCTGACGTCCCGCAACGGCAACGACGTGACCGCGTCCTACCCGGAGCTGCGGGCCCTCGGTCTCCAGCTGGGATCCCGGCAGGCGCTGCTCGACGGGGAGATCGTGGCCTTCAACGCCGAAGGCCGGTCGGACTTCGGGTTGCTGCAGGCGCGGATGCACGTCGGCAAGCCTGGCGCCGCGCTGCTGAGGTCGACACCGGTGCAGCTTCTCGTCTTCGACGTACTGCACCTGGAGGGAAGGTCACTGCTGACGGAGACGTACGACGAGAGGCGGGCCGTCCTCGAAGGGCTCGGCCTCGAAGGCGAGCACTGGTCGGTGCCGCCGGCGTTCGCCGGCGGCGGGCAGGCGCTGCTGGACGCGACGAAGGCGCAAGGACTGGAGGGCATCCTCGCAAAGCGGCGGGACGCGAAGTACCTGCCTGGTAAGCGATCCGACTGCTGGCTGAAGGTGAAGCACATCCGTCGTACGTCCACGGTCATCGCCGGGTGGAAGCCGGGCGAGGGCGGCCGGGCGGGGCGCATCGGGTCGCTGCTGCTCGGTGTCCAGGGACCCGACGGGCTGGAGTACGCCGGGCACGTCGGGACCGGGTTCAACGCGGCCACCCTGAAGATGCTCGGCGAGCTGCTGGAACCCTTGCGCCGCAAGGACTCGCCGTTCGTGACGGAGGTTCCGCGGATGTACGCGAAGGACGCCGTCTGGGTCGAGCCGAAGCTGGTCGCCGAGGTCGACTACACCGAGTGGACGAAGGACGGACGGCTGCGCCACCCGTCGTACAAAGGCCTGCGCGACGACTACGACCCGAAGGATGTTGTCCGCGAATGAGTGCATCCACGAAAGTCGCCGTCGACGTCGAGGGGCAGCAGGTCGTCCTCTCGAACCTGGAGAAGGTGCTCTACCCGGAGGTCGGCTTCACCAAGGGGCAGGTGCTCGACTACTACACCCGGATCGCGCCGGTGCTGCTGCCACACCTGGCCGGTCGCGCGCTCACTCGCAAGCGCTACCCCGACGGCGTCGAGGGCATGGTGTTCTTCGAGAAGAACGCACCGCGCGGCACCCCCGAGTGGGTGCACACCGAGACCCTGCCGTCGCCCGGCTCGAGCAAGAACCGCGAGACCATCGACTACGTCATCGTCGACGACCTCGCCACTCTCGTCTGGACAGCCAACCTGGCAGCGCTGGAGCTGCACACGCACATGTGGCGGGTGCAGAACAAGCGCGGCAAGCCCGCGCAGCAGGGCCCTCCGGACATGGTGGTGTTCGACCTCGACCCGGGACCGCCGGCGACCATCGTGGAGTGCTGCGAAGTGGCGCTGCTGCTGCGCGAGGTGATGTGCGAGGACGGCCACGAGCCGCTCGCGAAGACCAGCGGCAGCAAGGGAATGCAGCTCTACGCGCGGGCCGACGGCTTCTCCTCCAGCGAGGAGACCTCGGCCTACGCGAAGGCGTTGGCCCAACGGTTCGAGAAGAGCCACCCGGACCTCGTCGTGCACCGGATGACGAAGGCGCTGCGCCCGGGCAAGGTGCTCGTCGACTGGTCGCAGAACAGCGCTGCGAAGACGACGATCTCGGTCTACTCGCTCCGCGCCCGACCCCGTCCGACGGTGTCGACGCCCGTGACCTGGGACGAGGTGGAGGCGTGCCGCAAGCCGGCCGACCTGGTGTTCACCAGCGACGACGTGCTGGCCAGGGTCGAGGAGATGGGCGACCTGTTCGCGCCGCTGCTCTGAGTTTCGTTCAAGATCACGGCGGGCATCGCGTCTCCGGAGGCCCGAGATGACGCAGGGGTTCGTGCTCGCCGCGGCGTGGTTGCAGCTCGGTCTGCTGATCGGCCTGCTCGGCTTCTTCGTACTCCGCGGAGGTCCGCGTTGAGGGCCGGGCTGGTTGCCGTCCTGCTGCTGGGCGCGACCGCGTGCGTAGGCCCGTCCCGGACCGACGGGGACTTCGAGCTCAAGGCCGGCAACACCGCCAAGGCTGTCGCCTCCGCTCTCGGCACCGCGCGGCTCGCCGCCGACGCGGCCGGTCGGGGCGACGCCACGGGCAACTACGTCTCGGTCATCGTCGGTGAGGCCGAGGCCGACGCGGGCGCCGCGCAGGCGACCTTCGACTCCTACCAGCCGCCGAGCGCGCGTGCCGACCAGCTCCGCAACGACCTCGACGACACCCTGACCAAGGCGATCGACGGCATCGTGGCGATGCGGATCACGGTACGACGGGGGCAGCTCGACCGGCTGCTACGCATCTCCGCAGAGCTGGCGCCGGTCGCGACGGCGTTGGAGCAGGTGCAGGAGAAGTACGGGTGAAGAAGATCCTGCAGGTCACCCTCGGCATCCTGACCGCGATCGGCGGCTTCGTCGACATCGGCGACCTGGTCGCCAACGCGCTGGTAGGTGCCCGCTTCGGCATGTCACTCGCGTGGGTCGTCGTCGTAGGCGTCATCGGCATCTGCCTCTACGCCGAGATGTCGGGCCGGGTGGCAGCGGTCACGGGACGAGCCGTCTTCGACCTGGTCCGGGAGCGAATGGGTGCGCGGACAGCCTTGCTGAACCTCGTGGCCTCGAACCTCGTCAACCTGCTCACCCTCGCGGCGGAGGTCGCCGGCGTCGCGCTTGCGCTGCAGCTCGCCAGCAGCGTCTCCTACCTGCTGTTCGTGCCACTGGTGGCGTTCCTGGTCTGGTTCGTGATCTGGCGGATGCCGTTCGAGCAGATGGAGCGGATGTTCGGGCTGGCCGGCCTCGCGCTGCTCGTGTTCGCCGTGGCGCTCTGGCAGCTGGGACCCGACTGGGGATCGCTGGCGCACCAGGCGGTGCACCCGTCGGTCACGAGCGGCGAAGGCCACCCGACCTACTGGTACTACGCCATCGCGCTGTTCGGAGCCGCGATGACGCCGTACGAGGTCTTCTTCTTCTCCTCCGGTGCCGTGGAGGAGAAGTGGTCGAAAGCGGACCTCAACCTCGAGCGGGCCAACGTCTACGTCGGGTTCCCACTGGGCGGCCTGTTGTCGTTGGCCATCGCTGCAACGACCGCGGTGGTGTTCCTGCCTCGGGGGATCTCGGTCGACCACCTGAGCCAGGTGGCCCTGCCCACCGTCATGGCCCTCGGCAAGGTCGGCTTGGCGTTCCTGATCGTCGGCTTCGTGGCGGCCACCTTCGGCGCGGCCCTGGAGACGACGCTGTCGTCGGGCTATGCCGTGTCGCAGTACCTCGGCTGGCAGTGGGGCAAGCTCGTGCGCCCGCG
>JAVXVI010000362.1:0-4051 GCA_032230005.1 Actinomycetota bacterium | reverse complement strand
GGCTCGGTGAGCAGCCAGGCCCGAGCGCCGTCGGTGAGCACGAAGGCCGGCCCCTTGTCGGCCGCGGCGGCGAGCTCGCCGAGCGCGGCTGGGAGCCCGCCGGGCACCTCACGCGAGGCCATGCCGGTCCCAGCGGCCTCGGCGAGCTCCGCCGGCGAGCGGCCCGGGATGACCCGATGGATCGGGTGCACCTCGGGTCCGAATGCGGTCGCGTCGACCAGGAAGGTCAGGCCGTAGTCCCACGGGCCCCGGCCTTCACCGGCCGCGTGCCGTTCCGCTTGGCGTTGCAGGTAGGTCGCGTAGCGGTGATGGCCGTCGGCGATGAGCGCCTTGCGGCCGTGCAGGTCTGCGGCGACTGCGGCCAGCAGCTCGGTGTCGGTGAGGGCCCACAGCCGGTGTCGCAGGCCGTCGGGCAGCAGCTCGTCGACGACAGGAGCGGCAGCGTCCACCTCAGCGACCGCGCGGCTGGCCGCGCCGCCACCGTCGTACACCAGGAAGATCGGCTCGAGGTCGGCCTCCACGGCCGTGTAGAGAGCGAGCCGGTCGCTGACCGGACCGGCCATCGTGTTCTCGTGCGGGAGCACGATCTCGTCCTCCGGCGGCGTGAGGGCCAGGGCGCCGACGAGGCCGCGCTGCGCGTGCCCGGTCCGCGGATCGGCCTGCTCGTAGACGTACAGCGCGGCAGCCTCGTCCGGCCGCAGGATCCCGGCCTTCCGCCATCGCTCGAGCGTGGCCCGGGCCGCTGCGTAGCGGCCGCCGCCCGTGTCGGCGGCGCCGCCGCCCGGCTCGCGTGGGAGGATGAGCCGAACGACGTTGTGGTCATTCGCCGATTCGAGCGCGGCCACGCCGTCGGCGTCGATGACGTCGTACGGCGGGGAGGTGAGCGTCCGCAGGTCACCGGCGACTGCCGGGGCGTAGCGCAGGGCACGGAAGGGCTGCAGGACCAGGCCGTCCGGCGACGGCAGGGTGGACGAACGGGAAGGTGGGGTAGCGGAGGAGGAGTCCGGGCTTCGGTCCGGAGCTGCGGGGTCCGAGCCTGCGGTCATGGGCGCACTCTAGAGGTGCAGCCGGCCCGCCCGGTGCGGTCCATGGAGGACGACAAGGAGGAGTGCGCGCGTGGAGAACAGTCGGTACGACCCCCGTTACGACCCGCGCGCCCCCGACGACGAACCCCCCCGCCCCTACGCCGAGCTGCCACCGCCGCCCCCGGATGTGACCCCCCAGGGCGAGGTCTACGACTGGTACGCCCGCGGCGTCGAGCTGCTCGAGAAAGGCGACGCCAACGCGTCCGTGCAGCTCCTGACGCATGTCGCCGCCGCCGAGCCCGAGTCGCGGATGGTGCGCGAAGCGCTGGCGCGGGCCCAGTTCGACATCGGGATGTACGAGGAGGCCCTCGTCAACTTCGAGTGGATCGTCGCGGTCAACCCCGCGGACGACTACTCGCAGTTCGGGCTCGGGCTGGCCGCGACGAAGATGGGTGACCTGGCGAAGGCTGTCGAGCACCTGGCACTCGCAGCGGCGATGCGGCCGGACATCAACTACTACGCCACCGCCCTGCGCGGGGCACGGGCCGCCCTCACCGCCGCCCAGCGGTGACCCGCGGCTGGGCCCTCGGAGACTGCGAGGAGCCGCTGTGCGACGCATACGACGCGGCGCTCTACGACCTCGACGGTGTGCTGTACCTCGGCACCTCGCCGATCGAGCATGCCGCTGACTCGGTGGCCGCCGCGCGGGCCGCCGGCATGCGGTCCGCCTTCGTCACCAACAACGCGTCGCGCCGGCCGGCCGCAGTCGCCGCGCTGCTGACCGACCTCGGCATCCCTGCCGACGCCCCCGATGTCGTGACCAGCGCGCAGGCCGCGACGCGGCTGCTTGGGCAGCGGATCGCAGCCGGCGCGCAGGTGCTGGTCGTCGGGGCTGCCGGATTGGCGGAGGAGGTGGCGCTGGCCGGCTTCGTGCCGGTGCGGGTGGCGGGGCCGGACGTGGCCGCCGTCGTCCAGGGCTACGCGCCGGACACGGGCTGGGCCGACCTGGCCGAGGCCTGCGTCGCGCTCCTCGCCGGCGCCGTCTGGGTCGCCACCAACACCGACAGCACGTTGCCCAGTCCGCGGGGTCCGGTTCCGGGCAACGGCGCGCTGGTAGCGGCCTTGCAGGTCGCCACCGGTCTTGAGCCGACCGTCGCCGGCAAGCCCGAGCCGGCGCTGCACCTCGAGTCTGTGACCCGCGTCGGAGCTGTCCGGCCGCTCGTCGTCGGCGACCGGTTGGACACCGATGTCCTGGGGGCCATCCGCGGCGGAGCCGACAGCCTGCTGGTGCTGACCGGCGTGGCAGACGCACGGGCCGCGACAGCGGCGGCGAAGGGCATGCGGCCGACGTTCGTCGCGCGCGATCTGCGCGGGCTGCTGGCCGCTCAGCCGGCCGTCGTGGTGGGGCCGTCCCACGCGTCCTGCGGTGAAGCGCGGGCGGACTACGAGGAGGGGACGGTCCGGGTGCAGGGGAGCGGCGCCGCGGCGCTGCGAGCTGCCTGCGCGCTGGCATGGGCGTGCGCGGACGACGGCCGGACGGTGCAGGCCGTCACCGGACTAGAGCAGTGAGCGCAGCTTGAGCAGGTCCAGCATGCTGGCGTCGATCTTGAGCTTGCCCGTCGCCCACGCGCTCGGCACGGCCAGCCGCCCCTCGATGAGCGCGATCAGGTCGTCGCTGGACGCGGCGAGCTTGACCTGAGCGTCTCCCCGCTCCGACGTCGTCAGGTCCTGGATGCAGCCGGCGTCGTCGAACCGGGCCAGGAAGACGACGTCCAGGTCCCGGACCTTGCAGGCCACGGTGCGCTCCACGGCGTACTTGCGACGGATGTCCGGGTCCACCTCGGCGAGCCGCTCCAGCAAGCCGTGGACCGCCTGCTCGACGGCCTCCAGCGTGGCCACGCGACTCCTCTCCGATCTCTTCGACATCAGCGGCTGTCATGCCGCGGCGCGTCGAGCGACGCTACCCGAACCGTGCTCACCCAACCGGGTAGGTTGGCAGCCCCGGCAGCAATCTGGAGACCCTCGTGCGCGACGCCCTCAAGAGCTACCTGGCACTGGCAGGTGGCCTCACAGATGTGACCCGGCAGCGGGCCGTTGCGGCCGCGAAGGCACTGGTGTCGCAAGGCGAGGCCACCGCGGAGCAGGTCGCCACGCTGGCCGAGGACCTCGTCGCGCAGAGCAGGACCAACCGGGAGGCCGTCACCGCACTGGTGAAGTACGAAGTCGACCGGACCCTCGGCCGGCTCGGACTTGCCGCGAACGACGAGGTGACCGAGCTGACGCAGCGGGTGCGCGCGCTCGAGGCGCACCTGCGCGAGCTCGGCGCCGCGCCGGCGAGCCGGACCGTGCAGAAGGCGCCGGCGAAGAAGACGGCGAAGAAGACGGCGCCGGCGAAGAAGACGGCGAAGAAGACGGCGAAGAAGACGGCGAAGCGCGCGCCGGTCAGGACAGCGGCAAAGAAGACGGCCAAGAAGACGGCCAAGAAGACGGCCAAGAAGACGGCCAAGAAGACGGCCAAGAGGACGGCCAAGAAGACAGCGAAGAAGACGGTGCAACGCGCGCCGGTCACGAGGCCGGCGAAGAAGGCGCCCGCGAGGAAGCAGGCCAGATCATGACCCCGCCGGTGGAGCTCGCGCTCAGCCGCGTGCAGGACCTCGACGAGCTGCAGGTCGCCGAGCACGTCGCCGTCTACGACGAGGTGCACCGGCTGCTGCAGGATGCGCTCGCCGCACTCGACGACGACTGAAGCAGCGGCCCGGTGGCACGACGCGCCCGGCTCGATGCCGAGCTCGTGCGGCGCGGCCTGGCCCGCAGCCGCGAGCAGGCTGCCGAGCTGATCGCAGCCGGCCGCGTGCTCGTCGGCGGTCAGACCGCGAGCAAGGCAGCGACGGCGGTCGAGGTCGCGACCGCCGTCGTCGTGATGGCGGACAGCGGTCCGTCGTACGTCTCGCGCGGCGGGCACAAGCTCGCGGGGGCACTCGACGCGTTCGGCTACGACCCGGCAAGCAAGCGCGCGCTCGATGCCG
>JAVXVI010000361.1:0-3827 GCA_032230005.1 Actinomycetota bacterium | reverse complement strand
TGGGTCGGGCTGCTGATGGACCAGGGGCTGCGCAAGAAGGGCGCCGACCTCAACGGCGACGGCCACGTGACGGTGCAGGAGGCCTACCGCTGGGGCGCGCCGCGGGCGGCCCAGATCACGAAGGACCAGCAGCCCTACGGGCCACAGCACCCCTACCTGGCCGGTGGCGACGGCAACCTCCGCCTCGACGCCCCCGTCGTCGCCTGACACCTCGGACGCTTCGCACCTCAACGTCTCCACCTTGCCCGCCAGAGGGGGGCGTCCCCGCGTGGCCTTCGGCACAAGGGGCCGAGGTGGAGGCATCCAGGTGCACGGGGCCGGCCGGCGCCGTATGGCGCTGCTGCTGTCCACAGGCCGCACTAGGGTTCACCTGTGGCTGGGGAGACGCTCTTCGACGCCGGGGAGCGGGCTGCCGCCGAGCGGGTCGCGCCGCTCGCCGTACGCATGCGACCGCGCACCCTCGACGAGATCGTCGGCCAGCAGCACCTGCTCGGCCCGAACGCGCCGCTGCGCCGCCTCATCGAGGGTGACGCCCCGCTCAGCGTGATCCTCTGGGGCCCGCCGGGGACCGGCAAGACCACGCTGGCCATGCTCATCGCCCGCTCGACGCAGCGCCGGTTCCGCGAGCTCAGCGCGGTCACCGCCGGCGTGAAGGACGTCCGCGCCGTCGTTGACGACGCCAAGCGGGCGCT
Organism: Actinomycetota bacterium; assembly: GCA_032230005.1. Lineage (GTDB taxonomy): Bacteria > Actinomycetota > Actinomycetes > Mycobacteriales > SCTD01 > RYN-124. Next base: position 3,135 of record JAVXVI010000361.1, on the reverse strand, counting down.
GGGGGAGACCGGCGCGCAGACGGTGCTGTTCGTGGACGAGGTCCACCGGTTCTCCAAGACGCAGCAGGACGCGCTGCTGCCCAGCGTCGAGAACCGCTGGGTCACCCTCGTCGCGGCCACGACGGAGAACCCGTTCTTCTCCATCATCAGCCCGCTGCTGTCTCGCTCACTGCTGCTGACGCTCGAGCCCCTCACCGACGACGACATCAGGGTCTTGGTACGACGGGCGCTCGACGATCCGGACCGAGGACTCGGCGGGCGGGTGACCCTGGACCCGGACGCCGAGGACCACCTGGTGCGGCTGTCGGGTGGGGACGCCAGAAGGTCCCTGACAGCCCTGGAGGCCGCGGCCGGTGCCGCCGACCACATCACCCTCGAACTGCTCGAGCAGGCCGTCGACAAGGCAGCCGTCCGCTACGACCGCGACGGCGATCAGCACTACGACGTGATCAGCGCGTTCATCAAGAGCATCCGCGGTTCTGACGTCGACGCCGCCATGCATTACTTCGCACGCATGGTCGAAGCGGGGGAGGACCCCCGCTTCATCGCCCGCCGGCTCGTCATCAGCGCCAGCGAGGACATCGGCATGGCCGACCCCTCCAGCCTGCAGGCGGCTGTCGCCGCTGCCCAGGCGCTGGAGCTCATCGGGATGCCCGAGGCCCGCATCAACCTGGCCCAGGCGGTCATCCACCTGTCCCTCGCGCCGAAGAGCAACGCGGTGCTGGCGGCCGTCGACACAGCCCTCGCGGACATCCGCGCCGGCCGTACCGGGACCGTGCCGCCGTACCTGCGCGACAGCCACTACCCGGGCGCGAAGAAAATCGGCCACGGGTCTCCTGGCGGCTACCGATACCCTCACGACTTCCCGGGACGGGTCGTCGCGCAGCAGTACGCGCCCGACCCGGTCGCGGGGCGGGAGTACTACTCGCCCAGCGACCTGGGAGTCGAGCGGGTCGTCGGTGAGCGCCTCGCGGGGCTGCGCGAGGTGCTGCGCGGTGACCGCCAGGTGGTCGCGGAGGATGCTGCCTCCGGCTTCCGTCCCAGGTGCAAGCCCGTCCCACCAACCGAGCAGGAGCTCAGCTCCCTCGACAAGGAGCAGCAGTGATCTCAGCCGGTGACGTCGTAGGCCTCATCTTCGCGATCGCCTTCGTCGTGCTCGTGCTCTTCCTCGGCCTCGTGCTGCTCAAGCTCGGCAAGGTGCTGGGGGAGACGCAGAAGCTGGTCGCCGGCATCACCGACAAGACCGTGCCGCTGCTCGGCGAGGTGACCGGCACCGTGACGCACGTCAACGAGGAGCTGGTCCGCGTCGATGCCATCACCGCCAACGTGCAGTCGATGACGGGCAACATCTCGGCGCTCACGTCGCTGTTCGCCGCGACGCTCGGCAGCCCGGTCGTGAAGGTCGCTGCCTTCTCGTACGGCGTGCGCCGCGCGGCCACGAAGCGCCAGCACGGGGAGATCGAGAAGCGCATCAAGACGGAGATGAAGGCGGCGAAGCGCAAGTGACCCGGCGGATGTTCTACATCGCCCTCGGCGCCACCGTCGGCGTCCTCGTCGTACGCAAGATGTCGAAGGCAGCGCAGAAGCTCACGCCGGCCGGCATGCAGGGGTCGCTCACCGGTGCCCTTGGCGGGCTGGGCGATGCGATCCGCGACTTCGGCGAGAACGTCCGCGAGGGCATGGCCGAGCGAGAGGACCTGCTCCGCACCGAGCTGGGGCTCGACGGCCGCCACGACGTGGTGGACAGCTAGCCGTGGAGTCCGCGCAGATCCGCCAGCGCTTCCTCGACCACTTCGAGCAGCGGGGCCACACGGTTGTCCCGTCGGCATCGCTGATCGCGGACGACCCGACGCTGCTGCTCGTCAACGCCGGCATGGTGCCGTTCAAGCCGTACTTCCTCGGTGAGAACCCGCCGCCGTGGCCGCGGGCCACCAGCGTGCAGAAGTGCGTGCGCACCCTCGACATCGAGGAGGTCGGAAAGACCACCCGGCACGGCTCGTTCTTCCAGATGGCCGGCAACTTCTCCTTCGGCGACTACTTCAAGGAAGGCGCGATCCCGCTCGCGTGGGAGCTGTTGACGAAGCCGGTGGCCGACGGCGGCTACGGCTTCGCCGAGGACAAGCTCTGGTGCACGGTCTACGAGGACGACGCAGAGGCCGAGCACCTCTGGAAGACGGTTGCCGGCGTCGACCCGTCACGGATCCAGCGACGCGGTCTGGCCGACAACTACTGGCACATGGGGGTGCCGGGCCCGGGCGGGCCGTGCAGCGAGATCTACTACGACCGCGGGCCGTCGTACGGCAAGGAAGGCGGGCCGATCGCGGACGAGGACCGCTACCTCGAGGTCTGGAACCTCGTCTTCATGCAGTTCGAGCTCAGTGCGGTCCGCACGAAGGTCGACTTCGACGTCGCCGGCGAGCTGCCCAAGCGCAACATCGACACCGGCATGGGCCTGGAGCGGATGGCGACCGTCCTGCAGGGCGTCGACAACCTGTACGAGATCGACACGTCGCGCCGGATCCTCGACACCGGAGCGCGCCTCGCCGGGGTGACCTACGGCAGCGACCACACCAACGACGTGCGGCTGCGGGTCGTCGCCGACCATGCGCGTACGGCGACGATGCTCATCGGCGACGGCGTCAACCCCGGCAACGAGGGTCGTGGCTACGTGCTGCGCCGGATCCTTCGGCGTACGACGCGAGCGATGCGGCTCATGGGCGCGCTCGATCCGTCGATGCGCGAGCTCGTGGACTCCGCCATCGATGCGATGGGGCCGCAGTACCCCAACCTGGTGAGCGACGCGGACCGGATCCGCGCCGTGGCGGTCGCCGAGGAGGGCTCGTTCCTCGAGACGATCACCAAGGGCGCAACGATCTTCGACCAGGCCGTGCCGGCTGCGCGCCAGGCCGGGGGAGTGCTCTCCGGGACGGCCGCCTTCCAGCTGCACGACACCTACGGCTTCCCGATCGACCTGACGCTGGAGATGGCCGCGGAGCAGGGGCTCACCGTCGACGAGCCGGGCTTCCGCGCGCTGATGGACGAGCAGCGGCAGCGGGCCAAGGACGACTCGCGGCAGAAGAAGACCGGAGCTGTCGACGTCTCCGTCTACCGCTCGCTCCTCGACCGGTCCGGGCC
>JAVXVI010000360.1:0-10631 GCA_032230005.1 Actinomycetota bacterium | reverse complement strand
GCATGGCCTCCTTGCCGAAGCCCCTGCGGACGCCGAGGACCAGGCACAGCGCCAGGCCGGCCGCACCCGCGTTGATGTGCACCGCCGTACCACCCGCGAAGTCGAGGGCGCCGAGCTTGCTGACGATCCAGCCACCTGTCCCTGCGACGAACCCGTAGGCGTTACCCGCGCCGACCGGACCCGTGAAGGCGCCGCTCGCGTCCGTTGGGGCAGGCACACCGAACGCGAACACCCAGTGCGCGACCGGGAAGTAGACGATGGAGATCCAGGCGATGCTGAACGCGATCCACGCACTGAACTTCATGCGATCGGCGACGGCGCCGCTGATGAGGGCCAGCGTGATGATGGCGAACATCAGCTGGAAGGCGATGAAGCCGTAGTCGTAGAGGTGGTTGGTGATCGACGCCTGTGTCTCGTTGTGCAGGAACCTGATCGACAGGTTGCCGATCAGGCCGCCCTTCTTGTCCGGCGCGAACGCGAGCGAGTACCCGTAGATGACCCACAGGACGCTCACGATGCCGATGGCCGAGAAGCTCATCATGATCATGTTCAGCGTGCTCTTCGCACGCGTCATGCCCCCGTAGAAGAACGCGAGCCCGGGGGTCATGAGCAGGACGAGCGCAGAGCTCGCCAGGATCCAGGCGGTGTTCGCCGAGGTCAGGGCCGAGTCGCCGATGGGTTCTGCGGCGGCGGCCAGGCCGATCAGTTGCACACTCATGCTTCTCCTCCGTGAGGCCCGTGACGGACCTGGACTGGTGTTGCGGTGAGCCTGCTGTGCGGCCGTTCCCCGGCGGTGTCGCACGTGTTTCACGGAGGGAACGGTTCCGACCACCGTGTTTCCGGCTTGTGAACCAGGGGAAGCGGCCCGGCGGCCCCGGGGTGCGCGAGGTAGAAAGCGCTGGTGACCAGGTGGCTTGAGGAGACGGGTGGGACCCGCGGTCCGGAGTACGAGGAGCGCTTCCGCCGGCTCGCCGAGCAGGGTGCGGACATGCACGGCGAGGCCGACTTCGTGACCCGGCTGCTGCGGCACGGCTACGTGCTGGATGCAGGCTGCGGCATCGGCCGGGTGGCCGTCGAGCTGGCCCGGCGCGGCTACGACGTCATGGGCGTGGACAACGACGCCTCCATGCTCGACGTCGCCCGGCGGCACGACCTGCCGTGGGTTGACGCCGACCTGGCATCGCTCGACCTCGGCAGGACCTTCGACGTGGTCATCGGAGCGGGCAACGTCATCGTCTACCTCACGCCGGGCACCGAGGCAGTTGTGGTCGAGCGGCTAGCCGCCCACCTGGCCCCCGGTGGACTGCTCGTCAACGGCTGGCGCACCGACCGGATGAGCAAGGGCGAGTACGACGACCTGATGGCCGGTGCGGGGCTGACCCAGGTGGCCCGCTACTCGTCGTGGGACGACGACCCGTGGCGAGACGACGCCGACTGGTGCGTCGCGGTGGACCGCGCCGGCTAGGGACAGCGGTGGACCGCGCCGGCTAGGGGCAGCGGTGGACCGGGCGGGCTAGAGGGCGGCCTCGTCGCCGAGCAGGGCGTCGGCGAACGCCTCGGGGTCGAACGGTGCGAGGTCGTCCTTGCCCTCACCCAGCCCGATCAGCTTGACCGGGATCCCGAGCTCGCGCTGCACGCTGATCACGATGCCGCCCTTGGCGGTCCCGTCGAGCTTGGTCAGCACGATCCCCGTGATGTCGACGGCCTCGGTGAACACCCTGGCCTGCACCACGCCGTTCTGTCCCGTGGTCGCGTCGAGGACGAGCAGCGTCTCGTCGACCGGCCCGTGCTTCTCGACGACCCGCTTGACCTTGCCGAGCTCGTCCATGAGCCCGGTCTTGGTGTGCAGCCTGCCCGCGGTGTCGATGAGGACCGTGTCGACCTTGGCCTCGATGCCCCGCTTGACCGCGTCGAAGGCGACGCTGGCCGGGTCGCCGGCCTCCGGCCCGCGGACCGTCTCCGCACCGACCCGCTCCCCCCAGGTCTGCAGCTGATCCGCGGCAGCGGCCCGGAACGTGTCCGCGGCTCCGAGCACGACGGACCGCCCGTCCGCGACGAGCACCCGCGCGAGCTTCCCGCAGGTCGTGGTCTTGCCGGTGCCGTTGACCCCGACGACGAGTACGACGGCCGGCCGGCCGTCCGGGTGGGGCAGCGTCTTCAGGCTGCGGTCTGTGTCCGCGCCGATCGCGGCGACCAGCTCCTCGCGCAGCAGCGTCCGCAGCTCGCCGGGGTGCTTGGTGCCCTCGACCCGGACGCGGGTGCGGAGCCGCTCCACGAGCTCGGCGGTCGCCTTCACGCCCACGTCGGCCTGCAGCAGCGTCTCCTCGACCTCCTCCCACGTGTCGTCGTCGACGACGTCGCGCGACAGCAGGGCGAACAGGCCGCGGCCGAGCGTGCCCTGCGAGCGGGCCAGCCGCGCCCGGAGGCGGTGCAGGCGGCCGGCAGTCGGCTCCGGGACGTCGAGCGGCATCGCCACCGTCTCGGTCGCCGCCGGCAGCAACGGCGACGCCTCAGGGGCTGCCTCGGGGTCGGGCAGGTCGGAGACCTCCGGCAGCGGCAGCGTCGCCACCGACCGCTTCGGCACCTCCGGTTCGACCGGACGCTGCACCGGCGGCAGGGACCGGCGGCCGCTCCTGGTGACCAGCGCGACCGTCGTCCCGATCGCAACGACGAGCACGGCGATGACGAGGACCAGGATCTCCAGCATCCCTGCTGTCTACCAGCGCCACCCCCACTTCGCCGGTGTCAGAAAGCGCAGGCAGCGAGGGCGCACCCCCGCTTCTGACACCACCGGGGGCGACACGGGATCAGGCGGGTTCGCGCTCCCGGAGGCGCTGGCTGACGACGGCCGAGACGCCGTCGCCGCGCATCGTCACGCCGTACAGCGCGTCGGCGATCTCCATCGTCCGCTTCTGGTGCGTGATGACGATGAGCTGCGACGCGTCCCGCAGGCCCTCCAGCAGCTCCAGGAGCCGCCCCAGGTTGCGGTCGTCGAGGGCCGCCTCTACCTCGTCCAGCACGTAGAACGGCGAGGGGCGGGCCCGGAACAGCGCGACGAGGAACGCGATCGCCGTCAGGGAGCGCTCACCGCCGGAGAGCAGCGAGAGGCGGCTGACCTTCTTGCCGGCCGGGCGCGCGAGCACCTCGATGCCGGTGGCCAGCATGTCGTCGGGCTCGGTCAGGACCAGCTTGCCCTCGCCGCCGGGGAACAGGGCAGCGAAGACGTGCACGAACTCACGCGCGGTGTCCTCGTAGGCGCTCCGGAAGACCTCGTCGATCCGGTCGTCGACCTCCTTGATGACGGTGAGGAGGTCACGGCGGGTGGCCTTGAGGTCCTCGAGCTGGGTGGTCAGGAAGGCCGAGCGCTCCTCGAGTGCGGCGTACTCCTCCAGCGCCAACGGGTTGACCCGGCCGAGCAGGGCGAGCGCCCGGTCCTGGGTGGCCGCCCGCTTCTCCTGCTCGATCCGGTCGTAGGGCACCGGCTCGCCGTCCTCGACGGGAACCGGGACGTCCGGCCCGTAGTCGGCGAGCAGTGACTCCAGCGGAACGGCGTACTCCTCCACGGCGCGGGCCTCGAGCGCCTCGATCCGCAGCCGCTGCTCGGCCCGGGCCACCTCGTCGCGGTGCACGACGTCGGTCAGCCGGTCGAGCTCAGCAGCGAGCTCGCGACCCCGGGCCCGCAGCGCGAGCAGCTCGCCCTCGGTCACGGTCCTGGCCGCCTGGGCGGCCTCCCGCTCGGCCGCGGCGGCCTGCAGCGAGATCGCGATCCGCTGCAGCGCGGCCTGGGCACCCCGGACGACGTCGGCGGCGACCACGGCACCCCGGTCGCGCTGCTCGCGCAGGGCGACCAGCCGCTCGCGCGCCTCGCGCTCCTGACGGGCAGCCCGCTCCAGCGACTCTGCCCGGCCGGCGAGCGCGCGCGCCCGCTCCTCGCCGGTGCGCACGGCGAGGCGGGCCTCGACCTCGGCGGCCCGCGCCTCGGTCGCCTCCCGCCCGAGCCGGTCGCGCAGCTCGGTCGAGGGCTCGCCCTCGTCGGGAGCGGCCTCGGCGGCAGCCAGCCGCTCCTCCAGCTCAGCGAGCCCGGACAGGTCTCCGTCTCTCGCCTCCTCGGCCCGGACCCGGGCCTGCTCCAGCCGCCCGGCCTCCGCCTCGGCGGCCCTGGCGGCGGAGGCGAGCAGGCCGAGCTGCTCGCCCAGGGCGGCCATGCGGGCGTCGGACTGGTGCAGCTCGACGAGCGCGGACTCGACCGCCTCCTTGGCGCGGTCCACCTCGGCCTGCGCGGTCGACACCTCGAACCGCAGCCGCTCCTGGCGCCGCTGCGCCTCATCGTGCTGGGCGGAGGCCTCGTCGACGGCGGCCTGCACCTCGATCAGTGAGGGGGCCGAAGCGGACCCCCCGATGGCCCAGTCGCTCCCGAGCAGGTCACCCTCGGCGGTCACGGCGCGCACGTCGGGCAGGGACTCCACCAGCGCGCGGGCCGCCTCGAGACCGTCGACGACGGCCACCCGGCGCAGCGCCCGCGCCAGAGCGGGTCGCAGCGACTCGGGCGCCGTCACCAGGTCGATCGCCCAGCGGGCGTGCGCCGGCAGCGCCGGCCACTCCCCCGCGTCGTCGTACGCGCCACCACCCACCAGCAGGCCGGCCCGACCGGCGTCCTCGGCCTTCAGCTGCGCGAGCGCGGCGACGGCAGCGGCGGGGGTCGCAACGGCGACGGCGTCGGCAACGGCGCCGAGGGCGGCGGCGACGGCGTGCTCGTGGCCGTGCTGGATCGTGACGAGCGCCGCGACCGAACCGAGGACGCCCGGCAGGTCGCCGGCCAGCAGCGCTCCCGACCCGTCCTTGCGGGTCAATGACAGCGCGAGCGCGTCGCGGCGGGCAGCGAACGTCGACCGGTCCCGCTCCGCCTCGCGCTCGTCCACCTGGAGAGCGGCCAGCCGGTCCTGCGCGAGCGCCAGCGCCTCGGCGGCCTGCTCGTGCTTGTCGTCGAGGTCGACCTCGCCCTGGTCGAGCCCACCCGCCTCGGCCTGCAGGGCGTCGAGGTCGGCCTGGGCGCGCTCGACGCGGGTGTGAGCATCGGCCAGCGCGGCGGCCAGCCGGCCGATCTCCGCCTCGGCGCCCTCGGCCCGCGACCGGAGCGCACCCACCTGCCCGCGCAGCCGAGCCAGCCCCTCGCGACGGTCCGCGACGGCCCGGACCGCGGCCACAAGCGCCTTCTCCTCGGCAGCGAGGGAGGCCTCCGCGTCGGTACGACGGGTGACTGCCGAGTCCAGCCGCTGACCGTCGGCCACGAGCTGCTCCGACAGCGCCGCCTCCTGCTCGCGGACGGTTGCCGCCTCACGGTCGAGCTGCTCCGGGTCGCGCCCGGCGCGGGCCTCGTCCGGCAGCTCGCTGGTGAGATGGCGGTGCCGCTCGGAGGCCAGCGTCGCGGTGCCCCGCAACCGCTCCTCGAGCGCCGACAGGCGGTACCACGTCTCCTGGGCCCGCGCGAGCCGCGGGGCCTGCTCGGCCGCAGCCGTCTCGAGCGAGCTCTCGCGCTCCTGCACCTCGGCGAGCGCCTTCTCCACCGACGTACGCCGCTCTCGCAGCGCCGTCTCGTCCCGGACCTCTGCCTCGAGCGTGCCCCGCATCGCGAGCAGGTCGTCGGCCAGCAGCCTGAGTCGTGCGTCGCGCAGGTCGGCCTGCACCTGGGCGGCCCGCCGCGCCACCTCCGCCTGCTTGCCGAGCGGCTTGAGCTGACGGCGCAGCTCGACGGTCAGGTCCTGCAACCGGGTGAGGTTGGCCTGCATCGCCTCGAGCTTGCGGAGCGCCTTCTCCTTGCGCTTGCGGTGCTTGAGGACGCCGGCGGCCTCCTCGATGAAGCCGCGCCGCTCCTCCGGCCGGGCCTGGAGCACCGCGTCGAGCTGGCCCTGGCCCACGACGACGTGCAGCTCGCGGCCGATGCCGGAGTCGCCCATCAGCTCCTGGATGTCGAGCAGCCGGCAGCGCTGGCCGTTGATGGAGTACTCCGACTCGCCGGAGCGGAACATCAGCCGGCTGACGCTCACCTCGGCGTACTCGATCGGCAGCGCGCCGTCGCTGTTGTCGATCGTCAGCGTGACCTCGGCCCGACCGAGCGGTGGACGGCCGGGGGTCCCGGCGAAGATGACGTCCTCCATCTTGCCGCCGCGCAGCGCCTTGGCGCCCTGCTCGCCGAGCACCCAGGCGATGGCGTCGACGACGTTGGACTTGCCCGAGCCGTTGGGGCCCACGACGCAGGTGATGCCGGGCTCGAAGCGCAGGGTCGTCGGGGACGCGAAGGACTTGAAGCCCTTGAGCGTCAGGCTCTTGAGATGCACGTCTCGCCTACGGGTCAGAACAGCGGTACGGCGGGGAAGGCCGGCTCGGACACTACCGGCCGCAGGCCGCGATGCCCCGGAGACACGACGAGGTCCCCGCAGGCACGACGAAGGGCGCCCCAGCCGGGGCGCCCTCGCGTTGGAGCAGGGTCAGACGGTGGCGTCGACAGCCAGGGTCGACAGGTCGTCCTCGACGGTCAGCGACGCAGCAAGCGCGTCGTTGGCGGCCCGGACGCGCACGAGCTCGGCCTCGAGCTCAGCCACCCTGCCACGCAGTCGACGCACCTCGTCGGCCAGCCGAAGGTCGGTGCCCACACCGACATGACCGAACAGGGCCTTCGCCATCTGTTTCCTCCGCGTTGAGGGATCTCCACACGCAGCGGGGCACGACAAGCGTCGGGGGCCTCCGCAGCGGTGAGATCAGAGTCCCACGAGGACCCGTTCAGGTCAAGGTCCCGGTAACAACCAGGTCACAATGTCGGGAGCCTCTCAGCGCTCCACGAAGCCGGACAGATCGCCCCGTGCCGGCCCCCACCGGTCGGCCACGAACGCGACGCTGCCAGGCCCGCCCGGCAGCAGCTCGAGGAGCGCGCGGCAGGCCTGCGGAGGCCCCTCAGCGACGACCTCGACGCGCCCGTCGGCCAGGTTGGTCGCCGTCCCCACCAGGCCCAGCTCGAGCGCGCGGGCGCGCGTCCACCAGCGGAAGCCGACGCCCTGGACCCGGCCCTTCACGAACGCGGTCAGCCGGACATCCGTCACCAGTGACCTCGGCGGGGGCGGGGCTGGCAACGGGGGCAGGTGAAGGAGGAGCGGTTCATGAACGCGTCCCGGCGGATCGGGGTGCCGCACCGGTCGCAGGGCTCGCCCTCCCGGCCGTAGACGTGCAGCTCACGCTCGAACAGGCCGCTGACCCCCTCGGTCGAGACGTACAAGGCGTCAAAGCTGGTCCCACCCGCGGCGAGGGACTCGTTGAGCACGGCCCGGACGTGCGAGAGGAGCTCGCGCAGGACCGGCCTGGGCAGCGTCTCGGTCGGGCGCGCGTAGTGCAGCGGCACGCGCCAGAGGGCCTCGTCGGCGTAGATGTTGCCGATACCGGAGACGAGGGACTGGTCGAGGAGCGCCCGCTTGATGCCGGTCTTACGGCGGCGGACCCCCTCGACGAAGCCCTCGTCGTCGAACGCCGGGTCGATCGGGTCGCGGGCGATGTGGGCGATCGTGCTCGGCAGATCCGCCCCACCGGCCACCACGAGCAGGCCGCCGAACGTCCGCTGGTCGACGAAGCGCAGCTCACGCCCGCCGTCGGTGAAGGTGAAACGCACCCGCAGGTGCCTCTCGTCGGGCTTGTCGGGAGGTACGACGAGGAGCTGGCCGCTCATGCCCAGGTGCCCCGTCAGGGCGTCGCCGGAGTCCAGCGGCAGCCAGAGGTACTTCCCACGTCGCTGTGCCGCCGTGATCGTCCGACCGGCCAGCAGGTCCTCGAAGTCCCGGGGTCCGAGCAGGTGGCGGCGTACCGCCCTGGGATGGGCCACGTGCACGCTCTGGACCGTGCGCCCGACGACCCCTCGCTCGAGCCCGACGCGGACGACCTCGACCTCGGGGAGCTCGGGCACGCCGCTGCCTAGGCCTCGTTCAGGGAGCGCCAGGCAGCCTCGGCGGCCTGCTGCTCGGCCTCCTTCTTGCTCCGGCCGGCGCCGTCGCCGCGCGGCTCGCCCTGCACGACCGCCATCGCCGTGAACGCCTTCTGGTGGTCCGGTCCGCTCTCGGCGACGACGTACTCCGGCACCCCCAGTCCGCGGGCGGCGGTCAGCTCCTGCAGGCTGGTCTTCCAGTCCAGGGCGGCTCCGTCCTCGGTGGCCGCCTTCATCAGCGGGTCGAACAGCGTCCGCACCATGACGGTGGCAGCCTCGAGGCCACGGTCGAGGTAGACCGCGCCGATCAGGGCCTCCATCGTGTCGGCCAGGATCGAGCCCTTGTCGCGTCCACCGGTGACCTCCTCGCCCTTGCCGAGGCGGAGCCACCTGCCGAGCTCGAGGGACCGGGCCACTCCCGCCAGCGCCCTGGTGTTGACCACGCTGGCGCGGAGCTTGGCCAGCTGCCCTTCTGGCAGGTCGGGATGGGTGCGGTAGAGCGCGTCGGTGACGATCACGCCGAGGACCGCGTCGCCGAGGAACTCGAGGCGCTCGTTGGTGGGCAGGCCGCCGTGCTCGTAGGCGTAGGAGCGGTGCGTCAGCGCCCGCTCCAGCAGCGGCGGGTCGATGGCCGTGCCCAGGACGGCCTCGAGCAGCGCGTAGGCGGGCGCCTTGCTGCTCATACGCCGCTCGTCATGCGCGGAAGCGTCAGACGGCGATGACGGTGCGCTTGTCGTAACGGCCGCACTCCGGGCACACCGTGTGCGGGAGCGTCGTGTGGCCGCGGTCGCAGGTCGTCAGGGCCGGCGGGGTCGCCTTCCACTGGGCGCGCCGCGCTCGGGTGTTGCTGCGCGACATCTTGCGCTTCGGGACGGCCATTACTTCTCCTCGGGAGTTCGCGTGTCGATCAGGTCCTGCAGCCCCGACCAGCGGGGGTCTGGCGCGTCGTGCGTGTGGTCCTCCGGCAGGTCGTCCAGGCGCTCTCCGCACTCCGCGCAGAGCCCTGCACAGTCCTCCCGGCACAGCGGGGTGAGCGGCAGGGCGAGCACCACCGCGTCGCGCAGTGTCGGCTCCAGATCGAGGAAGTCGCCCTCCATCCGTGCCGTCTCGTCCTCGTCCGTCGTGTCGTCCGTGGTGCTGTCGGGGTAGGCGAAGAGCTCCTGCAGGTCGACGGTCAGCGTCTCCGTGACCGGCTCCAGGCAGCGCCCGCACTCCCCCGCCAGCTGGACGGCGGCGGTGCCGCTCACCAGCACACCCTCCATCACCGACTCGAGCCTGAGGTCCAGGTCGATCTCGGATCCGGCGGGCACTCCGATGAGCTCGACCCCGAGATCGGCAGGCGCGGGGGCGGGGAACCGCACCGTGCGCATCGACCCCGCGCGCCGCCCCAGCTCACGTGTATCGAGCACGAGGGGATTGCGGTGGTCGAGGCGGTGCTGCGGCTTCCTGTTCTCGGGCATGACTCACTCAGGGTCGGTTGAGACCGTCAACCAGACTACCCGGCAGCAGCCCTGTGGTCGATTCGGAGGCGATTGCCAGGCCGGCTCAGTGCGGTAGGGCGGCCTCATCGCGCTGGTCGACGATCTCGGCGAGCTCGTTGCGGCCGGCCAGCTTGGCCCTACCCCGCTCGACCGACTTCAACGTCTTGGTGAGCACGATCTCGAAGTTCGCGAGCTTGCCGTCGACGTAGTCGTCGACCTCCGCACGCATGGCCTCCGCCGACGTCTGGGCCTCCCAGAGCAGCCGGTCTGCCTCCGTCTGGGCCTCGACGTAGACCTCCTGCTCGGAGAGCATCCGCAGCCGCTCCTCACGGGCCTGGGCGATGATCCGGGCCGCCTCACGCCGGCCGTCGGCCAGAACACCGTCCTTGTCCTGCAGCACCGTCCGTGCCTGCGTCATCGCCTCCGGCAGCAGCCCCCGCAGCTCGTTCACCAAGCCGAGCAGCTCGCCGCGGTTGACCACGCACGACGCCGACATCGGCATGGCACGGGCCGACTCGAGCGTGGCCGTGATCTCGTCGAGCTTGGACTGGACGCTGTCCACGTGGACCGGGGATCTCCGTTACGGGTCGGGGGCTGGCTACTTCTTCGAGACACGCTCGATCAGCCGGCGGCCGACCGTTTCCGGGACCAGGCTCGAGACGTCGCCGCCGTACGTCGCAACCTCTTTCACCAGGCTCGACGAGAGGAAAGAGTAGAGCGGGTTGGTCGTCATGAACAGCGTCTCGACGCCGGCTAGGCCGTGGTTCATCTGCGCCATCTGCAGCTCGTAGTCGAAGTCGCTGATGGCGCGAAGACCCTTGACGATCACCTGGATCGACTGGGCTTTGCAGAAGTCCACGATGAGCCCGTCGAAGGAGTCGACGACGACGTTGCCGTACTGCGCCGTGGCCTCCTTGAGCATGTCGGTGCGCTCCTCGAAGGAGAACATCCGGTTCTTGGAGGCGTTCATGCCCACGGCCACGACGACCTCGTCGTACAGGAGGCTGGAGCGGCCGATGATGTCCAGGTGGCCCAGCGTGACCGGGTCGAAGGACCCCGGGCAGACGGCGCGTCTCATGGTCCGGTCACGCTAGCAGCGCTGCCTGAACGCGCGGCGTACCAGATCGTCGCTTCCCCGTAGCGGCGCGAGCGCGCTGCGGCCAGCCCGTCCGGCCAGCTCAGCTCGC
>JAVXVI010000359.1:0-20276 GCA_032230005.1 Actinomycetota bacterium | reverse complement strand
GCTGGCCCACGTGCATGCGCAGGGCCTGGTGCACCGCGATGTGAAGCCGGCCAACGTGCTGCTCGGCAAGGACGACCGGGTGCGCCTCACCGACTTCGGCATCGCGCGCCTGGTCGATGCCGCGAAGGTCACCGCCACCGGCCTCACGGTCGGCACGGCGTCGTACCTCTCGCCGGAGCAGGTCACGGCCGAGCCCGTGGGCACGGCGGCCGACGTCTACTCACTGGGTCTGGTGCTCCTCGAGTGCCTGACCGGCAAGCGGGAGTACCCCGGCAGCGCCGTCGAGGTCGCCCTGGCCCGGCTGTCGCGCCCGCCCGCAGTCCCGTCGGACCTGCCGGACGGGTGGCCGGGACTCCTCACGGCGATGACCGACCGGGACCCGGCCCAGCGGCCGACGTGCGCGCAGGTCGCCGCTGATCTGCGCGCCATCACCGCAGGCGGTCAGGCCACGACGGTGATCGCTGCCCCGACGCCTGTCGCCGAGCGGACGCAGGTGCTGGACCGCACGCAGCTGCTCACGACCGCAGTGCCCGGGGGGCGCACTGCGGAGCAGCCCGTGCGCCGCCAGGTCACGCCGGTCCCGCCGCCGGCGCGGCGCAACAACTGGGCGATCGTCGTCGGGCTGCTCCTGGCCATCGGCATCCTCGTCGTCGCCGGCCTGCTGATCGGCCGCTCGGGCAGCAGCACCGCGGTGCCCGACCCGATCAAGGTCCGTCAGGACCTCAAGCCCCCGCTCCGCCAGCACCTGCAGCAGCTCCAGGACGAGGTCAAGAAGACGGTGGCGAAGTGAGGCGCGTCCTGGCCGCAGCCGCCGTCTGCGTCGTCCTTGCCGGGTGCTCCTCGAGCTCACCGAAGGCCGATCTGCAGACCAAGATGAACGCCATCACCAGCGCGGCCAACTCCGGTGACGCGGCGGGAGTACGCACGGCGGTCGGGCTCTTCGAGCAGGAGGTCGCCTCGCAGAGCCAGAACGCAGATCTCACCTCGACCCAGGCACAGACCTTGCGCGAGATGGCCGAGCGCGTCCTGGCCGACGCCTCGGTGCTCGAGCAGACCTCGCCGAGCCCGGCGCCGTCGAGCGCAGCTCCTTCGCCGTCGCCGACCCAGGCGCCATCACCGACCCCGCCACCGTCTCCCTCACCGCAGCCGACGCAGTCACCCAGCCCGGAGCCGGTCCCGACCGTTGTCGTGAGCACGTCGCCGGCCGCCATCAACGTCGGGGCCAGCCCCAGCCCGTCGTCCTAGGCCTGGGCCCTCACGCCGGAGCCGGTAGGCCCAACCGCCGGGCGACGAACTCCAGCTCGACCCTGGCCTGCCGCACCCGCTCGTCGATGACGAGCGAGCCGTGGCCGGCGTCGAACCGGTAGACCTCGACGTCCTTGCCGAGCTCGGCGGCCGCCGCGAGCCAGTTGTCGATCTGCCGGATCGGGCAACGTGGGTCGTTGGCGCCCGCGGTGACGAGGACCGGGGCCACCACGTCCTTCACGTAGGTCAGCGGCGAGCACCGCTGGTAGACCTCGGGAACCTCCTCGGGCGAGCCACCGAACAACGACCGGTCGAAAGCGCGCAGCGGCTCCATCTCGTCCTCGTACGCCGCGACGTAGTCGGCCACGGGCACAGCGGCGACGGCGGCCGTCCATCGGTCGGGCAGGGTGCCGGCCGCGAGCAGTGAGAGGTACCCGCCCCACGACCCGCCGGTGATCGCGCAGCGCCTCGGATCGGTGAGCCCGGCCTCGACCGCCCACCGGCGTACGGCCTCCACGTCCTCCAGCTCGGTCAGCCCGGGCCGCCCGGTGATGGCGTCCCGCCAGGCGGAGCCGTAGCCGGTCGACCCGCGGTAGTTGACGTCGACGACCGCGCAGCCGAGGTCGACGAAGGCGGCCCGCTCTGGGTGGAAGGAGTCGCTGTCCTGCATGTGTGGCCCGCCGTGCACCCGGAAGACCGTCGGGTGCGGACCGTCGCCGGGCGGGGTTGCGACGAGAGCATGGATCCGGCCGCCAGGTCCGTCGACGAAGGCGTCCTGCACGGGCACCGACCCGGGCGCAGTGGGCTGCGGAGCCGAGAGAACGACGGCGCCGTCGGTGGAGCGCACGACGCTCGGAGCGGCCGCGCACGACCAGGAGAACTCCACGGTGCCGTCCGGACGCGCGGTCGCATCGGTCACTGAGCCGGCCGGCGTCGGCAGGTCGGTGACGCTGCCGTCGAGCCCGACCCGGTGCAGGGTCGACCGGCCACGGGCCTGCGCGACGACGAGGAGCGCGCTGCCGTCGGCGTACCAGTCCGCAGACAGGTCTCCGTCGAGAGCGACATCGAGCCGGTTGACCTCACCGGTGTGCGGGTCCCAGAGCAGCGGCATCGGCCGTCCCGACTGCTCGTGCAGTGCGAGCACCGTCGAGCCGTGTGGCGCGAACCCGATGCCGTGCAGGCCGAGGCCCTCGCCGTCCCAGAGGTCGCCGACAACCTTGCCGTCGACGTCGACGACGCGCAACGCGCGGTGTCGCGCGTCGCCGTGCTCCGAGTGCTCCATGAGGACGAGCCGGTCGTCGCGAGACAGAGCCGCGACGTCCGCGTCGTCCTCCGACCGGTAGAGGACATCGGTCCGGTCGGGGCGTACGACGTAGATGGTGGTGCCTTCATCGGTGGACGTTCCGACGACCGACAGCTCCCGCCCGATCTCGCAGCCGGCCGAGTAGCCCTCTGCGACCTCCGGCGCGGCCGGCTCGTCCTGACCGCCTGCGAACGGCTGTCGCTTCCACGAGCCGAACTCGTCGCCGGCAGAGTCGTCGAACCACCAGATCCATGCGCCGTCCGGCGAGAGCTGACCGTCGGTGGTTCCGAACGCGCGGGACGTCACCTGCCGGTGAGAGTCCGTGCTGCGGTCCCACGAGTAGAGCTCGAAGCTGCCGCCTGCGTTGGAGATGTAGAGGCAGCGATCGGGTGCGTCCTCGGCCCACTCCGGCAGGGTCACGCGCGGAGCGCGGTAGCGAAGCTCCCAGTCGGGGACGACCATCACAGGACCGACCAGCTGAGCTCGCCGTTGCCATCGCGTCCCGAGACCGCGTCGAGAAAAGCCCTGGGGGACAAGGCTTCCGCGGTCGCCTGCGCACCCTTGCCCTCGACCTGCAGAGCGGCCTCGACGAGGAACCGGGCGGTCAGCCCATACACGTCACGGCAGCGCACCGCGACCCGCGCCGACGTGCCACCGGAATGCGCGACCGCGACGACGAGCGACTCCGCCTTGCCCCGTGTCTCGGCGTCCGGGCCCTCCTCCATCCGCTCCACGATCCGGCTCAGCAGCGGCGCGGCGGCTCGCATCAGCGGTGCCGTGAGCGACGCCACCGGTGCTGCCAGTGCGGCCGCCCTGGCGAAACCGTCCGGAGCACCGAGGCCGGTGCGCACCTTCGCGCCCGGCTGGTGGAGCGGGACGGTGACCTGCTCGCCCCACGGCACCTCGATGGCGCTGAGCGGACCGTCCGGCCCCTCAACAACCATGCGACGGGGCGCCAGGCGGGACGACGTGAGCGCGCCAACCGCACTGCGAGCGGTGCCTCGAGAAGGCTTGCCACCGCGGAGCCGGTAGACGACGTCGATGGCGTCGGCTGAAGCTCCCAGCTCGGCGGCGGCGACGGCCGATGCCAGGTCGCCAGGGATGTAGTCGAAGCCGCACGCCGGTACGACGGCTGTCTCCGCCGTACGGAAGCGCCGGTAGACCTCTGTCATGAACGCCGGCTCACCGGTCGAGTCGACGTAGGCCACCCGGTTGCGCACCGCGGCCTCGACCACCGGCATGCCGTGCTCTGCGAACGGGCCGACGCAGGTGATCAGCGCGTCGACGCCGTCCAGGAAGGAGTCCAGTGACGTCGGCGAGGTGATGTCGACGACGTGGCGCTCGCCGTCAGAAGGCACCGCGTCCAGCCGCTCGGGTGACCGTCCGCCGACGCGGTGCTCGACCCCGCGACGAGCGAGTTCGGCGGCCACCAGCCGCCCCGTGTAGCCGGTGGCCCCCAGCAGCGCGATCGTCCTGGTCACGTGTCCTCCTCGGCGCACGACTCTGCCTCATGCGAGAAGGGCCGCCCTTCCGGACGGCCCTTCTGCGCTGAGCCAGGCTGTCGGGGTGACAGGATTTGAACCTGCGGCCTCTACGTCCCGAACGTAGCGCGCTACCAAGCTGCGCCACACCCCGATTGCTGCCTGGGCAGACTACCGGACGGGGACGAGGGTGAGCAGGCTCACCTCCGGCCGGCAGCAGAGCCGCACGGGCGTGTACGGCGACGTGCCGAGACCCGCGCTGACGTGCAGCCAGGCCGGCCCGTGTGGGGACAGCCCGCGGGCCCTGGACCGCTCCAGGTCGCAGTTCGTGACCGCAGGTCCCAGCACGGGCAGACGTAGCTGGCCACCGTGGGTGTGGCCGGCGAGCAGCAGCTGATAACCGTCGTGGGTGAACGCATCGAGCACCCGCCGCTGCGGCGTGTGCGTCACGCCGATCGCCACGTCACCACCGGCCGGCCCGGCCACGAGCGCGTAGCGGTCCCGGCGCAGGTGCGCGTCGTCGGTGCCCGCGAGCGACACCTCCAGTCCGCGCACAGAGATCGTCGTACGGCGGTGCGTCAGGTCGGTCCAGCCGACCGTCTCGAGTGCCCTCACTGCTCGCGGCCACGGCATGTCCGGGCCGCGCCGCTTCGGCTCAGCGCCCGAGAAGTAGCCGCCGAATGACGGCCGCACCGGGGAGTAGTAGTCGTTGTTGCCCGGCACGAACACCCCCGGTGCCCCGTCGGCGGTGAGGGCGCCGAGCGATGCCGCCAGCAGCGGGAGGGCCTGCGCCGACGACCACAGATCGCCGGTGCAGACGACGAGGTCGGCACGCAGGCCGGCCAGCTCCTTGATCCACCGGGAGCGGCGGCCGTGCCGCGGCAGCAGGTGCAGGTCCGACAGGTGCAGCACGCGGAGCTCTCCGGCACCGGCGGGAAGGACAGGCACCGACAACCGGCGCAGCACCGGGAAGTGCGGCTCGATCAGCGCGCCCACACCCACCGAGGCACCGGCCATCAGCAGAGCAGACCCTCGGCGCATCGCATCAGCGTAGGTAGGTTCGGTGCATGGCCGAGCTCAAGGACCGACTGCACGCCGATCTCACCGCTTCGATGAAGGCCCGCGACGAGCTGACCACGGCCACGCTGCGCATGGTCCTGACCGCCATCGGCAACGAGGAGGTCGCCGGTAAGGCGGCCCGCCAGCTGTCCGACGACGAAGTGCTGAAGGTCGTGACCCGCGAGGCGAAGAAGCGGCGTGAGGCGGCGGAGGCCTTCACCAGTGGCGGCCGGCCGGACCGGGCCGAGCGCGAGCTGGCCGAAGGGGCGGTGCTCGAGGCCTACCTGCCCGTGCAGCTGACCGACGACGAGCTGACGGCGCTCGTCCGCGAAGCCGTCACGGAATCAGGCGCGAGTGGTCCGCAGGCGATGGGCGCCGTCATGAAGGTGATCGGGCCGAAGGTGGCCGGCCGCGCCGAGGGGGGACGCGTTGCCGCCGCCGTACGCGCGGCTCTCGCCGGTTAGCCCCCGCCGTGCTTCGTCTTGCGCGGACGCGGTTGCTGCTGCGGCTGGGGGCTCGGTGACGGCTGCGTCTGCGATGGCGGTTGCGGCTGTGCTGCCGGAGTCACGACGGGTGACGGCGAGGGTGCAGGAGCTCGGCCGTTGGAGACGTAGATGGTGATGGTCGCGCCGACCGCCACGAGCCGGCCGGGTCGCGGCGACGTGTAGCCGACGTTGCCGTAGGGGATCGGCGCGGCGCTCACCAGACCGCCGCCTCGCACCCCGAAGCCTGCGTCGGCAAGCGTCTGCCGCGCGACGTCGTACGGCTGACCCGTCACGTCCGGCACGGGGACGCGGTCGCCGAGCGCGACGGTCGCGTCGGCTGCACTGAGGTCGATGACCGGCACGCCGTCGAGCGCGGCACTCATCGCCTGCTTCCAGATGGGCGCCGGCAGGCTGCCGCCGTAGATCTGCCGGTAGAACCGGTGGTTGATCGTCACGCTCTTCATCGGCTCCGGCACGCCGAAGCTCGGTCCGGGGTTGGGGTTGGGCATGCCCAGCCAGACCGACGTGGCGAGCTGCGGCGTGAAGCCGACGAACCAGGCTGCCCTCGACTCGTTGACCGTGCCGGTCTTGCCGGCAGCCGGCCGGCCGATGGAAGCGCCGCTGCCGGTGCGGCCTGGCTCAGGACCGTCGATGACGCCCCGGAGCACTGAGGTGACGGTGTCGGCGACCCCGGGTTCGAGCACCTGCTCGCACTGCTGCGGCGGCACGGTGAGGGCCTTGTGGTCCGGACCGACGATGTCGGTGACGACGCGCGGCGGGCAGTACAGCCCGTGTGCCGCGAAGGTCGCGTACGCCGCTGCCATGTCGAGCGGGCTCACGCCGTAGCTGCCCAGCACGAACGAGCCGCCGCGTCCGAGCGGCTGGTCGGCCACGAAGTCCTTGACGACGTGCACGCCCATCGACTCGGCCAGTGCCGCGGGCTTCTCGACACCCGTGCGTTCCTCGAGCTGCAGGAAGTACGTGTTGACCGACAGCGCCGTCGCCTGGGTGAGGTTGAACGTGCCGGCCTCGGAGTCGCCGGCGTTGGAGATCGTGTAGGGCCCGATCCGGCCGTTCTTGTAGTCCTTGAAGACCTTCGAGGTGTAGGTCTGCGGTGCGTGCAGGGTCAGGCTCAGGGGGATGCCTTCCCGCAGGGCCTCGGCGATGACGAACGCCTTGAAGGTCGAACCGGCCTGATAGCCGAACTGCCCGCCCGTCGCGAGGTTGACCTTCGTGTTGCCGCGGCCCTTCAGATCGCTGTAGCTCCGGTCCAGTGCCATCGCCTTCACCGCACCGGTGCCGGGCTCGACCATGTTGACGGCGGCCGCGGCGCCCGACGGGTCGTTGCGCGGGACCTGCTCGTCGACGGCCGTCTGCGCAGCCGCCTGGTCCTTGGGGTCGAGCGTCGTGCGGATTGTCAGGCCACCGGCGAGCAGCGTGCGCTGGCGTTCGTTGCGGGTGGCTCCGAGGGCGGCGCCGGCGGGGGTGTCCTCGAGCACGTGGCGGACGTAGTCGCAGAAGAACGGAGCCAGGACGGCTGCGTCCTCGCAGCCGCTGCCGACCGGGCGCAGGGCGGTGAAGATGCCGAGTCCCTCCGCGGTGGCGCGCAGGGAGTCGCTGATGAACCCCAGGTCCTCCATGCGGCGGAGTACGACGTCGCGGCGTGCCTTCGTGACCGCCCGGATGGAGGGCACCTTGCTGCTGGGGTCGTAGGTGTTGGGGTTCTGCACCATCCCGGCGAGGAGCGCTGACTGGGCGAGGTTGAGCTTGTTGACCGGCTTCGCGAAGTAGTAGTTGGCGGCGGTCCCGATGCCGTAGACCCCGTGGCCGAAGTACGCGATGTTCAGGTACCGCTCGAGGATCTCGTCCTTGCTCAGCTTGTGCTCGAGCGCCAAGGCGTAGCGCGCCTCCTGCAGCTTGCGCTCGATGCTGTCGGCCTTTGCCGCCTGCTGACCGGCCTTGGTGGTGGCGGAGTCGATGAGCGCGTTCTTGACGTACTGCTGGGTCAGGGTCGACGCGCCCTGCTTCACACCGCCGGCACCGGCATTCGTCACAGCCGCCCGGACGATGCCCTTGTAGTCGACCCCGTGGTGCGCGTAGAACCGGCTGTCCTCGATCGCGATGATCGCCTGACGGGTGACCAGCGGGACGCTGCTCAGCGACACGTTGACGCGGTTCTGGGTGTACATCGTCGCGAGCAAGGACCCGTCCGCCGCGAGGATCTTGCTGCGCTGCGCGGGCGGGCCCGCTTCGAGGTCGGCCGGCAGGGCGAGGAAGTCGTCGGCCCCGGCTTTCGCCGTCAGTCCGAGGCCCCCGGCGACCGGGAACACGAGGGCCGCGAGCAGCAGTCCCATGACGACGCTGACGAGCAGAGCCAGCCCGATCGCGGGAAGCACGGGGGCCGGCCGGGAAGAAGGGCCGGCCACGTTGTCAGGGTACGTCGTCGATCACGGATGGGGCCTGCGGGCGGCTCGCCGCCTGATGTCCGATCTGCCCGAGATGGCCCGACCGGACTATCGAGGAATGGGTCGATCGGGGTCTGCCGTCCGCATCGTCCAGTTCCTACGTTGAACAGGTCGGAACGCCACCCCCCTCAGCAGGCGTTCCCCCTCTCACCCGAGGAACAGCGGATGTCGATTCTCGAGACGCACCAGGACTGGACCGCTCGCTCTTCGTGCCGGACCTCCGACCCCGATGACCTGTTCGTCAGCGGGGCAGCGCAGAACCGGGCAAAGGCGGTCTGCATGGGCTGTCCCGTGCGCACGGAGTGCCTGTCCGACGCCCTCGACAACCGGGTGGAGTTCGGCGTCTGGGGCGGCATGACCGAGCGTGAGCGCCGCGCCCTGCTGCGCCGCCGGCCCGACGTCACGTCGTGGCGCCAGCTGCTCGACTCGGCCCGCGCCGCCCACATGGCCAGCGCGGTCTGACGATCCTCGCCTGACGACCTAGGCGGGTACGGCGGCGACGCTCGTCCCGCCGGCCAGATCGGCCCCGACAGCCCGAAGGCCGTCGAGGTCGTGCACATCTCCCGGCTGAGCCGCGACCTCCACGACCGGCACGCTCGGGTGCGCGGAGCTGAACCGTGCCTCGAGCCGCTGCTCGCGAGCGGCCAGCTGCACCCTGTCAGCGTGCAGCCGCAGCACCGCGGCGGCCAGCGGCGAGCCGGAGGCCTCCTCGAGCACCTGAGCCGCGGCCACCGACCGCTCAGCTGTCAGCGACGTCACCGCCGAGCGGTGCACGCGGTTGACCACCAGGCCGGCCAGGGGCATGCGCTCCTCCGCCAGCCGCTCGACGAAGTACGCCGCCTCTCGGAGAGCGTCGCGCTCAGGCGCCGCCACCACGACGAACGAGGTGCCCGGAGCCTTCAGCAGGTCATAGGTCGCCTGCGCGCGCTCGCGGAAACCGCCGAACATCGTCTCGAGCGCTGCGACGAACTGCGACACGTCCTGCAGGACAGACGCGCCGATGATCTTCGTCAGCACGCCGGTGAAGACGTTGAACCCGGCCGACACCACCTTGAGGTAGGCCTTGCCACCCGCCTTGGCCGGCGCCATCAGGATCTTGATCATCCGGCCGTCGAGGAAGGTCGTCAGCCGCTGAGGTGCGTCCAGGAAGTCCAGGGCCGAGCGGGTGGGCGGCGTGTCCACGACCACGAGGTCGTAGTCGCCGGTTGCCTGCAGCTGCCCGAGCTTCTCCATCGCCATGTACTCCTGCGTGCCGGCGAAGGACGAGGACAGCGCTTGGTAGAAGGGGTTGGCCAGGATCGCCTCGGCCTTCGCCGGCTCGGAGTGCGTGAGGACGATCTCGTCGAACGTCCGCTTCATGTCGAGCATCATCGCCTCGAGCGAGCCGCCCTTGGACTCGTCGATCCCGGCGACGCGACGCGGGACGTTGTCGAGCTCGGACAGCCCCATCGACTGGGCCAGCCGGCGGGCCGGGTCGATCGTCAGCACCACCGTGCGCCGCCCGCGCTCGGCCGCCCGCAGGGCCAGCGCAGCTGCCGTCGTCGTCTTGCCGACGCCGCCCGAGCCGCAGCACACGAGGATGCGCGCGCTGTCGATCGTGCCGTCGACGTCGAGCCTGCCTGTCATGCCATCCCCTGCTCGTGAAGCAGCTCGGCGAGCCGGTAGAGGCCACCCAGGTCGATGCTGTGGGGCAGCAGCGGGAGCTCGTACGACGGTCGCTGCAGCCCGCCCAGGCTGTCGCGCCCGCGCTCCTCGAGGGCCACCCGCTGCGCGTGTTCGCCCGCCTCGGAGGTCAGTGCCGCGACGAGCTCGTCGGTCGTGTCCAGCCCGGCCTCCTTCAGGCCGGCGGCCAGAGCTGCCGTGTCGAGTCGTCCGTGCTGCGCAGCCTCCAGGTCGCCATGCGGCAGCAGCGGCTCACGGACCGCGTTGACCACGATGCCGCCGACCGGGATATGCGCCGACGTCAGCTCAGCAGCCCCGTCGAGCGTCTCCTGCACCGGCATCTCCTCGAGCAGGGTCACCAGGTGCACGGCGGTCTGCGGTGACCGCAGGACGGCCATCACGTTGTCGGACTGGTTCTTGATCGGCCCGACCTTCGCGAGCCCACCGACCTCGTGCGAGATGTTGAGGAACCGGGTGATGCGACCCGTCGGCGGTGCGTCGAGCACCACGGCGTCGTACGCCGGGGAGCCGTCCTTCTGCCGTCGTACGACGGCCTCTTTCACCTTGCCCGTGAGGAGCACGTCCTGCATGCCGGGAGCGATGGTCGTCGCGAAGTCGATGGCCCCCATACGCCGCAGCGTCCGGGCTGGGATACCGGTGGGCGAGAGCTTGTAGAACATGTGGAGGTAGTCGAGCAGCGCGTCCTCAGGGTCGACCGCGAGGGCGTAGACGTCGCCGCCGCCGGGAGCCACCGCCACCTTGCGCTCCTCGTAGGGCAGCGGTGCGGTGTCGAACAGCTGCGCGATGCCCTGTCGCCCCTCGACCTCCATCAGCAGCACCTTCTTGCCGCCGGATGCGAGTGCGAGCGCGAGCGCGGCCGCGACCGTCGTCTTCCCGGTGCCGCCCTTACCGGTGACGACGTGCAGGCGCACACCGCAGAAGTCGGTCACCCGACAAGGGTAGGCGCGGGTCCTGTGAGGTGCAGACTGCGGCGGTACGGCGGGGGAGGTCCCCGTCGGGAGAGGCACGTGTGCAGGCCTTCACCGGGCTCGTCGTCGTCCTGGGGCTCGGCATCTTGGTGCTGCTGCTGATGGGGATCCGCATCGTTCAGCAGTACGAGCAAGGCGTGGTGTTCCGGCTGGGACGCGTGCAGGCCGGCATCCGTTCTCCCGGCATCACCGTCATCATCCCGGTGATCGATCGCATGCAGAAGGTCAACATGCAGATCATCACGATGTCGGTGCCGTCCCAGGCCTGCATCACCAAGGACAACGTCAGCGTGGCGGTCGACGCGGTCGTCTACTTCCGGGTGATAGACGCCGTGAAGGCTGTCGTCAACGTGCAGAACTACCTGTTCGCGGTGTCACAGGTGGCACAGACCTCGCTGCGCTCGATCAGCGGCAAGTCCGACCTGGACGATCTGCTCAGCGACCGCGACCGGGTCAACGCAGAGCTGCGCGCGGTCATCGACGAGCCGACCGAGGGGCCCTGGGGCGTCAAGATCGAGCGGGTCGAGCTCAAGGACGTGGCGCTGCCCGAGGGCATGAAGCGGTCCATGTCCCGGCAGGCGGAGGCCGAGCGTGAGCGGCGGGCCCGCATCATCGCCGCCGACGGCGAGCTGCAGGCCTCGGTGAAGCTGGCAGAGGCCGGCCGGGCGCTGTCCAACGACCCCAGCGGGCTGCAGCTCAGGCTGCTGCAGACGGTCGTGGAGGTGGCCGCGGAGAAGAACTCCACGCTTGTCATGCCGTTCCCCGTCGAGCTGCTGCGCTACTTCGAGAAGATGTCCGGCTCCTAATTCCGTCCAAGCTCTGCTACGCCGCATCGCGGAGCGTCCCTCGCTGCGCTCGGGAGCCCCGCTCCGCGGCTCCGCAACCGCGTCCTCGTCGTCCAAGCTCTGCTACGCGACCGCGGACGACATTCCACTGAAACAGGCGGCAGGAATCTGCACGCCGAGCGCGAATCCCCTTCTTGTGACGCGGGCCACACCCCGCTCCTGGAGAAGGTGACCATGCTCTCTGAACCCATGTGGCGTGCCTCGGCCCAGTGCCGACGTGACAACGCCGTCTACTTCTTCGCGCCGCCGCACTTCGAGCGCAAGGAGGAGAAGGACACTCGGGAAGGCGCTGCTCGAGCGCTGTGCCGTGCCTGCCCCGTGCAGGTCGAGTGCCTGGAGTACGCCATCGCGGTGCAGGAGCCGCACGGCATCTGGGGCGGGCTCAACGAGCTCGAGCGCCGCAGGCTGCAGCGCAAGCGGGCGGCGGAGGCGGCGCAGCAGAGCGCCTGACCGCTCTCGATAGGCTCCCTGCATGCAGAAATGGGAGTACGCCACCGTTCCGCTCCTGGTCCACGCGACCAAGCAGATCCTCGACAACTGGGGCGCTGACGGCTGGGAGCTGGTGCAGGTCGTGCCTGGACCCGGCGGCGGTGAGCAGCTCGTCGCCTACTTCAAGCGGCCATTGGCATGAGTGCTCGACAGCGGCTCGAGGAGCTCGGGCTGACGTTGCCGTCGGTGGTGCCCCCGGTGGCGGCCTACGTGCCGGCGGTGCGCACGGGGAACCTCGTCTGGACGTCCGGCCAGCTGCCGATGGTCGAGGGCAACCTGCCGGCGATCGGCAAGGTGGGCGGGCAGGTGTCGGCCGAGCAGGCCAAGGAGCTGGCGCGCATGTGCGCGCTGAACGCGCTGGCCGCGATCGACGCGCTGGTCGGGATCGACAGCGTCGTCCGGGTGGTCAAGGTGGTCGGCTTCGTCGCTTCCTCCCCTGAGTTCACCGGCCAACCCGCCGTCATCAACGGCGCCTCCGAGCTGCTGGGGGAGGTCTTCGGCGATGCCGGCCGCCATGCCCGCTCGGCGGTGGGGGTCGCCGTGCTGCCGCTCGACGCACCGGTCGAGGTCGAGGTCGTCGTCGAGGTAACCCCGGAGGGGTGAGGCCGTGACAACCGGCGGCCTGCCGCAGCACTTCCTGGAGCACGCGCGCGCCGCGCAGAGCCCGGACTTCGTGCCGTCGTCGGCACGGGACGCGGCCACCATCGCCCTGATCCGCGACGGCGCTGCCGGCCTGGAGGTCTACCTCCTGCGCCGCGTCCGGGGCATGGCCTTCGCCGGCGGGATGCACGTCTTCCCCGGCGGCTCCGTCGACCCTGCGGATGCGACCGCGGACATCGGCTGGGCCGGCCGCCCGGCGGCTGCGTGGGCCTCGGACTTCCGTACGACGGAGCCGGTAGCCAGGGCGCTGGTCTGCGCCGCTGTCCGCGAGACCTTCGAGGAGTCCGGGGTGCTCCTCGCGGGCGCCTCCCAGGACGACCTGCTCGCCGACGTCAGCACCGACGAGTGGGAGGCCGAACGGGTCGCCCTCGAGGCACGCGAGCACTCGCTGTCCGAGCTGCTCGCGCGGCGCGGCCTCGTCCTGCGCAGCGACCTGCTCCGGCCACTCGCGCACTGGGTCACGCCCGACGCCGAGCCCCGTCGCTTCGACACCCGCTTCTTCCTGGCCGCCCTGCCCCCCGGACAGGTGACCCGGGTGGCCGGCAGCGAAGCCGACCAGCGGCTGTGGGTCCGGCCGGCGGATGCGCTCGACCAAGGGCTGATGATGCTGCCGCCGACCCGAGCCGTGCTCGCCGAGCTGGCCGAGTACGTCGACGTCGCAGCCGCACTGGCAGCGCCACGCACCATCGCGCAGATCCACCCCCAGCTGCGGGTCAGCGACTCAGGCGAGCTCGTCTTCCTGCTCCCCGGCGACCCCGGCCACTCGGGCTGATGTCCGTGCCAGCGTCCGCCCGACGGGTCACGGACACGGCGTCGGTCGTGCTTGCTCCCAACCCGGGCCCGATGACGCTCGAGGGCACGAACACCTGGGTACTCCGCTCGCCGGACTCGCAGGCATGCATCGTCATCGACCCGGGTCCGGACCACGAGGGGCACCTCGGTGCGGTCGCGGCGTGCGGTCCGGTCGCGACCATCCTCCTGACGCACGGCCACTACGACCACAGCGAGGGGGCGCGACGCCTGGCTGAGATGACGCGGGCTCCCGTGCGCGCACTCGATCCTGCGCACCGGCTCGGCGATGAGGGGCTGACCGGCGGCGACGTGGTGGCCGCTGCCGGCCTGGAGCTGCGAGTGGCAGCGACCCCTGGGCACAGCGCCGACTCCCTGTCGTTCGTGCTGTCGGACGCGGTGCTGACCGGCGACACGATCCTCGGTCGCGGCACCACGGTCGTCGCGCATCCCGACGGTGTGCTTGCCGACTACCTCGACTCGCTGCGGCGGCTGCGCGAGCTGGGAGATCTGACCGTCCTGCCCGGCCACGGCCCCGAGCTGCCCTCTGCTGGCGTCGCCGCCGAGCAGTACCTCGCGCATCGCGAGCAACGGCTGGAGCAGGTCCGGGCCGCCGTCGAGGCAGGAGCATCCACGGCGCAGCAGGTCGTGGAAGTCGTCTACGCCGACGTCGACCGCGTGCTCTGGCCGGCCGCGACGCTGTCCGTCCTGGCCCAGCTGGAGTACCTCCGGTGACCTGTCCCGTCTGCGGGACGCCGACAGTCACCAACGCACGGTTCTGCTTCGCCTGCGGCAGTCCGCTGCCGGGTGCGGCGGTCCCGGAGGTCGCCACCGAGCGACGTGTGGTGACCGTGCTGTTCGGCGACCTGTCCGACTTCACCAGCTGGTCGGAGGACCTCGACCCGGAGCGCGTCGGTGTCGTCACGGACCGCGTCCTCGCGACCCTCGCCGACGCCGTCGTCGAGTTCGGCGGGAACGTCGACAAGCTGACCGGCGACGGGCTGATGGCGGTGTTCGGTGCTCCGGTTGCGCACGAGGACGACGCCGAGCGGGCCGACCGCGCGGCCGCGCGGATGCAGTCTGCGGTGCGGCTGGTGATCGAGGACGAGAGCGGCGGTGGTCGCCGGCTCGGTCTGCGGGTCGGCGTCAACACGGGCGAGGTCATCGCGGGTTTCCAGGCGCACGTGTCCTACACGGTCATCGGTGACGCCGTGAACACCGCCTCCCGGCTGTCGGACGTGGCCGGCGTCGGCGCGGTCTACGCCGGTCGGGA
Organism: Actinomycetota bacterium; assembly: GCA_032230005.1. GTDB lineage: Bacteria > Actinomycetota > Actinomycetes > Mycobacteriales > SCTD01 > RYN-124. The sequence continues at coordinate 5,531 of JAVXVI010000359.1, read as the reverse complement.
GACCGCGCTCGCCACGATGGCCATCGCGTCCTGGCGGGCCCTGCCGCCGTTGCGGCTCAAGGGGAAGCGCGACGCGGTCACGGCATACGAGCTCGTCGGCCTGCGGCCGGCGGGCGCCAACCGCCACGGCGTCGGCGACGAGGCGCCGTTCGTCGGACGGGACGCTGAGCTGGGCCTGCTCATCGGCCGGCTCCTGGAGGTGGCGGACCGGCAGGCGCCACGAGCCGTACTCATCTCCGGTGAAGCGGGTGTGGGCAAGACGCGGCTGGGCCAGGAGCTGGCGCGCTTCGCCGGTGAGCTGCCAGGGGCTCGTATCTTCTGGGGCCGGTGCGCGCCGTACGGCGAAGGCCGCGACCTCGCCGCGGTCGCCGAGATGGTGCGGACTGCCTGCGGCATCAACGAGGGCGACGACATCCCGACTGCCCGCGACAAGGTCGCCCGGACGGTTGCCCGTCTCGAGCAGCCGGCGCACGGGCGCACCCTTCCGGGCGGCATCACCGGCCGGCTCTGTGCCCTGCTGGGCCTCGAGGACGTCGATGCAGCCGCGCCACGGGACGCGGCCACCCCGGGCGCCATGGTGGGCGGCGACCAGGTGCGCCGCGCAGTGGCCGCGCTCTGGACCGCGATGGCGTACGACGGCCCGTTGGTCCTGCTGCTGGACGACCTGCACTGGGCCACTCCCACGATGATCGACGGGCTGCTCGACGTCGCGGCGCTGACCACCGGCCCGGTCCTGCTCGTCGCGATGGGCCGGCCGGACATGCTCGGGCCCGCTGCACCGACGCTGTGGTGGGAGCGGCTGCCGCACGTCGAGCTGCTCCCGCTGCTGCCCCTCGAGGACTCCGCAGCAGAGCGCCTGCTGCGGGCCTACCTCGGCGTCGCCACCGGCGATCTCGACGAGAGCGTCCGGGCAGCACTGCTCTCCAGGGCGCAGGGCAACCCGTTCTTCCTCGCCGAGCTCCTGCACCTGCTCATCGACCGCGGCGCACTGGTGCGCGAGGGGGACAGCTGGGTGCTGGGCGGTGAGCTGCCCGACGCCCTGCTGCCGGCCGGGGTGCAGTCGGTGCTGGCTGCCCGGATCGACGGACTGGACGGAGCCGCCAAGGGCGTGCTGCGGGACGCGTCCGTCATCGGACTGCGGGTCACCATCCCCGCGCTGGAGGCAGTCGGCCGGGCGTCCGGCCACGGAGATCCCGTCGTCGTGCAGGCCGCGGTCCGCACCCTGGTCGAACGGCGCCTGCTCGAGGCCGACGCCGACGCCGACGCATACCGGTTCGGACACACCCTGGTCCGCGATGTCGCCTACGCGGGCCTCGCGAAGGCCGAGCGGGCCCGCCGGCACGCCGCCGCCGCCGAGCACGCCGCTGTGGGCGGGGCGGGCCGGTCGACGGAGGCCGACATCGTGACCGCCTCCCAGGGGGAGCGGGCGGTGCGCCTGGCGGCGGAGATGGGACTGCCGCTCGACGATCCCTCGTGGGCGGCCCGGGACCTCGCCTTCGCCGCGCTGGCCCGGCTCGGGCAGGCCGCATCGGGACGGGACGACTACGCCGCCGCCGAAGGCGCCCTCAGCCGGGCGCTGACGCTCACGTCCCCGTCGTACGGACCGGCTCTTCTCGATGCTGACGTCAACGCCGTCCGCGTCGCCCACGCGCAGGCGCTGGCCGGCCTGCACCGCCTCGAGGAGGCGGAAGCCCAGCTGACGCCGGCTCTGGCGTCGAGTGAGGAAGGCCTTCGGGCCGGTGCCCTCGTCGTCCTGGGCGAGGTGCGCCGCGAGCGCGGCGACCTGGCCGGCGCGACGCAGGCCTTCGTCTCGGCGCTCGCTGCTGCTGCGCCCGCCGGGCTGGACCGGATCAGCGGTGAGGCGCTGCGCCAGCTGGGGCTGATCGACTACTTCGACGGTCGGCTCCGCGCGGCGGAGGACCGGTTCCGGGCGGCGCGGTCCCTCGCCGCGCAGATCGGGGACGAGCGCGGCGCGGGCTGGGCCCTGCAGCACCTCGCGTGGAGCGCGACGACGCGCGGCGACTACGCACTGGCCGACGCGACCCTGGAGGAAGCCGCCGACGTCTTCGCCCGCCTGGAGGACAGCGGCGGCCTCTCGTGGGTGGCCGGGACGGAGGGCTTCGTGCGGCTCCTGCAGGGCCGCCTGGCCGAGGCCCGCGACCTCGCGGGCTCACTGCTGCCGCTTGGCGAGGCGATGGGGGAGCGCTGGGGTGTGGCGGCGCTGCTGACCATCGACGCGCTCGCTGCTGCCGAGCTCGGCCACGTCTCCGTCGCGGCCACCCAGGCGGCGCAGGCACGGGAGCGGTTCGAGCAGCTCGGGGACAGGTGGGGCGAGTCCCTCGCGCTGACGGCGGAGGGTGTTGCCGCCCGCGGCGCCGACGACCCCGACCTGGCGCTGCAGCGGCTGTCCGCAGCGGCGGCCCTCGCGGAGAGCAGCCACTTCCCGATGACGCAGAGCCTGGCGCTGGTCGTCGCCGGTTACGCCCACCTCGACCGCGGCGACGTCGACGCGGCAGAGGGCTGCGCGTGGCGGGCCAGCGCCGTGCTGGCCGGGCTCGACCTCGAGCCGCACGCCACCCTCGGCGCCAAGGTCCTGCTCGCCCAGTCCATGCGGGTCCGCGGTCGCCGTGAGGGGGCTCTCGAGGAGCTCGACGCGGCCCTGGCCGCCAGTGACCAGCCGGGGCTGCTGTTCCCGCGACGTCAGGCAGTCGCGCACCGCGCCGGCACGCTCCTCGAGCTCGGCCGCATCGAGGAGGGCCTGGCCGCCGCGCGCGAGGCCGTCGCCACTCCGGGTGAGGACGTCCGATCGAGGGTCCTGGCGCTGCGTGCGCTGGGCTCTGCGCTGCGCGCCGTCGGTGACGCGGACGGCGCGAAGGCGGCGTACGACGAGGCGCTGACCGTCGCCACCTCGACCGGTCAGCGCTCGGAGATCGCCGCGACCGAGGCCCTCATCGCCGCCGCCGGCTAGCGCGCGCTAGCGGGCGCGGCGGGCCAGGCGGTCGTGGTCGAGGATCGTGACGGCGCGCGAGTCCACCCGCATCCAGCCACGTGCGGCGAAGTCGGCGAGCGCCTTGTTGACGGTCTCGCGGGAGGCTCCGACGAGCTGCGCCAGCTCCTCCTGCGTGAGGTCGTGGTGCACGCGGACCCCATCGGCCTCCTGCGTGCCGAACCGCTCGGCCAGCCCGAGCAGCGCCTTCGCGACCCGGCCGGGGACGTCGGTGAAGATGAGGTCGGCCAGGGCGTCGTTGGTACGACGGAGGCGACGCGCCAGGACCCGCAGGAGCTGCTCGGCGATCTCGGGCCGGTCGGTGATCCAGGGCCGCAGCGAGTCATGGGCCAGTGAGGCGACCCGCGCCTCGGTCACGACGGTGGCCGTCGCCGTACGCGGACCGGGGTCGAACAGCGACAGCTCGCCGAACATGTCCGACGGGCCCATGACCGAGAGCATGTTCTCGCGGCCGTCCGACGCCTTGCGGCCGACCTTCACCTTGCCGGACAGCACGATGTAGAGGCTGTCGCCCTGCTCGCCCTCGACGAAGACCGTCTCACCGCGGCTGTAGTCGGCGTAGGCGAGCGATCCGGCAAGGGCCTCGGCGGCTTCGGGTGCGACACCCTGGAACAGCCCGGCCTTGGCCAGTACCTCGTCCACTGCCAGTTCCTCCTCGTTGCGCGGATGTCGCCCCGCCGAGTCTGGCACGCCTGCCGGCTCAGCGACTCCGGCCGGGCAGCAACCGCCCGAGTCGGCGCCGCCGCCAGTAGCGATCCAGAGCGGGGGCGAAGCCCTCGCTGACGAACGTCTCGACCTCGTCCGGGCGCGCGGAGTCGAGGAACGACTCGAGCTGCTCCGTCACGGCGTCCTCACGCAGCGGACCCTCGACGCGCTCCATCCCCAGCATGAGGAACAGCAGCAGCACCGGCAGCAGCAGCGCCAGCGGCAGGAGGGTCACACCCTCATCGTCCCCTATCGGGGAGGTGCCTACGCCTCAGGCAGAGATGACCCGTCGCTCCCGGCGGACCGGGAGCGCGCTCAGGCAGAGCGTGGGCTGCTCGCGGTAGCGGGCGATCAGCTCGGTGGTCGCATCCGAGATGCGGCGGTGCAGGGCCTGCCGGTACTCCGAGAGCTCGCGCTCAGCACGGGCCAGGTCGTGGTCCAGCTCGTCCTGCGCCTGGACGTCGCTGTCGGCGACCCGGCGCTCCCACAGCTCAGCGAGGTTGGGCAGCGGCGGGATGTCGTCGACGGCCATCACCTGGACGAGTGCGGTGCGGCTGCCTGCGACGCGGGCGTCGGTGAGCACCGGGCGGAGCCGGTCGCCGTCGACGTTGCCGAGCGAGCCGGCCCGCAGCACGTCGAGGCGCGCCTGGATGATCCGGCGCCAGTAGGAGACCTTGTCCTCCTCGGCCGTCAGCGTGCGGCGGTAGTCGCGAAGCGCGTCGAGGGACAGGTGGGCGAACTCGTCGGAGCGCTCAGGAACCGGACGCGGAGCGCCGCGGCGACCGCCCTCACGAGCGGGCGGGACCGGACTAGCGGCGACGCTGTCCCGACGGTCGCCCAAGGGCGCCAGCGGCGTCGACGTCTCCATGAACCCTCCGCTTCGCGGTCACTCTCTGTGACCGACATAAGGGGGGTCGTCACGACTCTCGCGTTCCTTGAGCCGCATCACCCGACCAGCCGAACGGCCGGACTGACGCCTAGGCTCGACCGCGTGGCTGGCCGGGGGCAGGAGACGCGCACCGGCCTGGTTCGCCGGGCCCGCCGGATCAACCGGGAGCTCGCGCTGCTCTACCCCGACGCGCACTGCGAGCTGGACTTCTCCACCCCCCTCGAGCTGGCCGTCGCCACGATCCTGTCCGCCCAGTGCACGGACAAGCGGGTCAACGAGGTCACCCCGGTGCTCTTCGGGCGCTACCGCACGGCGGCGGACTACGCCGCAGCCGACCGCGCCGAGCTCGAGGAGCTCATCCGCCCTACCGGGTTCTTCCGCAACAAGACGTCCTCCCTGATCGGGCTCGGCGCAGCCTTGGTCGAGCGGTACGACGGCGAGGTCCCTGGCCGGCTGGCTGACCTCGTCACGCTCCCCGGGATCGGGCGCAAGACGGCCAACGTCGTCCTCGGCAACGCCTTCGGGGTGCCCGGCATCACGGTGGACACCCACTTCGGCCGGCTGTCCCGCCGCTTCGCGTGGACGGCGGAGGAGGACCCGGTCAAGGTCGAGTCAGAGGTCGGGGCGCTGGTCCCGAAGGCCGAGTGGACGATGCTGAGCCATCGGTTGATCTTCCACGGCCGCCGGGTCTGCCACGCCCGCAAGCCCGCGTGCGGCGCGTGCGGGGTCGCCGCGCTCTGCCCGTCGTACGGCCTCGGCCCGACCGACCCGGAGGTCGCGGCGCGGCTGGTGAAGACGCCCGCGGAGGTCGCGATCGCGCTCGACGGCGGCGCTGTCAGCGGGGCGGCGGGGTGAGGCGGCTGCTCGGCCTGGCCGCCGTCCTGGTGCTGCTGGGCGCAGCGCTGGTCCTCGGCACGCACCACCGGGGCG